>NZ_JBHXTC010000027.1:39019-71963 GCF_042677605.1 Streptomyces sp. NPDC127106 | reverse complement strand
TCCGACACCGGCCACGCCGTGCACCCCAACTACGCGGAACGGCACGACCCCACGCACCACCCGCGCGCCAACGGCGGGCCCGGTGGGACTCGAACCCACGACACACCGGACCTAAACCGGCGCCCTCTTGCCAGCTGGGGTACGGACCCGCGTCGACTACCTTACTGGTCGCCGAAGCCTGCCCGCGAGACGATGTGACCTTGACCGGTTGGCGAATGTCTGTGTCTGGCTGTGGCAAGAGGGGCATAGGTAGCGGAGGTTCTCCCGGCGGTTGTCCAGCCGGTCGCCGTTGATGTGGTCGATCTCCAGGACGAGCCTGAGGCCGCGCCACGTGTCACCGATGCCGCAGGCATCGCATACGGGCGGCACTCCGAGGTCGTTCAAGGCACGGCGCAAAGTCGCGGTCTTGGTGCGGGGCGAGTCGGCGTTGAGCCTGCGCAGGATCTCTGCCGCCGACTTACGTGAAGGGGAAGGGCGTCCAGCAGTGTGGCCCTGACCCGTGAAGTGCTCCGTCGAGAGCCCGTATGTCTCGATGCTGCGCCTGGCCTTAGCCCGTGCTGCGCCGTCGAAGGGGTGGCGGCCCAGAGCCCGCATGACGCCTGCCATGCTGCGCGAGCCGGCAACCGCCTCTGCGAGTTCCTCGCGAGCGAAGAGTGCCTGCGATCGGCCCCGATGCGAGAAATGGGACGTGTCTATCCCGAACCGCTCCAGCAGCTTCGCCAGATGCCCGTAGACGCTGCCGTACGGCTCGACACCCATGTAGGCGAGCATGCTTGTGATGCTGTCCGCATGGGCGGCTGCTTCCCGGAGTCGTTCCTTCGGGTAGAACTCCCGCTCACGCGCGGGAAGCGGCTCGTCGATGAAATGGGAGGTGTCGATGCCGTAGTGAGCCAGCCGGTTGCGTAGATAGCGCCGCCGCTCGGCTGTGAGCGGTGTGTCCAGGAGCTGCATCAAGCCGACCAGGCTGGTGGCGAGGGGTGCGCTACGGCCGAGCAGCTCGCGCGTGTACCGGACCCGGCTCATGCCGCACTCCGCGGCTTGCGTCCACGGTAAGTGTCTGTGGTCGCATGGCAGTTCGGACACAGGAGGCGGAGGTTCTCCCGGCGGTTGTCCCACCACTCCCCGTTGATGTGGTCGACCTCGTGGCGTAGGGGGCCGCCGTTCCAGATCGCGCCGACCCCGCACTCGGAGCATTCCTCGGGAACGCCGGCCTTCAGGAGCTCGCGCCGAAGGCGTTCCCCGGGGATCCTGCCGTAGCGAGGGTCGCGGATCGAAAGAGTGGGTGCCAGCGGCCCTGCGGGACGGGATGTGGAGGCCCTCGAGGCCGTGAAGTGCGAGGTGTCGACATCGAGGGCCGCGAGACGCCGGGCGATGTGGGTCTGGTTTCCCCCGACGTTGCTGATGCCCAGGAGATGGAGCACCTTGGACATCGACGTGGACGCTGCAACCACCTCGCGAAGCCGCTCGTCCGTGTGTCGGACCCACCGTGTCGGGAAGTGCGAGACGTCGATGCCTGCCTCCTGCATCTTCCCCCTGAGGTATCGCCTGCTTCCCGGCGTCGGCGTGCCGCCGCACCAGCGGACGGCGTCGTCCCAGTTCTTCGTCTCCCGGGCGGCCGCTTTCAGCAGTTCCCGTGTGTACCGAGCCATCGCTTCCTTCCTCGGCCGTGCGTGCGGCCCTCGCATGGAGTAACGGGGCGATAGTCGGACGGTTACGGGTGGATGTGTCCGATAAACGGAACGGCCCGCACCGGTTTGGTGCGGGCCGTTTCGGGGGCGGGCGGACGTCAGACGCCCAGGTCCTTGATGATCTTGGCTACGTGGCCGGTGGCCTTGACGTTGTAGAGGGCGCGTTCGACCTTGCCCTCCTCGTCCACGATCACCGTGGAGCGGATCACCCCGGTCACCGTCTTGCCGTACAGCTTCTTCTCGCCGTACGCGCCGTACGCCGCCAGGACCTGCTTCTCCGGGTCGCCGACCAGGGTGACCTTCAGGTGTTCCTTCTCGCGGAACTTCGCGAGCTTCTCCGGCTTGTCCGGCGACACGCCGATGACGTCGTAGCCGGCCCCGGCCAGCACGTCCAGGTTGTCGGTGAAGTCGCAGGCCTGCTTGGTGCAGCCCGGCGTCAGCGCGGCGGGGTAGAAGTACACGATCACCTTGCGGCCCTTGTGGTCGGCGAGCGAGACCTCGTTGCCGTCCGCATCGGGCAGGGTGAAGGCAGGGGCGGTGTCGCCCGGCTGGAGTCGCTCACTCATCTCGACAGTCTCCTCGGGAGGTGGATCGCTACGCCACGAGACTAAGCTGACAGACTGTCCATGGCGGATCACGCCCCCATGCGACCAGACCATGGGCACGACCACGACGACGGAGGCAGCGCGGTGCCGGAAGCCAGGACCCCCGCACAGATCGAGGCGGACATCGTCCGCCGCCGCGAGCAGCTCGCCGAGACGCTCGACGAGATCGGTGTGCGCCTGCACCCGAAGACGATCGTCGGGGACGCGAAGGCCAAGGTCGTGTCGACGGTCGACCACACGGCGGGGCGCGCGGTCGTTGCCGTGAACGCCTTCGTCACGGACGCGCGGGACAGCCTGCGGGACGAGAACGGCAACCCGCGCATGGACCGGATCGTGCCGGTCGCGTTGCTGGCCGTGGGTGTGGTCGGGTTGATCGTGGTGTCGGCGCGCCGCAAGCGCTGAGGACCCTGCGGCGGACAGGTCGCGCGCGGGCGGGTAGTTTCGTGGCGTGAGCGACAACACCAACACCACCACCCACGACAAGCTGCCCATTCGCATGCTGCACGACCGCGTGCTCGTGAAGTCCGACTCGCCCGAGGGTGAGCGGCGCTCGGGCGGCGGGATCCTGATCCCGGCGACCGCTGCCATGGGCAAGCGGCTGGCCTGGGCCGAGGTGGTCGCGGTCGGGCAGAACGTGCGCAGTGTGGAGCCGGGCGACCGGGTGCTGTACGACCCCGAGGACCGGGCCGAGGTCGAGGTGCGGGGTGCGACGTACGTGCTGATGCGCGAGCGGGACCTGCACGCGGTGGCGTCGGAGCGGCTGGAGGGGTCGAAGGACTCCACCGGTCTCTACCTCTGATCCGCTTCTTCGGCTTCGCTTTCCTCTTCGTTTCCGTCCGTGGCCGCGCCGTGCCGTGGCCGGCCGGTGGGCCGGTGACTTCGGTCACCGGCCCTTTTGCCGTGCTGCCGCTTTGTTACGGTGGGGAGCGAACCGCCCCGACGAGACGCGCCGTACCGGGTTGACGACAAGACGACGCACCCCCGTTTCCGTTCTCGTTCCGGAGGTGGCCGTCATGGCCTGGGTTCTGCTTCTCGTCGCCGGTCTGCTGGAGGTCGGCTGGTCGATCGGTATGAAGTTCACCGACGGGTTCACGCGGCTGTGGCCGAGCGTGTTCACGGGTGCGGGGATCGTCGCCAGCATGGTGCTGTTGTCGTACGCGGCGAGGACGCTGCCGATCGGGACGGCGTACGGGGTGTGGGTGGGTATCGGTGCGGCCGGGGCCGCGGTGCTGGGGATGGCCGTGCTGGGTGAGCCGGTCACCGCCGCCCGGGTGTTCTTCATCGTGCTGTTGTTGGTGGCCGTGGTCGGGCTGAAGGCGACCTCGGGGCACTGAGCGGACGTCGTGCCCGTCGGGTGTCACTCCAGGTATTCGGAGGGCGGGCGGGTGCGGGTGCGGGGGCGCCATCCCTCGCCCGTGCCGCCTGGGGCGCCGGTGGTTCCGCCGCCCCCGGTTCCGCCGGTGCTGCCGGTGGTCTGGCCTTCGGTGGTCCGGCCGCCGGTCTCCTGGCGGTCCTGCTGCCCCTCGGTCCGGCCGCCCTGGTCCTGGCCGCCCTGGTCCTGGCCCTGGTCCTGGCCTTGGTCCTGCCCTTGGTCCTGGCCTTCGTCCTGGCCCTGGCTCTGCTCGTCCCGCGGCCCGGTCGGCCGGTTCGGGCGTTCCGGGGGGAACGGTGTTCCGGGGGTGGCCTGGCCGGGCTCCTGCGGGGTCTGTGGTGCGAAGGGCGGCGGGGTGGCGGCCGCGCCGGGCTGGAGTTCGAGGTCGAAGTCGACGGGGTCGGTCGCCTCCAGGGCCGTCTTCGTGTACTGGGCCCAGATCCGGGCCGGGTAGCCGCCGCCTCCGATGCGGGCCTGGCCGAGTGCGCCGTACAGGGATTCCGGGGTGCCGGTGTCGGGGTCCTGGCCCATCATGGCGACGACGGTGACCAGGTTCGGGGTGTACGCCGCGAACCAGGCGGCGCGGTCGAGTTCGGCGGTGCCGGTCTTGCCGGCGGCGGGGTGGCCGGCGGCGAGGGCGGCGGTGCCTGTGCCGTTGTCGACGACGCTGATCAGCATGGAGGTGGTGGTGTCGGCGGCCTCGCGGCTGACGGCCTGCCGTGGGGTGCGGTCGGGGAGGGGGACGGTGGTGTCCCCCTTGGTGATCTTCTCCAGGAAGGTGTACGGGGTGCGTCGCCCGTGGTCGGCGAGGGTGGCGTAGGCCTGGGTCATGTCGAGGACGCTGGCCTGCATGGTGCCGAGGGCCATGGCGGGGGTGGCGGTGAAGTTCGGGGTGCTCTCGGGGATGCCGAGGGCGATCGCGGTCCGTTTGGTCTTGGCCGTGCCGACGTCGACGACCATCTGTGCGAAGACGGTGTTGACGGAGAGGTCGGTGGCGGTGGTGACGGGGATGGGGCCGTAGCTGATCTGGCCCTCGTTCTCGGGCGCGTAGGGGATGCGGGTGCCGACGACGCGGCGTCTGTTGTCGCCGTTGTAGAGGGTGGCGGGGGTGATGGGGCGGCCGTCCTGGGTACGGGAGTCGTTCTGGACGGCGGAGGCGAAGACGAACGGTTTGAAGGTGGAGGCCACCTGGTAGTCGTGCCGGGTCGCGTTGTTGACGTACTGCTTGGTGTAGTCGATGCCGCCGTACATGGCGACGACCTTGCCGGTGGCCGGGTCGATGGAGGTGCCGCCGGCGCGGACGAAGCGGTCCACGGGGCGTTGTTCGGGGTCGAGTTTGCTGACCATCTGGTCGTCGACGGCGTCGGCGAGGTCGGTCTGGCGGCGCCGGTCGATGGTGGTGGTGATGCGGTAGCCGCCTTCGGCGAGGGTGTTCTCGTCGAGGATCTCGTGTTCGGTGATGTAGTCCTTGATGGCTTCGACGAGGTAGCCGCGCTGGCCGGAGAGGCCGGACGCGGCGCGGACCTTGCCCGGTTCGGGGAAGCGGATGGCGGCGCGTTCGGTCTCGGTGAGCCACTTCTTCTTGACCATGCCGTCGAGGACGTAGTTCCAGCGGGCGAGGGCGCGGTCGCGGCTGCGGGGGTGGGTGACGACGTCGAAGGTGCTGGGGGAGTTGAGGAGGGTGGCGAGGTAGGCGCCTTCGGCGGTGGTGAGCCGGCCGACGTCCTTGCCGTAGTAGGCCTGGGCGGCTGCCTGGATGCCGTAGGCGTTGCGGCCGAAGTAGCTGGTGTTGAGGTAGCCCTCCAGGATGTAGTCCTTCGATTTCTCGCGGCCGAGTTTGATCGCGATGAAGAACTCCTTGACCTTGCGCTTGATGGTCTGTTCCTGGCCCAGGTAGTAGTTCTTGACGTATTGCTGGGTGATGGTGGAGCCGGACTGTTTGCCCTTGCCGGTGAGGGTGTTCCAGGCGGCGCGGACCATGGCCTTGGGGTCGACGGCGCGTTCGGAGTAGAAGTCCCGGTCCTCGGCGGCGAGTACGGCCTCCTGCACCGTCCGGGGGATCTGGGAGAGCGGGACGTTGACGCGGTTGACCTCGCCGTCGCGGGCGAGTTGGGAGCCGTCCGAGTAGAGGTAGACGTTGGACTGGGCGGTGGCGGCGGCGTTGGCGGGCGGGATGTCGACGAGGAGGTAGCCCGCGATGAGGGTGCCGAAGAGGAGCAGGGCGAGCAGGAGGACGCAGCCCAGGGCCAGGCGCCAGGTGGGGGCGAGGCGGCGCCATCCGGTGCGCGGTCGCTTCGGTTTGGGGGCCGTGTGCGGTCCGGCGGGCTGTCCGGCGGGCTGTCCGGCGGGGGCGACCGGGTCACGAGGGGTCCAGCCAGGGGGTGGTGACTGGTCGCTCATTGCCGGGGCTCCTCGAAGCAGTTCGAAATATCCGGATCTGTACTCCATGTTGTCTACCCGATGGCTGCTCATTCCGCGTCGGACGGGCGTAAATCGGTCGCATGGATCGCTCCTCCGCACTAAGCTCGCGCGTCTTTGGCCGAGGCGGGACGACGTGGGAACGACGCGGGAAATCGGAGGGATACGGTGCGCCAGCGGGCGTCGGGGCGGGCGCGGCTCTATCTGGCCGTCGCCGCCGGGGGGTTGAGGCGGTACGCGACCTACGGAACGGCGACGGCGGCGGGGGTGTTCACGAACACCGTCTTCGGCTTCATCCTGGCGTACACGTACGTCGCGCTGTGGGAGGAGCGGCCCGGTCTCGGCGGCTACGACCAGGCGCAGGCCCTGACCTTCGTGTGGGTGAGCCAGGCGATGTTGGCGGCGGCCGCGCTGATCGGGGGCGGCTTCCAGGAGGAGCTCCAGGAGCGGATCCGGACCGGGGACATCGCGGTGGACCTGTACCGGCCGGCGGACTTGCAGCTGTGGTGGCTGGCGGCCGACCTGGGGCGGGCGGCGTTCCAGTTGGTGGCGCGGGGGGCGGTGCCGCTGGTGGCCGGGGCGCTCGCCTTCGAGCTGGCGCTGCCCGCGGATCCGCTGCGTTGGCTGTTGTTCCTGGGGTCGGTGCTGCTCGCGCTGGTGGTGAGCTTCGCGCTGCGCTATCTGCTGGGGTTGGCGGCGTTCTGGCTGATGGACGGCGCCGGGGTCAATCTGATGGCCACGGTGGCCTCGATCTTCTTCTCGGGGATGCTGCTACCGCTGACGGTGTTCCCGGGCGGCTTCGGGGAGTTGGTGCGGGTGCTGCCGTGGTCGGCGATGCTCCAGGTCCCGATGGACGTGCTGCTGGGTCGGCATGCGGGGGCCGCGGAGGTGGCGCGGGCGCTGGCCTTCCAGGCGGGGTGGGCGTTCGTGCTGCTGGCGTTGGGGCGGATGGTGCAGTCGGCCGCGACGCGGAAGGTGGTGGTCCAGGGTGGCTGAGGAGGCTGTGGCTGAGGAGGCTCCGGGGGTTCGGGGGGTTCGGGAGGCCCGGGGGGTGCAGGGGGTCCGGGGCGGGCTTGCGTGGGAGGGGCTGCGCGGTTTCGGGCTGATCGTGGCGATGTGGATCCGGTCGACGATGGCGTACCGGGCGTCGTTCGTGCTGTCGACGGTGGGGAACGCGGCGATCACGCTGCTCGACTTCGTCGCGATCTTCCTGATGTTCTCGCACGTCGATGCGCTGGGCGGGTTCACCCTGCCCGAGATCGCGCTGTTGTACGGGGCCTCCTCGGCCTCGCTCGGGCTCGCCGACCTGTTGCTCGGCAACCTCGAGCGGATCGGGCTGCGGATCCGTGACGGCTCGCTCGACTCGATGTTGGTGCGGCCGGTCCCGGTGCTCGCCCAGGCCGCGGCGGACCGGTTCGCGCTGCGCCGGCTGGGGCGGGTCGTGCAGGGGCTGGGGGTGATGGCCTGGGCGGTGGCGGTGCTGGACGTGGAGTGGACGCCCGCCAAGGTCCTGCTGCTGCCCGTGATGGTCGTGTCCGGGGCGGCGATCTTCGGGGCGGTGATGGTGGCCGGAGCGGCGTTCCAGTTCGTCGCCGGGGACGCGGCGGAGGTGCAGAACGCGTTCACGTACGGCGGGACCACGATGCTCCAGTACCCGCCGACCATCTTCGCGAAGGACCTGCTGCGCGGGGTCACGTTCCTCGTGCCGCTCGCCTTCGTCAACTGGCTGCCCGCGCTGTACGTGCTGGGGCGGCCGGACCCGCTGGGGCTGCCGGGGTGGCTGGCGTTCATGAGCCCGGTGGTGGCGTCGGCGGTGTCCGTGCCCGCGGTACTGGCCTGGCGCGCGGGCCTTCGTACGTATCGGAGCACGGGGAGCTGAGGAGCTGAGGAGCTGTGGGCAGTGAGGGCGGTCAGGGCGGTCAGGGCAGTGGGGGCAGGGACGTGGAGGGGAGCGGGGACGTGCTGATCGAGCTGGACGGGGTCGAGAAGGTCTTCGACGTCCGGCGCCGGGCCGGCCGGGTGCGCAGGGAGAAGCACCGGGTCAGGGCCGTGGACGGGATCAGCTTCCAGGTGGCGCGGGGCGAGGTGGTCGGCTACATCGGGCCCAACGGCGCCGGGAAGTCGACCACGATCAAGATGCTGACCGGCATCCTGACCCCGAGCGGGGGCCGCCTGCGGGTCGCCGGCATCGATCCGGCGCGGGAGCGGATGCGGCTGGCGCACCGGATCGGGGTGGTGTTCGGGCAGCGCACCACCCTGTGGTGGGACCTGCCGCTGAAGGACTCGTACGGGCTCATGCGGCGGCTGTACCGGATTCCGCGGGCCCGCTTCGAGGAGAACCTGGAGCGCTGTGTGGACCGGCTGGACCTGGGCGCTCTGCTGGACGTGCCCGTGCGGCAGCTGTCGCTGGGGCAGCGGATGCGCGGGGACATCGCGGCGGCGCTGCTGCACGATCCGGACGTGCTGTACCTGGACGAGCCGACGATCGGGCTCGACGTGGTGAGCAAGGCGAAGGTGCGGGGCTTCCTGCGGCAACTGAACGCGGAGCTCGGCACGACGGTCCTGCTCACTACCCACGACCTCCAGGACATCGAGCAGCTGTGCGAGCGGGTGATGGTGATCGACCACGGGCGCCTGATGTACGACGGGGCGCTGGCCGGGCTGTACGCGGCGGGGTCGGTGGGGGAGAGCGAGCGGATGCTCGTACTGGACCTGGAACGGGAGCTTCCGGCGATCAGTGTGTCGGGGGCGCGGGTGGTGAAGGTGGAGGGGCCGCGGCAGTGGCTGGCGTTCCCGGCGGGGGCTTCGGCGGCGCCGCTGGTGGCGGAGGTGGCGGCGAGGTACCCGCTGTCGGACCTGTCGGTGCGGGAGCCGGACATCGAGGACGTGATCGCGCGGATGTACACGGGCCGGGGGTGAGGGGCGGGCCGCGCCGCCGGGGGCTGGGCGGGGGCGCCCCGTCCGGGAGGCCTAGGGGGTGTGGGCCAGGGAAGAATCAGGGGCGGATCAGGGGACAGGACCGGGGTCCGGGGCGTACAACTCCCGTGCCCGGCTGCATAGGCTGGACCTCATGACTGACGAGGGGCCGCAGAAGCCGTTGCCGGAACTGAGGGCGTCGGATGCCGACCGGGAGCGGGTGGTGGAGCGGCTGCGCGACGCCGTCGCCGAGGGCCGGCTCGACATGGACGAATTCGAGGAGCGGCTGGAGGCGGCGTACACATCGCGCACCTACGCCGAGCTGGAGCCGCTGACCAGGGACCTGCCGGCGCCCGGGGGTGCGCCGGCCGCCGCTGCGTTCCCGGGAGCGGGGACGGACCGCTCCTGGTCGTCGCGGGTCGGCGGCGGGACGCCGGCGGGGGCGTCCGGCACGGCCGTGGCCGTGATGTCCGGGTTCCAGCGCAAGGGCAACTGGACAATGCCCCCGCGTTTGGACGCGGTGGCGTTCTGGGGCGGCGGTGAGCTCGACCTGCGCGAGGCGAGCTTCGCGCAGCGCGAGGTGGTGATCAACTGTGTTGCGATCATGGGCGGCATCGAGATCACCGTCCCGCCGGACGTGGAGCTCGACGTACGGGGCGTCGGGATCATGGGCGGCTTCGAACAGAAGGGCGCCGCGGGGCCGCCGGCTTCGGGTGCCCCGCGGGTCGTCGTGACGGGCCTCGCCTTCTGGGGCGGGGTCGAGGTCAAGGTCAAGCCGCCGAAGACGCCGAAGCCGCCCCAGGGCCCGGAGGGGCTGGGCGGCCCGAGCCTCCGCAAGGAGCTCTGAGGGGCTGAGGCCTGGGGCCGGGGCCTTGGGCCTGGGGCACCCCAAGGCCGGCGCGCCGGGCACCGGGAACTCCTCGGGCTCGCGGGGAGTCGGATGCTATGCAGACAAAACAGGCGCCCGGGGAAGGCAGAAGCACGTGAACGACCGCACCGCACCCGAAGGCGACGACCCCGTCGGCCCACGCCAGGGCCCCGACCCCGGCCCTGACCCCGGCCGGGGGCCGGATCGCTCCGGCTCGGCGCCCGACCGGGGCCCCGGCTCGGGACCGGGCCGTGCTGCCTCCGGGCCCGGCTCCGGCCGCGGGACGGGTACGGGCTCGGATGCAGAAGCCGACCCCGACCCCGGCACCGGATCCGGCTCCGGCCCGGGTGCGGGCTCTGGTCCCCACAAGGACGCCGGCCTCCGAAGCGGCCCCCGCCCGGCGGTCGACCCGCGGTCCGCAACGGGACCCGGAACCGGCGCGGGTGCGCGCACCGGCACGGCGCTGGCCATTGCCGGCGGCAGCAGCGGTAGCGGTAGCGCTGGCGGAGGCCGTAGCGGAGGCCGTAGCGGGGGCCGGGGCGGCACGGGGGCGGCCCGCACACCCACTCTCAGCGGCTTCGTGTTCAGCGAGGCGGACGAGGAGCGCCGCCGCGGCGTACGCCGGATGAAGACCACCGCCACCGGCCTGCTGCTCCTGGTCGCGCTGGTGTACGTACTGACCACCTGGGCGGAGCACGCCGGCGCCGGCGCCTGGGTCGGCTACGTCCGGGCCGCGGCCGAGGCGGGAATGGTCGGCGCGCTCGCGGACTGGTTCGCGGTGACGGCCCTCTTCCGTCACCCGCTCGGCCTGCCCATCCCGCACACCGCGATCATCCCGACCAAGAAGGACCAGCTCGGCGCCACGCTCGGCGAGTTCGTCGGCGAGAACTTCCTCTCCCCGGACGTGGTCCGCGCCCGTCTGCACGCCCTCGGCATCGGTCGCCGGCTCGGGGCCTGGCTGGCCGAGCCCGCGCACGCCGACCGGGTCACGGCCGAGCTCGCCACGGCGTTGCGCGGAGCCTTGACGGTCCTGCGCGACTCCGACGTCCAGGCCGTCGTCGGGGAGGCCATCACGCGGCGCGCGGAGTCCGCCGAGATCGCGCCCGGCATCGGCAAGACGCTGGAGCGGGTCGTCGCGGACGGCGGCCACCACAGGGTCGTGGACCTGGTGTGCGCCAGGGCGCGCGACTGGCTGGTGACGCACGGGGACTCGGTCATGGGCGCCGTCCAGGGCGGCGCACCCGGCTGGACCCCGCGGTTCGTGGACCGCAAGGTCGGCGAGCGCGTGTACAAGGAGCTGCTGCGCTTCCTGACGGAGATGCGGGACATGCCGCAGCACCCGGCGCGCGGCGCGGTGGACCGGTTCCTGACGGACTTCGCGGCCGACCTCCAGGCGGACACGGACACCCGGGCCCGGGTGGAGCGGCTGAAGGTCGAGCTCCTGGAGCGGGAGGAGATCCAGGACGTGATCGCCTCCGCGTGGACGGCGATCCGATCGCTGATCCTGGCGGCGGCGGAGGACGAGCGCAGCGAGCTGCGGCTGCGGGTGCGGGCGTCGCTGCTGTCGCTGGGGGCGCGGCTGGCCACGGACCAGCGGGTCCAGGACAAGGTGGAGGGGTGGATGGAGGGCGCGGTGGTGTACGTGGTGACCACCTACCGGGCCGAGATCACCTCGCTGATCACGGAGACGGTGGCCGGCTGGGACGCGGAGCAGACGACCCGGAAGATCGAGGCCCACATCGGCCGGGACCTCCAGTTCATCCGCATCAACGGCACGGTCGTCGGCGCCCTGGCGGGCCTCCTGATCCACACGACGTCCCGGGCCTTCGGCGCCTAGCGCAACGCGCCTGACGCCGCCCCGCCCGGGGCGCAGCCCCGTCCCCGCGTCGGCCGCCGGTGCTCGGGGCGGGGCGGGGCCGCCCTCGCCCCCGCGTGCTCGGCTCCGTCGGCGGCGGGTCGGGCGGGGCGGCGGAGCGGTCCCCGGTTGCTTGCTCAGTCGCGGTCGGCCACGGCCCAGGCGGTGGCGGCCACGACCGCGGTCGCGCCGAGCACGGCCGGCCATGCCCCGACCTTCTTCGCCAGCGGGTGCGCGCCCGCGAAGCCGGCCAGGTACAGCGCCCCGAGCCCGGCCGCTGCGGGGACGCCGCCGCGCTTGTGCCATTCGCGTCCCGCGGCGATCCCGGCCGCGCCCAGGACGACACCGCCCAGCGGACGCTTCTTGGTCCACCGGGCGACGGCGTAACCGCCGACCAGCCCGGCGGCCGCCACTGCGGAACTCGGTACCCGCGCCATCCCAACTCCCTCGTCAGTTCATCGATTCCGTGTATCGGTGCGTGTGCGTGTGGCTGTGCGTGCGCCGCACGGCCCGCGACCCTGTGCGTGGCGCACCCGCGGGCACCGCGTCGCGCCGCAGGGCCCGTGCGTCCGTACGTCCGCGCCCGCCCTACGAGGCTAACGCGGCCGCTTCGGCATCCGGCGGGCGGCAGCCAGTGCCCCGAGTACGAGCACGGCCCCGCCGATCACCGCATCCGGTACGGCCTCCTGCACGGCACGCGGCAGCAGCGCCACCACACCCAGCACGAGCAGGAAGGCGAGGGCGCACCGGCCGGCCGCCCGAAGCAGTCTGTCCACGGGCTGCTCAACGCGGCTGCCCGGCCCCCGACACGCGCGCGAAGGAGGGGATTTGTCGCACACTCGCCGGATCCGTGCGGTACGCGCCACGGGCTCCCGGACGGGCATACAGTCGCCCTCCCACCCCAATCGGGACGAAGAGACAATCGGGACGAAGAGAGAGGTGCGGACATCGTGATCTGCTACGGAGAGGCCGTCCTCGATCTCGCGGACGAGCTGGTCGACGCCTACGCCGAGGTGTTCTCGGCCCCGCCGTGGAACGAAAGCGCGGAAACCATTCGTCAGTTCGCGGCCCGGCTCCAGTCCGACAGCCGGCGCCCCGGCTTCCGTACGGCGATCGCCCAGTCCGCGGCCGGCGTCGACGGCTTCGCCACGGCCTGGCTCACCCCGGCGGGTTTCCCCTCCGACCGCGGATACGCCCAGGTCGCCGCGCAGCTCGGCCCGGACCGGGTGCGGGACCTCCTCGCGGGGGCGCTGGAGATCGACGAGCTCGCCGTACGTCCGTACGCGCGCGGCCGCGGCACCGGTCGCGCCCTGCTCGCCGAGGTCATCGCCGACGCCCCGGACCGGCGGGCCTGGCTGCTGACCTCCCGCCTGGCGACGGACACGGTGGCCACGTACCGCCGCCTGGGCTGGCACGAGGTCCCCGCCCTGCCGGGCACCCGCACCACCGCCGTGATCGTCTTCCTCTCCCCGGACCACCCGGGCCGCTGACCGGGCCGGCCGGGACGGGCCGTGCCGGGACGGGCCGTGCCGTGCCGGGACGGGGGCAGGGGTCCGGCCGGCCTCCAACGGGCATATCGCCGGCATGATCACACCGACCGCAGACCGACGCCCCCGAGCCCGACCCCGAGCACACGCCGCCCCACCCAGCCCCACCACCCCAGCCCCGTTCCGCAGGCAGCTCAACCTCGCCACCCGCCACCAGCTCACCGCCTCCGGCGTCCCGGACGGCACCGTCACCTCCCGCACCCGCCCCGGCGGCCCCTGGCAGCGGTTACTGCCGCGCGTGTACCTCCTGCAGACCGGCCCCCCGGACCACCGCCAGCGCGCCCTCGCCGCCGTCCTGTACGCCGCCGAGCCCGCCGCGGACCCGCTGTCCGGGGCGACGGCCGCGCTCACCGGCGGCGCCTCCCTGGCCCTCCTCGGCATCCCCCACGCCCCCCGGACCCCGGCCGAGGTCCTGGTCCGGGCCCCACGCCGGCCGTCCGGCACCGCAGAGGTCCGGCCCGTACCGACCGCCCGCTGGCCGCAGACCATCACCGTGGCGGGCATCCCCTCCACCCGCCCGGTCCGTGCGGCGGCCGACTTCGCCTCGCGTACCGCAGACCCCGACCGGGTCCGCGCGGTCCTCGCCCACGTCGTCCAGTCCGGCTGGTGCCACCCGCAGGACCTGTACGCCGAGCTCCGCGCCGCCCGGCTCCTGCGCCGCCCGGCGGTCCGCGCCGCGGCGGCCGAGCTCCTGGCCGGGGTCCGCTCCCCGGCCGAAGCCCGGGCCCGTGAGTCCCTCACCGCGACGGACCCGGACCTCCCGGCCCCGCTGTGGAACGCCCGCCTCTACACTCCGGACGGCGCCTTCCTGGCCAGCCCGGACGCCTACTGGCCGGACGAAGGCGTGGCCCTGGAGATCGATTCGGCCGAGTACCACTACACCCGCGACGCCTGGCAGGCCACCCTCCGCCGCCGGCTGCGCCTGGAGTCCCACGGCATCCTGGTGATCAGCGCGACCCCGTCGATGATCCGCGACACCCCGCACGAGGTCACGCGGGCCCTGCGCACCCTCCTGGCGGTGGCCTCCACCCGCCCCGCCCCACCGACGGCCACGGCCCGCGGCCACCAACAGCTGGAGTTCCCCCTCGGGCCCGCGCCATGACTGCGCGGTGCGGACCCGGGGCCGGCGATCGCCACGTCGGGAACACCACGGACCGAGGTCACGCCACGGGCAGCCGGCCGTGGCACTCCGCGTACGGCTTGGTCGAGGTGCACCAGCAGGGGGCGTTCGGGGACGGGGGCCACGGGGTGGCCTTGCCCCGGGCGGCCAGGGTCGTCGCGTATTCCGGGAGGAGGGACGGGGAAGCCGGGGAGGTCTTCTCCGACGCCGCGAAGGCCTCGTACGAGGGGACGCTGGCCGTGACGATGCCGAGGTTCGTCGTGCCCGAGGCGGCCAGGGCGCGCAGCGACGTCTCGATCCGGGTGAGGTGTGCCTCGTGCGAGGGGTACTCCGCCGCCAGGGTCGGGTAGCTGGTCAGGAGCTCGGCCAGCTCCCGCTGCGGCCAGTGCAGGATCGCCACCGGGAAGGGGCGGGACAGGGCGGCGCGGCGGTCGCCGAGCTCCGCGCGCAGGCGGGCGATCTCGGCGCGGAGCTCGGCAGGGTCGTCGGAGCCCAGGGCCCAGATGCGTTTCGGGTCGTGCAGCTCGTCCAGCGGGATCGGGCCGGTGTGGCGGGTGTCGGCGACCATGTCCCAGTCGTCGTGCGGCAGGCCGAGGAGGCGGCGTACCCGGTGGCGGCCCGTCAGGAGGGCCGTGGTGGCCGGGGTCAGCGGGGCGGCGTCCGAGATGAGGAGGGTGGCCGCCTGGGTGAAGCACTCCTCCGAGTCGGTCAGCTCGTCGTGGGCCTCCAGCGCCTCCGCGATGACCTCCCAGGGGGCCGGGTCCGAGGGGGCCGCGGCGCGGATGCCCTGGATGAGGGCGCGGGCCTCGGGTTCGTGCCCGTACTCCCACAGGTTCGCGGCCTGCAACGCCTTGATCAAGTGGATGTTGACGGGTTTGCCGGCCAGGAGTTGGTCGTAGAGCGCGCTCGCCCGTTCTCGTGCGTCGGCCAGTTCGAGGTGGGCCGCGGCCTGGAGCAGCAGCGGCTCCTGGTCCTCGGGGTAGCGGGTCGCCGTGCGGATCAGGCGCTCGGCTTCGGCGATGTGCTCGGCAGGCGTGTCGGGGCGCATGGTTCACACCGTACTGCTGCTGGTCTGTTGGCGGGGGAGGTCTTAAGGTGCGCCCCGTGCGGGATCACATGCGTGTGGTGGTGCACGGCCGCGGAGCGGGGTCCCGCCGGGCCGGCTTGCGGGGGCTGCGCGGCTTGCTGTGGGTGACGGCGGAACTGGCCGTCACGGTGGGCGTGGTGGTGTTGCTGCTGGTCGTGCACCAGGTGTGGTGGACCAACCGGCTGGCCGCTGCCTCGGCGCAACGGCAGGTGGCGGCGTTGGAGAGGGGCTGGGCCGAGGAGCGGCGGGGTGGTGGTCCCGGGGCCGGCGACGGGGCGGGGGGCCTCGGGGAGTCTGCATCTGCATCTGCGCCTGCGCCTGCGCCTGCGTCTGCGTCTCCGCCGTCGCCGTCGCCGTCGGTTTCGGGGTCGTCGCCGGGGTCGTCGCCGTCCGGTTCTGGTTCTGGTGGTTCGACGGGGTCGTCCGCGTACGGGGTGCTGCGGATTCCGCGGCTCGGTGTCGTCGTGCCCATCGCGCAGGGGGTCGACAAGCGGGCCGTGCTCGACAAGGGGTACGCCGGCCACTATCCCGGGACCGCCCGGCCCGGCGCCGAGGGCAACTTCGCGCTGGCCGGGCACCGCAACACGCACGGGGAGCCGTTCCGTTACATCAACCGGCTGCGGCCCGGTGACGAGCTGGTCGTCGAGGTGCAGGGGCGTACGTTCACGTACGTCGTGCGCAAGACGCTGGCCGAGACGAGCGAGCGCGATGTCGGGGTGATCGCGCCCGTGCCGCGCAGTGCGGTCCGGCCCGAGTACGGGTTCGGGGAGCCGGGCGCCTACATCACGCTCACCACGTGCACGCCCGAGTACTCCTCCACGTACCGGCTCGTGGTGTGGGGGACGCTCGTTCGTGCGGCGACCGGTTAAATGGGCCGGCTGGCGTGGGAGTTGTCGGTGGGGGCGGTTAAGATCGAGGGGAGTGGAAAGGGGGCGGAATCGATGGACGGGCGTAACGGCGAGCGCTGGGCTTCTTCCTGGTCCGGCTCCCTGGTCGGTGCTGTCGCCTCGCGGCTGGCACCGCTGCTGCTGATCGCAGGAGCCCTCTGGTTGATCGCGGGGGAGAGCGGGCCGGGTGCCGTCATGGTCGCCCTCGCGGCCACCGCCGCGGCCGTCACCGTGGGGGTTGCCGCCCTGGTGGCGCGCCTCGTACGGCCCGTGCCGCCGCACCGCATACGTACCGCGATCCGTGATCGCGAGCAGCGTACGGCGTTCCTGCCGCAGCGTGATCCCGATGCCTCGGGCCGGTCGCGGCCCAGGGCGCCCGGTCGTCCTGCCCTGACGGCCGCGTAGGGGCGCGCAGCGTCGCTGCCTTCCCTTCTTCTCCTTGTCGTGCTGTGCGTCCCTCGTGGGTCGTCGCGCCGAAATGCATGCCTGTGCATGCCCGTTTTCGACGTTCGACGAGACCCCTCGGAGGGCCCGCGTGTCCGTTTTCACTGATCTTGTCATCGAGTTGGGCCGGCTCCTGGAGCCGGTGCTGGCCGAATCCGCGACCGCTGCCGCGATCGTGTTGTTCACCTTCCTCGTGCGGCTCGTTCTGCACCCGCTGAACAGGGCTGCCTTCAAGGGCGCCACCCCGGCGGCCGGGTGCCTGCCGATGCTGCTCCAGCTGCCGGTGTTCTTCGTCATGTACCAGGCCTTCACCTCTCCTGGTGAGCTGCTGGACCACCGGCTGTTCGCGGCCCCGCTGAGTGCGCGCTGGGGCGATGCGCTCGGTGCCGGGGGTGTGTTCGGGGCGCAGGGGCTGGTGTTCCTCGCGCTGTTCGTGGTCATCGCGGTGGTTGCCGCGTGGAGTGCGGTGCGGGCGCGGCGGACCGCTGCCCTGGTGGGGGCCGTGGCTGCTCCCGGGGCCGGTCGGAAGGCGTCGGCCGCGGGAGCGGCGGGGGTCGAGCTGAGCGCGGAGCAGCAGGAGGTGCTGCGGCGGGTGGGCGGCGTGCTGCCGCTGCTGTCGTTCGGGACGCTGATCACCGCCGCCGTGGTGCCGCTGGCCGCCGGGCTGTACCTGGCGACCACCACGGCCTGGTCCGTTGCCGAGCGGGCCTGGCTCCAGTACCGCAAGGAGCGGCTGGAGGCGGCGGGCGGGGCCTAGGGCGGCGCCGGCCTTCCGGGGAGGGCGGCTTCCGGGCCGGCTTTTCGGGTCGAGTGCTTCCGGGCCGGCTTCGGGTCGGGTGTTCCAGTCCGTGAACAGGGTCTTGCGGACGGGACGAGGGTCTTGGAGGATCAGCCAATCCTCCGATGGCCGCACCCCATCGTCCGGCCCGGGGCACGCCCATGGGCCGACCACCCTCGACCACGGGAGAATGCCCATGAAGCTGCTGCGTGTCGGACCGGTCGGGGCGGAGCGCCCCGCACTGCTCGACCGGGACGGATCGCTGCGCGACCTGTCCGGACTGGTCACGGATGTGGACGGTGCCCTGCTCGCCGACGAATCCGTGCTGTCCCGGGTACGGGAGGCGGCGGCGTCCGGGGAGCTCCCGGTCCTGGAGGCGGAGGGGCTGCGGATCGGCGCGCCGGTCGGCCGTATCGGCAAGATCGTGGGCATCGGGCTGAACTACTTCGGGCACGCCGCCGAGATCGGTGCCGAGCCGCCCGCCGAGCCGATCCTGTTCCTCAAGGCCGCGGACACCGTGGTCGGGCCGGACGACACCGTTCTGATCCCGCGCGGCAGCGTGAAGACCGACTGGGAGGCCGAGCTGGGTGTCGTCGTCGGCAGCACGGCCCGCTACCTCGCCACGGCTGAGGAGGGGCTCGCCCACGTGGGCGGGTACGTGCTGGTGAACGACGTCTCGGAGCGCGAGTTCCAGATCGAGCGCGGCGGCACCTGGGACAAGGGCAAGAACTGCGAGACCTTCACCCCGCTCGGCCCGTGGCTGGTGACCGCCGACGAGATCCCGGACCCGCAGGTGCTGGACGTGAGGCTGTGGGTCAACGGGGAGCTCAAGCAGGACGGCAAAACCGCTGACCAGATCTTCCCGGTCGGTGAGGTCGTGCGGTACCTGAGCCGGTTCATGACCCTCTACCCCGGCGACGTCATCGTCACCGGCACGCCGGCAGGCGTCGCCATGGGCCAGCCGGAGCCGAAGCCGTACCTGCGGGCCGGCGATGTCGTGGAGCTGGAGATCGAGCGGCTGGGGCGGCAGAGGCAGGTGTTCAAGAGCGCGTAGCCGTTGGGCCCGGGGCGCTTCGGGTGCGGCCGCAGCGGGGTGGGCGGGCGCCGCTCACCCCGCTGTGCCGGCGCCGTTCGCGTCAGCCCCTGGCCGCCGTGCGGCGGCGCCGCCCCGCGTAGAGCAGGCCCGCGCCCGCACCGAGCGCGGCCGCGCCCGTTCCCGCCGCCACGGCCAGCTGCGCGTTGGCGCCCGTGCTGGCCAGCGGGCCGGAGCCGCCGGCCGGGGTTGCCTTGGTGCCGTTGCCGGAGCCGTTTGCGGAGCCGGGGTCCGAGGGGGACTTGGCGGCGGAGTCCTTGCCGCCGTTCTTGTTGCCGTCCTTGGCCCCGTCCTCGGCGTCCTTGCCGCCGTTCTGGCCGCCGGCGGCCTTGTCCTTGGCGCGGGCGGCGTGCTGCCCGTTCTTCAGGAACTCGATGCGGTCCGCGGGCGTTCCCTTGAGGGCGGCGAGGGCGGCCTTCTTCAGCTCCGGTCCGGCGCCCTTCACCATCGCCGAGATCAGGACGGAGTTGTCGTCGTCGCGCAGCTCGTGCTGCGTCGTGGTCATGAACGTACGCAGTTCGGCGGGGGTCGCGTTCTTCTCCAGGAGCTTGACGATCCCCTCCTTGAGGCCGGGCCCGGCGTCCTTCAGCATGCCGAGCAGCGCGACCCGGTCGTCCTCGGCGCGGGCCTTGTGCTGGCCGTTCTGGACGAACTCGCGCACCTCGTCGCGCGTTCCGCCGCTCAGCAGCTTGTTCACCGCCTCGGTGACCGCCTTGCCGGCGCCGGGGAGCATGCGCGCCAGCTCCGCCTTGTCGTCCTCGAAGCGGGCGACGTGCTGCCCGCTGCGCAGGAACTCGGTGAGGGCCTCGCGCGTGTTGACGGCCAGGGCGGCGTCGCCGGCCTTCCGTACGGCCGGGCCCCCGGCCTCGGTGATCCGCGCGACCAGCACCCGGTCGTCCGAGAGCTGCTGCTTGGCCCACTCGACCTCGAGGAACTTCCGCATGTCCTCGGCCGTGCCTTTGAGGGCCTTCTCGGCGGCCGCGCGGACGCCCGGCCCGGTCGCCGGGTCCGCCAGGATCGCCTGGATGGCCGCCCGGTCCTTGGCGGCCTGGGGGGTCTCGGGAGTCGGCTTGTCCTGCTGCTGCCCGTCGTCCACCGGGTCCTGGTCGGGAGCGGTCGGGGCCCACGGCTTGCCGATCGTCGCGGCGGCGGATGCTTCGGCGGCGAAAGCCGGCGAGGCCAGCAGGACGGCCGGGGCGATCGCGGCCGTGGCGACGGCCGACGCGATCCGGGGCAGCTTCACGAGGCGAGTCCATTCTTCACAAGTGTGATGATCGTCAGATTGTGAAGGATAGAGCGTTCGAGTCGGGAGCAGAGGCCACGCGCCGTGCGGAGCTCGGGATCCACGTCTCACCTCGGGACCTTGAGGCTCAAAGGTTCACGGTGACGCCGTCCCGGGACGAGACGCGCGCGGCTTCCAGGACCGCCAGGCACTGTGCCGCCTCGTGTGCGGTGACCGGAGCGGGCCCGCCGTTGCGCAGCGCGGACGCCACTGCCGCGTAGTACGCCGGATAGTCGCCCGGGAGGGTCGGGACCGGGGTTCCGCCGCCCGTCAGCGGGGACTCGCCGGAGCCCAGGCGGCCCCACAGGTGCTCGGGCTCCTCGCCCCACGGGGTGCCGTTGCCCGGCCGGTGCTCCTCGCGCAGCGCCGCCTCCTGCGGGTCGAGGCCGTACTTCACGTAGCCGGCCCGGGAGCCGAGCACGCGGAAGCGCGGGCCGAGTTGGGCCGTGGTCGCGCTGACGTAGAGGTGGGAGCGGACGTTGTTCGTGTGGGTGATGGCGATGAAGGTGTCGTCGTCCGTCTCGGCGCCTGGGCGGCGCACGTCGGTCTCCGCGTACACGCGTGCCGCCGGGCCGAAGAGCAGCAGGGCCTGGTCGACGACGTGGCTGCCGAGGTCGTAGAGCAGGCCGCCGATCTCCTCCGGGGCGCCGGACTCGCGCCAGCCGCCCTTGAGCTGCGGGCGCCACCGCTCGAAGCGGGACTCGAAGCGCTGGACCTCGCCGAGCTCGCCGGAGGCGAGGAGGCGGCGGAGGGTGAGGAAGTCGTTGTCCCACCGGCGGTTCTGGAAGACGGAGAGAAACGTTCCGGTCCGGTCGGCGAGCTCGGCGAGTTCGCGGGCCTCGGCGGCGGTCGCGGCGAGCGGCTTGTCCACGACGACCGGGATGCCGGCGTTCAGCGCGGTGGTGGCCAGGGGGACGTGGGTCCTGTTCGGGGAGGCGACGACCACCAGGTCCGGGCGGGCTGCGGGGGACCCGGGGGCCCACAGGGATTCCGGGGACGTGGCGATGCGGACGTCCGGGTAGGCCTCGCGCGCCCGGGCCTGGCGGCCGGGGTCGGAGGTGACGACGGTGTCGAGGACGAGGCCGTCGGTGGCGGCGACCAGGGGGGCGTGGAACACGGATCCGGCGAGGCCGTAGCCGATGACGGCCACGCGGAGGGGGGCAGTGGAGGAGGTGGGGGAGGTGGGGGAGGTGGGGGAGGGGGACGTGGGGTTCATGGGTCCACTTTGGCAACAGTGTTGCTTAAGTGCAAGGAGGGTGGACAATGGGCGGGTGGAGTGGGGCAGTGGCAGTGGCAGGGGCAGTGGCAGGGACGGTGCGGACGGTCGTGGTCACGGCGGGAGGGTCGGCGCGGGTGGTGTGAACCTGCCGGCGTTGCGCGGGCACAACGACGCCCTCGTGCTGGACTTGCTGCGCCGAGCCGGGGACGCGGGCCTCGGGCGCGCCGACCTCGCCCTACGTACGGGACTCACCCCGCAGGCCGTCAGCAAGATCACGGCGCGGCTGCGGGCGGAGGGACTCGTCGCCGAGGCCGGCCGGGGCCCGTCCACCGGCGGCAAACCGCGGACCCTGCTGCGGCTGGTGGCGCAGGCCCGTCACGCCGTCGGCGTACACGCGGACCGCGACGAGCTGCGGGCGGTACGAGTGGACCTGGCGGGCCGGGTCGTGGACCGGAGCAGCGGCCCCCTGGACTTCGGGGCCGGTCCGGACGCGGTGGTGGAGGCGGTCGTACGGGCGGTGGGGCGGGTCTGCGCGGGTTCGGGAGGCGGGCCCCGCCTGCTCGGGGTGGGGGTCGCCGCACCGGGGCCGCTCGATTGGCGGGCCGGGGTGATGGGGCGGGTGACCGGACATCCGGAGTGGGAGGGGTTCCCGCTGCGGCAGGCGGTGGTGGAGGGGCTGGGGGCCGACGCGCCGCCGGTGGTGGTGGACAAGGACACCAACGCGGGGGCTGCCGCTCCGGACCCCCGCCCGAACGCGGCCGCTTCCGGGACCTCGGTGTACCTGCACCTGGGCAGTGGCCTCGGTGCGGGGCTGCGGCTGGACGGCGAGGTGTACCGCGGGGCGCGCTCGGCGGCGGGGGAGTTCGGGCACCAGGTGCTGAGCCTGGACGGCCCGCCCTGCCGGTGCGGCGGGCGGGGCTGCGCGGAGGTGCTGTGCCTGGCGGCGGTTGCACGCGGGGACCTGCCGGAGGCGGCCCGGATCCTGGGTGAGGGCGCCGCGAACGTGATGGCTCTGCTGGACGCGGATCACGTGTGGCTCGGGGGACGCGTGGTGGATTCCGCCCCGGAGGTGTTCACGGCGGGAGTCCTCAGGGTCCTGCGGGCGCGCAGCCTCGGCTGCAGTGTGCCGCAGGTCGGCGTTGCCGCGGGCGGAGTGGCGGAGGGGGCGGCGGAACTGGCGCTGGCGCCGTTCTTCGGGCGGCGGGGGTGAGGTGCGGCCGGGGTGAGGTGTGCCGGGCGTGAGGTGAGCGGGGCGTGAGGTGTGCCGGGCGTGAGGTGAGCGGGCGTGAGGTGTGCCGGGCGTGAGGTGCGGCCGGGCGTGAGGTGCGGCCGGGCGGGGCGCGGGCGTCGGGGCCGGTCGGTGGGCCGATCGGGCGTAAAGCGGGGGTGTGCGGGCGCGGCTGCGGTCGGGGTGTCGCGCGCGCGTGGCAGGGTGCGGACAGGCCGTGGTGATTGTCGCCTCGTCCGACCGTCAGTCCGTCCGGCGAGCTGCGAAGCGAAGGTCTGCGATGCGGAAGCGAAGGTCTGCCATGCCACGACTGCGCGAAGCCCTTGCCCTCTCCGCCGTCCTGGTCGCCGTAGCCGCCCCGACCGCGGGCGCCGACGTCGGCACCGGCGGTGGTGCCCGGCCCGCGCCCGCGCCCGCGCCCGCGCCTGCGCCTGCGCCCGCGCTGCCGTCCCGGGCGCAGGCGACCTGCGGGGACGGGAAGAGCAGCGCTTTTCCCATCGGGGCCCGGATCCGTGGGGGTCCGGCCGTGTACCGGACCGGCGGCGGGACGCAGAGCTGGTTCATGGACCTGACGAACACCACCGGCAGCGAGTGCACCGCCATCCATCCGGTCGTGGTGTTCACGGACGAGGCGCGTGTCCTGCGCCCGGAGCACGTGCGGATGGAGTTCGAGGCGCCCGGCGGTACGTTCCCGGTCAGTCTGGAGCGGAGTGACCGGGACGAGATCATCGCCGTGTTCGACGGCGGGTCGGCCTTTCCCGGGTTCACCGTGGGATCCGGCGGGTCGCTGACCGTGCGGGTTCATCTGGCGTTCGCGCCCGACGCCCCCGCCGGGGAGGTCGTGGTCGACGCGGCCCTCGTGCAGCGCCGGGCCGGTGACGGCGACTGGGTCGGTGAGGCCGGCGGCTACCGGTTCTCCGTCGAGCCGGCCGACGTCGTCGAGGCTGCCGGGGCGCTCGCGCACACCGGGCTCCGTGGCCGGGTGTACGGGGCCGGGGTGGCGGTCGCCGTGGCGGCCGTGGGCGGCGCTCTGGTGCTGGCCGGGCGTCGGCTGCGACGGGCGGGGGGTCCCGCGGGTTGACGGGGTGCGGGGCCCGGGGCGTTGCGGACGCTTTGGTTGCGTACAGTCCGAGGGTGGAAGAACACCGCCCTGGCTCGCCCGTGCGTTCCGGTATCCCGGAGCACGGCCGCATCCCCAAGTACTACGCCGTCAAGGCCCGGATCGCCGGGCTCCTCGATGATCTCGGTGAAGGCGGGCTGCTGCCCACCGAGCGCGATCTCGCCGAGCGCTACGAGGTGTCCCGCGAGACCGTCCGCCAAGCCCTGCGCGAGCTGCTGCTGGAAGGGCGGATCCGGCGCTCCGGACGCGGCACCGTCGTGGCCGGGCCCAAGCTGGAGCAGCCGCTGTCGCTGGCGAGTTACACCGAGGGCGTACGGCGTCAGGGCCGCCGGCCCGGCCGCAACCTGATCGGGCTGGAGCGGTTCCCGTGCCCGCCCGATCTGGCGCCGGGGATCGGCGCCGAGCCCGGTGAGCCCGTATGGCACCTGGAGCGTGTGCTGCTGGCCGATGACGAGCGGGTGGGGCTGGAGAGCACGTACATCCGGGTCGCCCGGGCGCCGCGGCTGGACAGTGATTTCCGGCCGGATTCGTCCTTCTACGGGTATCTGCGCGAGCGCCTCGGGATCTCCTTCGGGGACGCGGACGAGAAGCTGGAGACGGTGCTCGCGACCCCGCGCGAGGCGTTGCTGATCGGTACCCCGCCCGCGCTGCCGATGCTGCTGATCCACCGGTTCTCGCGGGATCAGGACGGGCGGCCGTTGGAGCGGGTGCGTTCGCTGTACCGGGGGGACCGGTTCAGTTTCACGACGCATTTGCGTGCTTAGGGGCGGTGCCGGACCCCGGTTTGATCACGAGAAGATAACGGGTCTGGTCCAATGGACCGGGGCTGTTCACCGTTTGGTCGTCGATGGGACCCCGGAGGTCCATGCTCCGCACCCACCGTGGTCGGCGTGAGAGTCATAGTCGTCGGAGGCGGCGTGGTCGGAACCATGCACGCCTGGCAAGCAGTCGAACGCGGCCACGAGGTCGTCCACATCGAGCGGGAGGCCGAGGCCCGCGGCGCGTCACTACGCAACTTCGGTCAGATCTGGGTCAGCGGACGGGCCGGGGGCGAGGAGCTCGACACCGCCCTGCGGGCCCGCGAGCTGTGGGAGGAGATCGGCGCCCGGGTGCCCGGCCTGGGCTTCCGGGCCAACGGTTCCCTGACGCCGGTCCGCAACGCGGCCGAGTACGCCGTCGCCGAAGCCGCCGCGGCCCGGCCCGATGCCGCCGCCCGCGGCTACCGGCTGGTCACCGCCCGGGAGGCGCGGGAGATCAACCCCGCCCTGCGCGGCACCTTCGAAGCCGCCCTGTGGTGCGAGCGGGACGCAGCCGTCGAGCCGCGCACCGCGCAGCTGCACCTGCGGGAGGCGCTGCTGGCGAGCGGGCGTTACACCTGGCTGCCGGGGCGGGAGGTGCGCGAGGTCGTCGGGAGCGCGAGCGTCCGGGACGATCACGGAGACGTACACCGCGGCGATGTCGTCGTCCTCGCCACCGGCGCCTGGCTGTCCGGGCTGGTGCGGGAGTTGGCGCCCGAGCTGCCGGTGCGGCGGGTCCGGCTGCAGATGATGCAGACCGATCCGCTGGGGGAGGTCCTGACGACCTCCGTCGCCGATGCCGACAGCTTCCGCTACTACCCCGCCTACCGGAGCGCCGCTCTCGATGCGCTCAACGCGGGGCAGCCGCAGGACCCGGTGGCGGCCGCGCACAAGATGCAGCTGCTGATGGTCCAGCGCCGGGACGGCGGCCTGACCATCGGCGACACCCACGAGTACGAGCACCCCTTCGCCTTCGACACCGTCGAGGAGCCGTACGCGTACCTGACCGAGGTGGTCGAGTCCTTCCTGGGCCGCCCGCTGCCGAGGATCCGCCACCGCTGGGCCGGCGTGTACGCGCAGTGCACCGACACCTCCCGCGTCGTCCACCGCGAGCAGGTCCGCGACGGGGTATGGCTCGTGACCGGGCCCGGCGGGCGCGGCATGACCTGCTCGCCCGCCATTGCCGAGATGTCCGCCGACGAGATGGGCTGGTGACCACGGTGAAGCTTGTCGTTCTGGACATGGCCGGCACCACCGTGGGTGACGGCGGCCTCGTCGAGCGGGCCTTCGGGCGCGCCGCCGAGCACCTCGGCGTCAAGCCCGGCTCCGCCGACTTCGACGCCAAACTCCGGTACGTCCGCGACACCATGGGCGAGTCGAAGATCTCCGTCTTCCGGGTCCTGTTCGGCACCGAGGAGCGTGCGCGGCAGGCCAACGCCGCGTTCGAGGAGGCGTACGCCGAGCTCGTCGACGGCGGGCTCGTCGCCCCGCTGCCGGGCGCGCGCGAGGCCATCGAGGCGATGCGCGAGGCGGGCCGGACCGTCGTCCTGACCACCGGGTTCGCCCGGGTCACGCAGGACGCCATCCTCGACGCCCTCGGGTGGCAGGGGCTCGCCGACCTCACGCTGTGCCCCGCGGACGCGGGCGGTCGCGGACGGCCCTACCCCGACATGGTGCTGACCGCGTTCCTGCGGACCGGCGCGGCCGACGACGTACGGGACGTCGTGGTCGCCGGCGACACCGCGTACGACATGCTCAGCGGCCGTCGGGCCGGCGCCCGGATCGTGGCCGGTGTGCTGACCGGCGCCCACGACCGCGCCGTGCTGACGGAGAACGGCGCCACCCACGTCCTCGGTTCCGTTGCGGAGCTGCCCGGTCTGCTGGAGGGGGGAGGGGCGTGAGCGGCATCCGCTTCGAGTCGGTCAGTGTTGCCTACGGCGGCGACACCGTCCTGGACCGGCTCGACCTGACCGTGGAGCCGGGCGAGGTCATGGCCCTGCTCGGCCCCTCCGGCTCGGGCAAGACCACCGCGCTGCGCGCGGTCGCCGGCTTCGTGCGCCCGGCGTCCGGGCGGGTCCTGATCGGCGGCCGGGACGTCACCGCGCTGCCGCCGCACAAGCGCGGCATCGGCATGGTCGTCCAGCAGTACGCGCTCTTCCCGCACCTGCGGGTCGAGGAGAACGTCGCCTTCGGGCTGAAGGCGCAGAAGACCCCGCGGGCCGAGATCCCCGCCCGGGTCGCCGAGGCCCTGGAGATGACCGGGATGGCCGCCTATGCCAAGCGGCACCCCCGCGAGCTGTCGGGCGGACAGCAGCAGCGCGTCGCGATCGCCCGCGCGCTCGCCATCCGGCCCGGGGTACTGCTGCTCGACGAGCCGCTGTCCGCGCTCGACGCCCAGCTCCGCTCGGGGATGCTCGCCGAACTGGCCCGCCTCCACCGCGAACTGCCCGACGTGTCGATGCTGTACGTCACCCACGACCAGGTCGAGGCCCTCACCCTCGCCGACCGCATCGCCGTCATGGACCGCGCACGGCTCCAGGACTGCGGCACCCCGCAGGAGCTGTACCGGTCCCCGCGCACCGAGTTCACCGCCGCCTTCGTCGGCAACGCCAACCTGCTGCCGGTGACCGTCGCAGACTCCGGGGCGGTGTTCGCCGGCCGGAAGCTGGAACTGGACCGCGGGCGGGCGGTACCGGGCGCGCAGGCGACCCTGTGCATCCGGCCGCACCTGCTCGGCCTCGGCGCCGGGACCGGGCCCAACGCCCTGAGCGGCACCATCAGCGAGGTGCAGTGGCGGGGCTCGACGCACCGGCTGTACGTCGACGTGGACGGCCACCGGGTCACCGCGGACCTGCCCGAGCTCCGCGAGACCCCGGCGCTCGGGGACCGGGTGACCCTGCACTTCGCGCCGCGGGACGCGGTCCTGCTGGCGGCGGGAGTGGGCGATGGGTGAGGCCGCCGTGTCCGCCGCGTCCGCCGCGCCGCCCGGTGCGGCTGCGGCCCGGGGTCCCCGGCTGCCGCGCGGGCTGTGGGCGCTGCCGCCCGTGGCCGTGCTCGTGCTGGCCTTCCTCTACCCCCTCGCACTGGTCGTCCGGGAGTCCTTCGCCCCCGAGAACGGCGGGGCCCTGTCCGCCTACGGGTCCGTCTTCGCCTCCCGCTCCTTCCGCGAGGCGCTCGGGACCACGGTGTGGCTCGCCGCCGGGGCCACGGTCGGCTGCCTGGTCCTCGGGTTCGTCCTCGCCCTCGTCATCGCCTTCGTTCCGTTCCCGGGCGCGCGGGCCGTCGCCAAGTTCATCGACGTGTTCCTGTCGTTCCCTTCGTTCCTCATCACGCTGGCCCTGCTCTTCATCTACGGGTCGGTCGGTCTGGCCAACGGGCTGTGGAGCGATGTGTTCGGGGTCGCCGAGGGGCCGTTCCGCTTCCTGGCCACCCCGTGGGGCGTACTCCTCGCGGAGATCACGTACTTCACGCCCTTCGTGATGCGTCCGCTGCTCGCCGCCTTCTCGCAGCTCGACACCGCACAGCTGGAGGCGGCCTCCTCGCTCGGCGCGCGGCCCGCGCGGATCGTCCGCCGGGTGATCCTCCCCGAGGCCCTCCCGGCGCTCGCCGCCGGCGGCAGCCTGGTCCTGGTCATGTGCCTCAACGAGTTCGGGATCGTCCTGTTCACCGGAGCCAAGGACGTCACCACGCTGCCGATGCTCGTCTACGGCAAGGCGATCCTCGAAGCCGACTACCCGGCCGCCTGCGCGGTGGCCGTCGTCAACGTCGCTATCTCCGTCGGCCTGTTCGGCCTCTACCGGGTGGTGAGCAAGCGTGCTGGTGCATAGCCGGACCGGCCGCTGGGCCGCCTGGGCCGTCTTCGGCCTCCTCTTCCTGCCCGTCTTCGCCCTGCCGCTGCTCGTGGTGGTGGCCGCCTCCTTCGCCACCCACTGGTCCGGCGCCCTGCCCTCCGGCCCGACCACCGGGAACTACGCCGCCGCCGTGCGCGGCGAGTCCCTCCAGGCGCTGACCACCTCGCTCGTCACCGCGCTCGCCGCGAGCCTGCTCGCGCTGACCGTCGGGACCTGGGCCGCGCTGGCCGCCGCCGGGCTCAAGCGGCGCGGGAAGCGGTTCCTGGACGCCCTGTTCGTGCTGCCGGTCGCCGTCCCGTCGGTGGTCGTCGGCCTGGCCGTCCTCGTCGCGTTCAGCCGGCCGCCGCTGCTGCTCAACGGCACGTCCTCGATCGTCGTCCTGGCGCACACGATTCTTGTCACGGCGTTCGCCTACCAGTCGGTTTCGGCTGCGATCGTCCGTCTCGACCCCGCGTACGAGCAGGCGGCGGCCTCCCTGGGCGCCCGTCCCGCGTACGTGCTGTGGCGGGTCAAGCTCCCCCTCCTGCTGCCGTCCCTCACGGCGGCCGCCGGACTCTGCTTCGCCCTCTCCATGGGCGAGCTGAGCGCCACGATGATGCTCTACCCGCCGGACTGGACACCCCTCCCGGTCCGGATCTTCGCCGCCACCGACCGCGGCTCCCTCTTCAGCGGCTCCGCCGTCGCCGTGGTCCTGATGGCCGCCACCCTGCTGGTCCTCCTGGCCGTCTCCCGCATCCGCACCAAGGCCGCCTACCGCTGACCGGCCGCCTGCCCCCGCTCCCCCGCTCCCCCGCTCCTCCTCCGCTCCACCGCTCCTCCTCCGCTTCCTCCTCCCCGTAAGGAACAGCCATGTCCAGACACCGCACGTCCCTGCGCACCCTCGCCGCCGTCACCGGCAGCCTCGCCCTCGCCGCCGGAATCACCGCCTGCGGCGGCGGCACCGAGGGGTCCTCCGCCGGCTCCTCCGGTTCCTCCGGCGGCGACGGCGCCAAGACCGTGACCGTCTACAGCGCCGACGGCCTCAAGAGCGACAAGGGCGACGGCTGGTACGACCGGGTCTTCGCCGACTTCACGAAGAAGACCGGCATCGAGGTCAAGTACGTCGAGGGCGGCTCGGGCGAGATGGTGCAGCGCGCCGTCCGCGAGAAGGCCAACACCCAGGCGGACGTGCTGATCACCCTGCCGCCGTTCATCCAGCAGGCGGCCGGCAAGGGCCTGCTCCAGGCCTACCGGCCGCAGGGCTCCGACAAGGTCAACGGCGCGGACAAGGCGGCCGACGGCATGTGGACGTCGGTCGTGAACAACTACTTCGGCTTCGTCTACAACAAGAAGGAGCTGGAAGCCGCCCCGAAGACCTGGGAGGAACTCCTCGACGGGAAGTTCAAGGGCAAGCTGCAGTACTCCACCCCCGGCGTCGCGGGCGACGGCACGGCCGTCCTCATCAAGTCGATGCACGACTTCGGCGGCAAGGAGCCGGCGATGGAGTACCTGAAGAAGCTCCAGGCCAACAACGTCGGCCCGTCCTCCTCCACCAGCAAGCTCGCGCCGAAGACCGACAAGGGCGAGCTGCTCGTCGCCAACGGCGACGTCCAGATGAACTTCGCGCAGTCCAAGTCCATGCCGAACCTGGGCATCTGGTTCCCCGCCAAGGACGGCGGCAAGCCCACCACCTTCGCCCTGCCGTACGCGGCCGGCCTGGTGCAGAAGGGCCCGCACTCCGAAAACGGCAAGAAGCTGCTCGACTACCTGCTCAGCGAGGACGCCCAGAAGCTGGTCAGCGAGGTCGGCGGCGGCTTCCCGGCCCGTAGCGACGTCAAGCCGACCGACGCCAACGCCGTCGAGCTGACGAAGCTGATGACCGGCGTCGAGGTGTTCGAGCCGGACTGGGCCGACATCGACAAGAACCTCACGGTCTACGTCGACGCGTGGAAGTCGGCAACCGGAAGCTGACCGGTTGCCTCCCGGTCACCTGGGACCGGAATCGTGAAGCCTGCATAACGGGTCTGGACCGAAAGTCACCCTCCCCGACGGTCCGGACCCGGCGCATGGACGCCCGTACGCCGCACCCACGCCACCACGCCACCGCGCCACCGCGTACGGCAGCACCGCTGCTTTCCCCGCTTCCCCCGCACGGCAAGCACCGCTCACACGCGCCCACACGACGAACTCCCGGAGGAGTACGTGTCCACTGTCCTGCCCGGACGCGCCCTTGCCACGGCGGCCACCGCCACGGCCACCGTCCTGCTCGCCACCGCCCTCGGCGTGCACACCGCGACGGCCGCGGCCGCCGCCACCACCGACAAGGTCCTGGTCATCGGCCTCGACGGCGTGGTCCTCGACCGCATGAAGGCCGCCAACGCCCCGTACCTGAACGGCCTGATGGCCCAGGGGCTGACCGCCCGCAGCACCCTGTACGCCAACCCGATGGCCGCCACCTCCTCCGGCCCCGGCTGGTCCACCATCGCCACCGGCGTCTGGCCCGACAAGCACGGGGTGAAGGACAACTCCTTCATCGGCAAGAACTACACGGCCTACCCGGACTTCCTCACCCGCATCGAGAACACCAAGCCCTCGCTCAACACCTACGCGGCCGCCGACTGGGAGCCGATCACCTCCACCGACCAGAACGGCCCGATCTTCTCCGCCAAGGTCGACAAGCGCCTCAGCCTCAAGGGCGACCGCGACGGCTACACCAACGAGGACCCGAAGATCGCCGCCGCGGCCGCGGCCGAACTCCGCGACCAGAACCCCGACGCCGCCTTCGTCTACCTCGGCCAGGTCGACTCCGCCGGACACTCCTACGGCGCCTCCAGCCAGCAGTACCTCGACGCCATCGCCCGCGTCGACGTCCTCGTCGGCCAGCTGCTGAACGCGGTCGCGGCCCGGCCGACCTACGCCCAGGAGAACTGGAAGATCCTCGTCACCACCGACCACGGCCACACCGGCTCCGGCGGCCACGGCGGCTCCTCCGCCGCCGAGCGCGCCACCTTCGTCATCGCCAAGGGTGCGGGCATCCCGGCCGGTTCGGTACGCCACGACGTGAAGCTCGCCGACGTCGCGGCGACCGCGCTCGCCCACGTCGGCGCCGCCGCCGGCACCGCCATCGACGGGATCCCGCTCTCCGCCCCGGACGACAACGACCCGTTCGACACCCTGCGCCCCAACCTCCAGGCCCGCGTGGACGAGACGGGCATCCCGGCCGGCGTGAAGGGCTTCACGCACACCCCGCCGGCCGGCTGGTCCGTCGACAACTCCCGGATGGGCTCGGGCGGTGTCACCGAATGGGCAGGATGGGCCTTCGCCACCGACGAGTTCTGGAGCCAGTCGCAACGCGACCAGTGGCGCGAGCTGAACGTCCGCTCCCGTGACGTCTTCGCGGTCGCCGACTCCGACGAGTGGGACGACAAGTCCCACACCGGAAGCTTCGACTCCACCCTGGTCACCCCGGCCTGGCCGGTGGCCGGCGGCACCACCCGCACCCTCACCTACCAGACGCACTACCGCCACGAGGCCGGCCAGACCGCCCAGGTCCTCGTCTCCTACAACGGAGGCACCCCGACCGTCGTCAAGGACTACACCGCCGACGCGGTCGCCAAGGCCGAATCCCTCAGCCTCCAGGTCCCGGCCGGCGCCACGAACGTGCAGATCCGGTTCCGGTACACCGGCAGCAACAACTGGTACTGGACCGTGGACAACGTCAAGCTCGCCTGACCCGGCCGCCCCCGGCCGACCCCGGCCGCCCCCGGCCGACCCCCGGGTGTCCGGGCTGTGGACGACCGGCGCGTCCACGGCCCGGGCCCCGATAGGGTGGTTCAGACCACACTTCCAGGTCACAGGTCCAGTAGGTCACAGGCCACAGGTCGCAGGTACCGGGCCGGCGAGAGCGGAGAACATCCCGTGGCAGAGCGCAAGCCGATCGAATCCTGGCTCACCGACATGGACGGTGTCCTCATCCACGAAGGCACCCCGATCCCCGGCGCCGATGCCTTCATCAAGCGGCTGCGCGAGTCCGGCAAGCCCTTCCTCGTCCTGACCAACAACTCGATCTACACCCCGCGCGACCTCCAGGCCCGCCTGAGCCGCATGGGCCTCGACGTCCCCGTCGAGAACATCTGGACCTCGGCGCTGGCCACCGCGAAGTTCCTCGACGACCAGCGCCCCGGCGGCACGGCGTACGTCATCGGCGAGGCGGGCCTGACCACCGCCCTGCACGACATCGGCTACATCCTGACCGACCACGACCCCGACTACGTCGTCCTGGGGGAGACCCGGACGTACAGCTTCGAGGCGATGACGAAGGCGGTCCGGCTGATCAACGCCGGCGCCCGCTTCATCTGCACCAACCCCGACGAGACCGGCCCCTCCACCGAGGGCCCACTGCCCGCCACCGGTGCCGTCGCCGCCCTGATCACCAAGGCGACCGGCAAGCAGCCGTACTTCGCCGGCAAGCCCAACCCGCTGATGATGCGGACCGGCCTGAACGCCATCGGCGCCCACTCCGAGAGCAGTGCGATGATCGGCGACCGGATGGACACCGACGTCCTGGCGGGGCTGGAGGCGGGCATGCAGACCTTCCTCGTGCTGACCGGCCTGACCACGGTCGAGGACACCGAGAAGTTCCCGTACCGACCGACCCGGACGGTGAACTCCATCGCTGACCTGGTCGATCTTGTCTGAGCCGATCGGCGCAACGGCGGTGGGGGCGCGCCCGCGGCGGCCCGAGCGCGCACGCGCACACAGCTGTAGCTGATGGGAACGGTCCCCGACCG
>NZ_JBHXTC010000027.1:31971-39009 GCF_042677605.1 Streptomyces sp. NPDC127106 | reverse complement strand
TGCCCGCCCCCCCCCCCCCCGCCCCCGCTCTCGACGCGTCTCCGCCCGCGGGCCCCCCCGGCCCCCCCCCGCCCCCCCGCGCCCCGCCCCCGCCCCCCCCCCCCCCCACGCCGCACGTGAACCTCCTTGATGAGGAGGTTCACCATGCGCAGTGCTCTGATCGCTCTCCGCGCCGGCGGGGTGGCCGCAGCCCTGGCGGCCTTCACCGCCGTCGCCGCCGGCCCGGCCGTGTCCGCGCCCGCTGCCTCGCCCGCCGGCGAGGAGAACCGCGAGGGCGTCGCGGTCGATCCGCGCCAGGCCGAGCCGGGGGCGCAGGTCAAGCTGCGGGTCCACGGCTGTGACGCCCGCTGGGCGACCGCCAAGTCCTCCGTCTTCGTCGCCGAGGCCCACCTGTCCTCGCGGCGGGAGGGCGACGGGACGCTGCGGGGCGACGCGATGATCAGCTCGCGCGCCGAACCGGGCCGGCACGACGTCCGGGTGCGCTGCGACGGCTCCGAGCTGAACGGATCCGTCGAGGTCGTGCGCCACGGCGGTCAGGGGCACGGGGGTAGCCAGGACCACGAGAAGGATTCGGCCGGGGACCGCGAGCAGGACCGCGAGAAGGGCTCGGCCGGGGACCACGAGAAGGGCTCGGCCAAGGACCATGAGAAGGACTCGGCCGGGGACCATGAGAAGGACTCGGCCGGGGGCCGCGAGAAGGACCCGAAGGACCCTGCCAAGGACCACGGCCAGGGCGGCCGGGACGAAGGCCGGGACGAGGACCGGGAGCGCCCGAACCCCCACCAGTCGCCGGTCCGGCCGGTCCACGCGGGGGGCGGTGGCATGGCCGCGGAGCTCGCGGAGACGGCCCGGATCGCGGAACGGGCGAAGCAGGCGGACGGGGTGCAGGGGGCGGGCAGTGCTGACGGGGCCGTCGGGGACCGGGCTGCCGGCGTCGCCGCGAAGAAGGACCACGGGGACGATGGTCCGGGCCTGCCGCACACCGTGATCGGCGCCGTCCTCGCCGCCGCGGCCACGCTGGCCGTCGCGGGCCGGGCCCTGGCCCTGCGCCGCCGCCGCAGCGGCGAGTGAGGCCCCGCCGGTGAACGGCGCGGACGAGCCGAGGTCGACCCCGGCCGGGCGGTTGCTGACCTTCGCCGCCTGGTCGGTGCTGGTGCTCGGCCTGTGGTTGTGGGGCCGGGAGATCACGGGCGTGCCGCCGCTGCCGGAGCTCGCCCGGGCGGGCGGGCCCGCGTACCCGGTGCCGGGTCTGCCGGTCGCGCACGCGCCGCTGGCCGCGTCGCTGCCGGTGCGGGTCGACGTGCCGTCGCTGGGCATCCAGGCCCCGGTGGTCCCGCGCGGCCTGGACGCCCGGGGCGCGATCGACCCGCCCCCGTACGACCGCCCCGGTGCGGTGGGCTGGTGGCAGGCGGGTGTGAAGCCGGGTGAGGCGGGGGCCGCGCTGCTGGTCGGCCACGTGGACACCGCGTCCCGGCCGGCGGTCTTCTACGGGCTGAGCTCCGCGCAGCCGGGCGGCAAGGTCCGCGTGGTCCGGGCCGACGGCTCGGTCGCCGAGTTCACCATCGAGGACGTCCAGGTGTACGAGCGCACGCGCTTCGACCCGGACAAGGCGTACGGCCGGCGGATCCCGGGCCGGGCGGAGCTGCGGCTGGTGACCTGCGGGGGCACGTACGACAAGGCGGCCGAGGAGTACACGGCGAACGTGGTCGTCGCGGCGTACCTCACGGGCAGGGGCGCGGACGCGTAGACGATCGCCGGCCCGTCGCGGTACCTCCCGCGGAGTGCTCGGACAGGGCCGGCGGAGGGATCGGCGGACACGACGAAGAAGCCCCTCGCAGTTCTCACTGCGAGGGGCTTCCCCTTGTCGGTGCGCCGCCAGGGACTCGAACCCCGGACCCGCTGATTAAGAGTCAGCTGCTCTAACCAACTGAGCTAGCGGCGCCTGCTGACAGAGAAAACTCTACCCCACGTTCAGGGGTGCCCCATGACCAGCCGCGCCCACCTTGTCCGATTAGCCCATGTTTGAGGGGTTTATCGTGCACGATATGTCTGGGTGGAGCCGAATCTGATGCCCCGACAGATATGCGGCTGCCCGAAAAGTGGACGAGCAGGGGAGTGGACGGACCCGCATGACGATGCAGCCCCCGGTGCATGTGCCGATGCCGACGCCCGTTTTCGAGGAGTACGAGCCCGCAGGCGACTGCGGCTGCCCGGGATGTGTGCACCGGCGCCGCTCCCTCGCCCGCACTCCGGCCATAGCGCTTCGCGACGGCGGTCACCCGGCCGCGCGCGGCGCGCGCCGGGCGCTGGTACTGGCCACCGCGGCGGGTGTGGTCCTGACCGGCGGCGCGACCGTACCGGCAGCGGTGGCGCACGCACCCGCCGCCGATCCGGTTCCGGGTCCCCCGGACTCCCGTCCCGGCAGCCAGGTCAAGCCGGCGAAGCCCGCCAGGCCCGCCAGGCCTGCGAAGCCCGCTCAGGGCGTCAAGCCCGCGAAGGGCGTCAAACAGGCCGAGCCGGGCCGTCCGGCCGGTCCGGCGAAGGGCGGCAAGCCCACCCGCCCCCACGACCGCGACGGGGACGGCCCCGCCTCCCCGCAGGGTGCCCAGTCCCCGCTGCACGGGCGGCCCGCCCCGGTCAAGCCCGGTGGCGCGCCGGGAGCGCCGTCCTCGCTGAAGCGGATCGACCGCACGTCGATCATCAACCGGGCGCAGCTGTGGCTGGAAGCGAAGGTCCCGTACAGCATGTACAGCTACTGGCTGGACGGCTACCGGCAGGACTGCTCCGGCTACGTGTCCATGGCCTGGAACCTCGGTACGAACGAGTGGACCGGCAGCCTCGACAAATTCGCGACCAAGATCACGAAAGAGGAGCTGCTGCCGGGCGACATGCTCCTCTTCCACAACCCGGCCGACCCGAACAACGGCTCGCACGTCACCCTCTTCGGAGGCTGGGTCGACGAGACCCACACGCACTACATCGCCTACGAACAGACCCGCCCGCACACGCGGAAGCTCGCGACGCCGTACGGGTACTGGAACAACGCGTCGAAGTACGTCCCGTACCGGTACAACGGGGTGACGGGCGGGATCACCGGGCCCGACGGCGGGACCGACCCGAAGCCGTCGCTCCCGTCCAAGGACTACCCCGGCACGGCGATGTTCGGCCCGGGCGCGGACAACCAGTACGTCGCCGAGCTCGGCAGGATGCTGATCGACCGGGGCGGCCGCCGCTTCTACCCCAACGGGCCCAGCACGAAGTGGTCCGACTCCGACCTGCTGGCCACCCAGGCCTTCCAGATCGCCCAGGGCTGGACGGGCACCGACGTGGACGGCATCCCTGGCCCGCACACCTGGCAGCTCCTCGTCGACGGGCAGGGCAACGACATCCTCCCGACGCTGGAGGCCGCCCCCGGCCCGTCCGGCGTCCCGGCCCACCCTGGTGCTCCTGGTTCCGTGGTCCGCCCGGGTGCTCCCGGCGTCCCGGCCCACCCGGGTGCTCCTGGTTCCGTGGTCCGCCCGGGTTCCCCCGGTTCGGCGGCCCACCAGGGTTCGCCCCCTCCGGCGGCCCATCAGGGTTCGCCCGCTCCGGCGGTCCAGCCGGGCGTGGGCGCTGTGCCGGCCTACCCGGGTGCGGCGGTGTTCCGGCCCGGGTCCACCCACGCGTCGATCACCGCCCTCGGCCGCCGGCTGGTGCAGAAGGGCTTCGGCAAGCACTACACCGCCGCTCCGGGCCCCCGCTGGAGCGAGGCCGACCGCCGCAGCGTCGAGGCGTTCCAGCGCGCCCAGGGCTGGCGCGGCGCCGCGGCCAACGGTTATCCGGGCCCGGAAACCTGGCGCCGGCTGTTCGCATGACGGAGGCAACGATGTACCCCACGCGCACCACCGCCACCACCGCCACCACCGGCACCCTCCACGTGCCCCCGGTCTCCCCTCACGCCCTCACTTCCCGCACCACGGGCCTGCTGTTCCGGCTCCCGGCCGCCGCCGGTCCGGCGCGGCCGCCCGCAGGCACCCCGCCCCGGGCAGCCGCCCCGGCCGACACCGGCCCGACCGTGACCCCGCCCCGGTCGGCCGCCTCGCCCACAGTTCCTGCCGTCCCGGCCCCGGCCGAACCGGTGGTGGCCCCGGCGACAGCGGCCGGATCGGCTGCGTCCGTAGGCCCGGGCAGGTCGCAGGGCGCCGTTCTGACTGTCACGAGCCCGGCCGAGCGGCCGATTGCGGCGCACGCCGCGGAACACGTCTCTTCGGCCGGGGCAGACGCCGCCGCGACGGACAGGGCCGAAGCCCTCGGCAAATACGCCGAAGGGGCGGTGTCGCTGCCGGCCGCCGGCCCGACCGCGGTGACTGCGCCCGATCCGGCTACGGGCCCGGGAAGGCCGCAGGCCGATGTGCCGGCCCCGCCAGCCCCGCCAGCCCCGCCAGCCCCGCCAGCCCCGGCAGCCCTGGCGGCCCCGGCGGCCCTGGCGGCCCCGGCGGCGCCGACCGCGCGGTCGGTCATCACGCACCACGTTGCCTCTGCGGGTGGCGCGGCCGAGCCCGCCGGGCCCGTGGGTCAGCTCCCGTCGCAGGCCGACGTTCCTGCGCCGCCGGGCACGGCCGGACGGCCGGCTGCCGGGAACGCCACCTCGCCCGGGCCGCTCGCGGCCACCGTTGACGCACCGCGCGGGGCGTACGGCGACCCGCACCGGTCCGGCGCCGAAGGCCCGGCCGCAGCCCTGGCGCGGACCGTCGGTCCGGCTGTCGCATCGGCCGGCCGGGTGCGGCCGTACGCCGACGGCGCCGGGCACGACCGGGAGCGGTCCGTGGTCCAGGGTTCCGCCGCGGCGTCGGCGGCGTCGGCGGCGTCGGCGGCATCGGCTGCCGGCCCGGTCGTCGGGGTCGTGGGTCCGGACTTGCCGCAGGGCGGGGTTCCCGGCCCCGCGGCGGTCGAGCCGGTGCCCGCCACGGCGCTGCGCGGCGCCGCCGGGGGCGCAGGAGCCGTACCGGTCGGCCGGGTCGGGCGGGTGGCCCTGACCGTGACGTCGGACGCCGGGCAGGCCGACCCCGCCGGGTACCGGCTCCGGCCCGGCGCCGAAGGCCCGGCCGCGGCCCGGCCCGCCGGCGCCCCCACCGAGCCCGGGACGGCGGGGGCGGACGGCGGCGCTGCCCCCCTGCCCGCTGCCGCGGGCGGGCCGTCGGGCCGGGAGGCGGCCACCGCCCCGGCCGGCACCGTTCCGTCTGCGCATCCGTTCGGTGCTCGGGCCGATGACCGCGTCGCCGAGCCGGCCGCGCCGCGGGCCCAGCCGGGGGTCCCGGTCGGCGCTGGGCACCGGGGCTGGGCCGTGGGGGTTCCGGCACCGCTGCTGACGGTGTCGTACGGGCGCCCCGCGACGCAGGGCGAGGTGCCGGCGGCCCGGGACGGGGTCGCGGCCGAACCGCCGCAACCGCCGCAACCGCCGCAACCGCCGACCGAGGTCGTCGACCCGGCCGCGCCGGGCGCCGACTCGGCCGGGCCGGGTTCCAGCCCGGCAGGGCAGGATGCCGGCGCGCTCGTCCGCGTACCGGCACCCGCCCCGTCGGGCGGCGACGTCCCGCAGCTCGGGCACGCCGCGGCCGACGGCGAACCCGGCCCCGGCGGCCCGGAGTTCCCGCAGCCCGCGGCCGGCAGCGAACCCGGCCCCAGCCAGCCCGCCCCCGGCGAACCCGTCGCCCCCGGCGAACCCGGCCCCAGCCAGCCCGCCCCCGGCGAACCCGTCGCCCCCGGCGAACCGCTCCGCGGAGGTGTGCCCGGTCCCGGCGTCCTCGACGTCGTGGCGCGGGCCGTGGCTCGCGGCCTGCCGGACGGTGCCGGCCCGGAGGGCGAAGGAGACGGCGCGGAGGAGCCGTCGCGCCGCGGGGTGGCGGTGACGGAGGTGCCGGTGCACCTGCCCTTCCCGCCCGTGGTGGCCGGCGGGCCGCGTCCGGGCGGAGCACCCCGGGGCGTGCCGCCGGCCCCGCGCCGCGCGGCCCGGCCCGCCCCCGGACGGCGGGTCCCCCGCGGGGACGACCAGCTCCGGGAACACCACGGGCCCGTGCTGCCCGGCTGGATCGGCGTGGCCGTCGGCGCGCTCGCCCTCGCCGGCTGCCTGGCCGTGTTCTGGCGGGCCGGCGCCCTCCCCGGCGTCTTCGAGGCCGCCCTCGGCGCCACCCCCCGCCCGTACGGCGGGCTGCGCCCCACCCACTGGCCCCCGCTCGCCTTCCTCGGGGTCGTGGCCCTGCTCGCGCTCGGCGGGCTCGGCCGCAGCAGGACGGGGCACGCCTGGGTGCTGACCCTGTTCGGCCGCTACCGCGGCACGGTCCGCCGTACCGGCCTCATCTGGGTCAGTCCGCTGCTCCTGCGCCGCCGGGTCGACGTACGCCTGCGGCACTGGCGCAGCGATCCGATGCCCGCCGTGGACGCGGGCGGTCTCGCCCTCCAGGTCGTCGTCCAGGTCGTCTGGCAGGTCAAGGACACGGCCCGGGCCGTGCTGGCCGTCGAGGACCACACCGAGTACCTCGCAGAGCAGGTGGAGTCGGCGATGGCACGGGTGCTGTCGCAACTGCCGGCGGACGCCTTCCACGAGGACGCCCCGACCCTGCGCGACGCCGAGGCGGTCGGCGATGCGCTGACCCGGATGCTGGCGGCCGAGACCGAGGCGGTCGGGATCGACGTGTACTCGGCCCAGCCGACGCGCATCGAGTACGCGCCCGAGGTCGCCGAGGCCATGCGGCGGCGCAGGGTCGCGGCGATCGACGCCAAACACCGGGACACTGTGCTGTCCTCGGTCGTCGACGCGGTGGACGACACCGTTCACCGGCTGACCTCGCGGGGGCTGGTCGAGCTGGACGACTACGAGCGGAAGGCCCTGGTGAAGGACCTCACCGTCGCCTTCTACACGGGCCGCTCGGAGTAGCCCTTTCCGCAAGGCCCCGGCCCCCCAACGGCCCCGGGGCGCCCGCCCCCGCCCGGCGCGGGGGGGGGGGGGCGCGCCGGGCCGCCCGGGCGGCGGGGGGGGGGGGGGCGCGGGGGGCGGGGGGC
>NZ_JBHXTC010000027.1:28960-31961 GCF_042677605.1 Streptomyces sp. NPDC127106 | reverse complement strand
TTTTGCTCTCGCGGCTCCCCCCGTCGGCCCGCCGGGCGCAGGGTGATGGGGGGCTGGGGGGGCGGGCCCCGCATCCGTGTCCCCGGAGGCGGCGGCCGGATGTCGCCGTCGGGGCCGCGGAGACCCGGGTCGGTCCGGACCACACGTTCCCGCATTGGTATGGACATGGCCAACTCACGTCAATAAATTGGGACTTGGTCTAGACCTGGGGTCGTGCCCGGTGCGGCCGCGGGAACCGCCCTCGCGGCCATCCCCGCCCGTGCGCGCGCTCCCTCACCCGAACCCCCCCCCACGTTCAAGGAGCATCCGACCCATGCGCCCCATCCGCATGCCCATGCGCAGCCCTGTCCGCCCTCCCCGGCGCGCCGGCGCCGCCGCCCTCGGGATCAGCGTGGCCACCGGCCTCGCGTTCGCCGTAGCGCCCACCGCCAACGGTCACGGCTACACCGACACCCCCGTCAGCCGCCAGAAGCTCTGCGCCAACAGGACCGTCTCCGACTGCGGCCCCATCCAGTGGGAGCCGCAGAGCGTCGAGGGCTACAAGGGCTTTCCGGCAGCCGGTCCGGCCGACGGCCGGATATGCGCCGGCGGCCACGGCGAGTTCGCCCAGCTCGACGACCCGCGCGGCGGCGCCTGGCCCGCCACCAGGGTCACGGCCGGGCAGGGCTACGGCTTCCGGTGGCAGTTCACCGCCAACCACGCCACCACCGACATCAAGTACTACGTCACCAGGAACGGCTGGGACCCCACCAAGCCCCTCACCCGCGCCGCCCTCGAATCCCAGCCCTTCCTCACCGTCGCCTACAACGGCGCCCGGCCCGCCATGACCACCGTCCACCAGGGGGCCATGCCCACCGGGAAGACCGGTCGGCACATGATCCTGGCCGTCTGGACCGTCCACGACACCCCGATGGCCTTCTACGCCTGCTCCGACGTCGAGTTCTGACCGGCGGCCTGGGCGTTCAATTCTGACGTCACGTCAACTACCCTCCGGCCGCATGCGGACGACGACACCCGGCGCCTCCACCCCCCACACCGTGGCCGAACTCATCTCCCGCCAGTGGGGAGACCACCGCCCGGGGCTGAAGTACCGCAGCCCGGACGGGGGCGCCGTCACCGTCCTCAGCCGCCACCGGACCGCCCAGGAGAGCGCGGCACGCGCCGCGCTGCTCGCCGACCTCCTGCCGGCCGGGGCCGAACCGCACGTGGGGGTGCTGCTCGACAACATCCCCGAGTTTCCGTTCTGGCTCGGCGCGGCGGCCCTCGCCGGGGCCGCCGTCGCCGGGATCAACCCCACCCGCCGCGGCCCCGAGCTGGCGCGCGACGTCCTGCACACGGACTGCCGGATCCTGGTCACCGAGCCCGCCCACCTCCCGCTGCTGCGCGGCCTCGACCTGCCGGACGTACGGATCCTGGTGACCGGCAGCGAGGAGTACGCCGCCCTGCTCACCCCGTACGCCGCCGCCGAACCCGGCGACGGCGGCGCCGCGCTCACCGCCCGCACCGCCCCCGGCCCCGCCTCCCGCTTCCTCCTCTACTTCACCTCCGGCTCCACCGGCACCCCCAAGGCCGCCGTCTGCACCCAGGGCCGGCTCGCCGCCGCCGGAGCCTCCCTGGCCCGCTCCTTCTCGGTCACCCCGGACGACGTCCACTACGTCTGCATGCCGCTCTTCCACGGCAACGCCGTCATCGCGGACTGGCTGCCCGCCCTCGTCGCCGGCGCCCCGGTGGCGCTGCGCCGCCGCTTCTCGGCCTCCGCGTTCCTGGACGACGTACGGGCCTTCGGCGCGACGTACTTCACGTACGTGGGCCGGGCCGTCCAGTACCTGCTGGCCACCGAGCCCCGCCCCGACGACCGCGATCACCCCCTGCGCCTCGGCTTCGGCACCGAGGCCGGGGCCGTGGACGCGGCCCGCTTCGCCGACCGCTTCGGGGTCCGGCTGGTGGAGGGCTACGGGGCCACCGAGGGCGGCGCCTCCGTGCAGCGGACGCCGGACACCCCGCCGGGGGCCCTCGGCCGGGCGGCGCCCGGCGACGATCTGGTCGTGGTCGACCCGGAGACCGGCGCCGAGTGCCCGCCGGCCGAGCTGGACGGCCACGGCCGGCTCCGCAACGGCTCCGCGGCCATCGGCGAGCTGGTCAACCGGGGCGGCACCCGCTTCGAGGGGTACTGGCGCAATCCCGACGCCGAGGCGGACCGCACCCGCAAGGGCTGGTACTGGACCGGAGACCTCTTCTACCGGGACGCCGCCGGGTTCCTCTACTTCGCGGGCCGCACGGACGACCGGCTGCGGGTCGACAGCGAGAACCTGGCCGCCGCGGCGATCGAGAACATCCTGGCCCGCTGGTCCCCGGCGGCCGCGGTCGCCGTGTACGCGGTCCCGGACGAGGCGGCCGGCGACCAGGCCATGGCCGCCATCGCACTGAAGCCGGGGGAGCGGTTCGCCCCGGAGGCGTTCTCCGCCTTCCTCGCCGCCCAGCCCGATCTCGGCACCAAGATGGCCCCGCGCTACGTCCGGGTCGTGGACGCCATGCCGACCACCGCCACGAACAAGATCCACCGGGTCGCGCTGCGCCGCGCCGGGTTCCGGTGCCCGGACCCGGTCTGGTGGTCGCCGCCGGGCGGGCAGGGCTACCGCCCCCTCGACCCGGAATCCCTGGCGGCGCTGCTCGCGGCGTACGCCGCGCACGGCCGCGCGGAGCTCCTGGAGCGCTGACCGGCGGACCTGGCGCGGGCCCGGGGCGGACCCGGGGCAGGCCCGATGCGGGCCCCGTGGGCCCGGCGTGGATCTGGTTTGGAGCACCCCTCGGGACCAGGTAGTATTTTCTCTGTCAGCAGGCGCCGCTAGCTCAGTTGGTTAGAGCAGCTGACTCTTAATCAGCGGGTCCGGGGTTCGAGTCCCTGGCGGCGCACCTGTCCTTCGGGCGGTTACCGGTTCACCGGTAAACGCCCCCAATGTTTTGGATACCCCACATAGACGCCTCGGGGCGCCCCCCCCGC
>NZ_JBHXTC010000027.1:0-28950 GCF_042677605.1 Streptomyces sp. NPDC127106 | reverse complement strand
TTTGCACACAGACCCGCCGCGGGGGCGCGCCACCGTGCGTGGGGTGCCGCTCCCCCCCCCCCCCCCCCCCCCCGAAGTGTTTTCGTACCGCCACTTCGTCCCGTCGTCCCGCTCCGGCCGCACCCTCTCCCGTGAGGCGCGTCACAGAGCGGGCTCAGAGGGCGAGCGACAGCAGCAGGGGCGCGGCCTTCCGGTTCAGGACCTCCGCGGCGGCGCGCAGCCGGTGCGCGTGCTCGACGGGCATCGACAGGGCGAGGCAGCCCACCGAGGCACCGGCGGTGATCGGTACCGCGGCGCACACCGTGCCGAGTGCGTACTCCTGGAGGTCCAGCATCGGCACCGTGGCCGGCTGGGCGTCGAGCTTGGACATCAGGACCCGCTCGTTCACGATCGTCTTCGACGTGAGTCGGGCGATCTTGTGCCGGGAGAGGTGGTCGCGGCGCCCGTTCTGGTCGAGCTGCGTGAGCAGGCACTTGCCGACGGCGCTGGCGTGCGCCGCGGACCGGAAGTCGACCCACTCGTGCACCTTCGGGGTGCGCGGGCTGTCCGCGAACTGGGTGATCTTCACCTCGCCGTCCTCGTACCGGCTGATGTAGACCGCCGCGCCCACCGAATCCCGCAGGCGGTCCAGGGTGTCCTGCAGCTTGTGCTGGAGGGCCTGCTCCTTGTGCATCCCCGAGCCGAGCAGGACGAGCGAGTCCCCTATGGCGTACGCGCCGTCCGAGACCTCGAGCACGTACCCCTCCCTGCGCAGCATGAGGAGCATGGGCGCGAGATGGACGGCGGGCAGTCCGGTCTCGCGCGCGATCTGTATGTCGGTCACTCCGCCGGAGTGGCGGGCGATGGTTTCGAGCACGCGCAGGGCGTACTGCACCGAGTGGAACGGCGCGGTCGGCTCGGGCTTCAGCGCCACGGTCTCCCCCTACCAGGTTGCTACCGCTTGCGTTACCACGATAGCCATCAAGAGGCTCACGTGGACCGCCTGTTGAGGAGATTGATGGCTCAATCACGTGCCTCTGCCTCGATCTACTCCACTGGCATATGCCAAGGTCAAGGGCGTGCCCCCGTGGGGGTCGGGAATGCCCGTCGGCCCCTCACGGTTCGAGTTCCTCGTACGGATGCCGAACCGAGCGGGAGCGACAGTGAGTGACACCGGGGACCTCGAAAACGTCGGACGCGACACCACGCAGGACGCCGGACGGCCCGACCCGGTCCGCGGCATCCGCCACGGCCGCGCGCCCGTCCCCCTCTCCGTCCTCGACCTCGTCACGGTCGGCGCGGGCAGCACCGCCCACCACTCCCTCCGCACCAGCGTCGCCATCTCCCGGCTCGCCGAGTCCCGCGGCTACCAGCGCCACTGGGTCGCCGAGCACCACTCCATGCCGGGCGTGGCCAGCTCCTCCCCGGCCGTGGTCCTGGCCCACCTCGCCGCCCACACCTCCCGGATCCGGCTCGGCTCGGGCGGGGTCATGCTGCCCAACCACGCCCCGCTCGCCGTCGCCGAGCAGTTCGGCACCCTGGAGGCCCTCGCCCCCGGCCGGATCGACCTCGGCCTCGGCCGGGCCCCCGGCACCGACGGGCGCACGGCCGCCGCGCTGCGCGGGCCCGGCCGGCTCGACGAGGCCGCGGACGAGTTCCCCCGTCTCCTCGCCGAGCTCACCCGCTTCCTGGACGACGACTTCCCCGCCGGCCACCCGTACGCCCGCGTGCACGCCGTGCCCGGCCCGGTGCAGGGGGCGGCCGGCCGCCCGCCGCTGTGGCTGCTCGGCTCGTCCGGCTTCTCCGCGCGCCTCGCCGGCGAGCTCGGCCTGCCCTTCGCGTACGCCCACCACTTCTCCGCGGCCGGCACCCTGCCCGCCCTCGACCTCTACCGGCAGACCTTCCGCCCCTCGGCCGTCCTGGCCGCCCCGTACGCCCTGATCGGCGTCTCGACGCTGGCCGCCGACACCGCCGGGGAGGCCCGCGCCCAGGTGCGGACCGGGGCCCTGTCGATGCTGAAGCTGCGCACCGGCCGGCCGGGGCTGATACCCACCCCCGAGGAAGCGGCGTCGTACGGATACTCCCCGCTGGAGCGGGAGTTCGTCGACAACTGGATGGCGAACGTCGTGCACGGCACCCCCGACGAGGTCCGCGCCGGGCTCGACGCCCTGGTCGCCCGCACGGGCGCCGACGAGCTCATGCTGACCGGCAACGCGCACAGCGGCGCGGCCCGGCTGCGCTCGTACGAGCTCGTCGCAGATGTGTACGGGATGCCGGCGGCGGGCGCCCCGAGCTGATTGATGCCGGGCAAACGGAGTTCGGCTGGTTTGTTGCCGAAACCTTGCGGGAGCTTGTCCTAAGGCACCCTTAAACCGCTCGTCACCCGGGGTGGCGAGCGGTTTCTCATGCCCTCGCACGCCTCTGACGAGGGGATTTGCGCGCGAAATGGTCTAGTCCTTGTTTGGTCCAAACCATTGACGGGGTCCCGCGGTGATCGCTATCACTTCTCCCACCCGAACCTCTTGCCCTCCCCCCACTTCCCGGAGGCAGTTCATGCACATCCGTAAACCCCTCGTCGCGGCCGCCGCCACGGCCGCGCTGGCAGCCGGCGCGATGGCCGGCTTCGCGGGGCTCGGCACCGCTCAGGCGGCGGACGCCTCCGCGACGCCCGGCAGCGGCAACGTCCGGATCGCGTACTACGACCAGTGGAGCGTGTACGGGAACGCCTTCTACCCCAAGCACCTCGACACCCGCGGCATCGCGGGCAAGCTGGACGTCATCAACTACTCGTTCGGCAACATCCACCCCACCAACCTCACCTGCTTCATGGCCAACAAGGCCGCGGGTGACGACAGCAACCCCAACGCGGGCGACGGCGCGGGCGACTCCTACGCCGACTACCAGAAGTCCTTCAGCGCGGCCGACTCCGTCGACGGCGTCGCCGACAAGTGGGACCAGCCGATCGTGGGCGTCTTCAACCAGTTCAAGGAACTGAAGGCCAAGTACCCCCACCTGAAGATCAACATCTCGCTGGGCGGCTGGACCTACTCCAAGTACTTCCACGACGCAGCCAAGACGGACGCCTCCCGCAAGAAGCTCGTCTCCTCCTGCATCGACCAGTACCTCAAGGGCAACCTGCCCGTCGAGGGCGGCTTCGGCGGCGCCGGCACCGCGGCCGGCATCTTCGACGGCATCGACATCGACTGGGAGTACCCGGGCTCCTCCGGCGGCCACCTCGGCAACCACTACGGCCCCGAGGACAAGCAGAACTTCACCCTCCTCCTCGCCGAGTTCCGCAAGCAGCTCGACGAGTACGGCGCCGCGGGCGGCGGCAGGAAGTACCTGCTGACCGCGGCCCTCCCGGCCGGCCAGGACAAGATCAAGTACATCGAGACCGACAAGATCGGCCAGTACTTGGACTACGCCAACATCATGACGTACGACATGCACGGCGCCTGGGACGGCGACGGGCCCACCTACCACCAGTCCCCGCTGCTCGACTCCCCGGCCGACCCCACCGACCCGATCGCCCCCGGCACCGAGAAGTACAGCATCAAGAACGCCATCGACGCCTGGATCGACGGTGACCCGGTCTACGGCATCGCCGGAGGCTTCCCCGCCAACAAGCTGACCCTGGGCTACGAGTTCTACTACCGGGGCTGGAAGGGCGTCCCCGCCGGCCCCGCGGGCGGCCTCGCCCAGACCGCGACCGGCGGCTCCGCCCCGCGCCCGTACAGCCAGCAGGCCGGCATCGCCCACTACAAGGAGCTCGGCGGCATCGTCGACAACCCGGCCACCACCTTCTGGGACGACCAGGCCAAGGCCTCGTACTTCTACAAGGACGGCGAGTTCTTCACCGGCCTCAACCAGAAGTCCGTCCAGGCCCGCGTCGACTACGGCAAGAGCCGCGGCCTCGCCGGGGCGATGATGTACTCCCTGCTCGGCCTGGACGACAACACCACCCTGCTGAACCAGATCTCGGACGCCCTCGGCGGCTCCACGCAGCCCCCGACCACGCCGCCTCCCACCACCACCCCGCCGACCACGCAGCCCCCGACCAGCCCGCCTCCCACCACGGGCTGCGGCTCCGTCCCGGCGTACGCCGCGGGCACGGTCTACACCGGCGGCGCGGAGGTCTCGCACAAGGGCCGCAAGTGGAAGGCCCAGTGGTGGACGCAGAACGAGGAGCCCGGCACCACCGGCGAATGGGGCGTCTGGAAGGACCTCGGCGCCTGCTGATCTCCCCCACCCCGCGCCGAGCGCCACCCGCCCCGCACCCACCAGCCCGGGTGCGGGGCGGAGGTGTGTCACATGGTTGCGGGATTCCGGACACCGGAGCGTGGTCGTGCCACTACGCTCGGCGACAGTCTGAATCCGGCCCTGGTTCCGCAGGACCGCGGTCAAGACCGCCTGGCCGCCGCCCCTCGCCCCGGCCGCGTGCGGCGCCTACCAGGGGTCGTGGTCGGCGCCGGGGTGGGTGCCGATCATCTCGGCGATCCGCTCCGGGGCCACCGCGCGCGAGTACAGCCAGCCCTGGCCCGTGTCGCAGCCGACGCGCCGCAGCCGGGCCGCCTGCCCGGCGGTCTCCACGCACTCCGCGGTGACGGTGAGGCCCAGCCGGTGCGCGAGTTGGACGAGGGCCTCGACGATGGTCTCGTCGGCCGGGTTCGGGTGGGTGCCCTCGTCGTAGCGGAAGCCGTGGACGAAGGAGCCGTCCAGCTTCAGCACGGACACCGGCAGGCGGCTCAGGTAGGCGAGGTTCGAGTAGCCGGTGCCGAAGTCGTCGATGGCGATCCGCACGCCCATGTCGCTGAGGGCCTGGAGGGCCTGGAGCGGGCGCCCGGCGGAGCCCATCACCGCGGATTCGGTGAGCTCCAGCTGGAGGAGCTGCGGGGCGAGCCCGGTCTCGGCGAGGATCCCCGCGACGTCGCCGACCAGGTCGGAGTCCCACACCTGGCGGACCGCGACGTTGACGGACACGAAGACGGGGGAGTCGCTGGGGTGCTCGATCTGCCAGCGCCGGGCCTGCCGGCATGCGGTCCGCAGCACCCAGCGGCCCAACTGGACGATGGAGCCGTCCTCCTCGGCGATGCCGATGAACCGATTCGGCGTCAGGCTGCCGAACTGCGGGTGGTTCCACCGGACCAGGGCCTCCACCCCGCGCACCGCCCCGCTCTCCAGGTCCACCAGCGGCTGGTACTCGACCTCGAACTCGCCGCGTTCCACGGCCGGCCGGAGCGTGGAGGTGAGGGCCTGGCGGGTCATCCGGTGCGCGTTGCGCTCCGGGTCGAAGAGGGTCCAGCGGGCCTTGCCGTCCGCCTTCGCCCAGTACAGGGTCGTGTCCGCGGCCTGCATCAGGCCCGTCGCCGAGGTGCCGTCCGCGGCCCGCTCCACCACGCCGATCGACGCCGACACCGACAGCCGCTGCCCGGCCAGGTCGAAAGGTTCCTGGACGGCGGCCAGCACGCTGCGCGCCAGGTCCACGAGCTGCTCGGTGCCGGTGGAGTCCTCGACCAGCAGCGCGAACTCGTCGCCGCCGAGCCGGGCCACCAGGTGCCCGCCGGTGCGCCCGTACCCGGACTGGTCGGCGCACTGGGTGAGGCGGGCCGCGACGGCGGTCAGCAGCCGGTCGCCGACCCGGTGGCCGAGGGTGTCGTTGACCGCCTTGAAGCCGTCCAGGTCGAGGTAGCACAGGCCGATCCGGCCCGTGCCGCCGTGCTCGTACGAAGAGGCCTCCAGGGCGGCGGAGAGCCGCTCGAAGAACAGGGTCCGGTTGGGCAGGCGGGTCACCGGGTCGTGCATCTGGAGGTGCCGCAGCCGGGCCTGGAGGTCGCGGCGGTCGCTGATGTCGGCGACGGACAGCAGCACGTCCCGGGTGCCGGGAACGGGCCCGAGGGTGACCTCCGTCCACAGCGAATGCCCGTCCGGGTGCTTGAGCCGGCGCGTGCAGCGCAGCCGGGCCTGCCGGCCGCGCAGTACCTCCTGGTAGGCCTGCCAGGTCCGGGCCTCCGCGCCGAGGTCCACCAGGTCGGAGGCGCGCTGTTCGACGAGCGCGTGCGGTTCGGTGCCGAGGAGGCCGGCCAGGGCGGTGTTCGCGGCGACGACGTAGCCGCTGCGGTCGACGACGGCCATGGCGAGGTGGGCGGCGTTGAAAGCGGCCCGGAAGTCGCGCACGTCGGAGTCGCTGCGGGGGGCCGGGGGAGGCATGACTGGCACTGCGGGGTGACGCTCCGTAATGGCCGATCGGATGCTGTCGGCCGCCGAACCGGTTTCGTCAGAGGTTCCGCTCACCGTTGGCTCCCGCAGTGCTCGTCGTGTCCGTGCAGGAAAGTGTGCCGATCATAGAGGCAGCCGTACGGCCCCATCCAGCGGCGTCGCCGGATGGGGGGCGGTGCTTCGGTGTGCTGACGGCCTGTCGGTGCGTCCTCGCGCGATCGTTTCTGCGCAGCCCTGAGCGGCCTTCGACCCCTGCTGATCTCCCGTGATCGTTCGTGACGTTCTGTAGCAAGAGGGTGAACCTGTGAGGTCACCGGCTTGCCGCAGCGCTCACTCGTGTGGGGCACTGGAACAGGGCGCTAGTACGACAATCACCTCAGGGTGGGAGGAGTTGGTAAGAATCCACCACGGGAGGTCGATGTGCCGCGACAGGAGACACCCGGGGGAGTGGATCGCTCCCGCATGCGCAGCACGGCCGCTGCCCTCACCTCCCTGACGGCGCTCGCGGCCATGTCGCTCGTCGCGGGCCCCGCGTCCGCCGTTCCCGGAGCCGGGCCGTGTGCGCTGACCCGCACCTCGGCCCACCACTCCCTGGGCCTGGACACGTGGAACGGCGCCTACCCGCAGCCCCGGCGCAGCCTCGACGCGGTCCTGGTCTTCCTGTCCTTCCCCGACCACCGCCCCACCCTGACCACGCAGGAGCTGGCCGCCGACTACTTCCCGGCCACCAGCGACTTCTTCGAGCGGGCCTCGTACGGCCGGTTCCGCCTGGTCCCGCACCCGCAGGCGCAGTGGATCACCATGCCCAAGCCGTCCACCGCGTACGGGATACAGCGCGACTGGGCCGCCCGGGACCGGGCCGCCTACCTGCGCGACGCGGTGATCGCCGCCGACCGGGAGATCGACTTCTCGCAGTACGACATCGTGTACTTCGTCGCGGACCCGGACGCGCCGGGCGTGGACTCGGACGCCACCAAGGTGGTCAACTTCGAGCGGCCGATCCGGGCCGACGGCACGGACCTGCGCCGCATCGTCACCGTCTTCGAGCGGCACCCACCGGACCGCAACGTGCTGGCGCACGAGACCGGGCACGTCTTCGACCTGCCCGACCTGTACCACCGGCCCACGGACGGCAAGGGCGACTGGGACACGTACGTCGGCGACTGGGACGTCATGGGCAGCCAGTTCGGGATGTCCCCCGACCTCTTCGCCTGGCACAAGTGGAAGCTGGGCTGGCTGGACCCGTCCCAGGTGGACTGCGTGCAGTCGGGCTCCTCCCTGCACACTCTGCAGCCGGTCGGCCGCTCCCCGGAGCCGGGCGCCACGGGCGGGACCCGCCTCGCGGTGGTCCGTACGGGGCCCGGCAGCGCCATCGCCGTCGAGGCGCGCGGCTCCTCCGGGAACGACGGGGACACCTGCACGGAGGGCGTCCTGGTCTACCGGGTGCGCAACGAGGCCCCCTCGGGCGGCGGCCCGATCGAGGTGCTGGACGGGCACCCGGACGCGGAGGCGTGCTGGGACCGCTCGGTGTACCCGCCGCTGGCGGACGCGCCGCTGGAGGTGGGGGAGTCCTTCACGGTGCCGGGGGAGCGGATCAGGATCGAGGTGGCGGACCGGACCGCGACGGGCGCCTACACCGTCAAGATCATCACGTGACCGGACGGGACGGGACGGGCGTCGGTACGACGGTACGACGAAGAAGGCCCCCCACTCGCGTGGGAGGCCTTCTTCCGTCGGTGCGCCGCCAGGGACTCGAACCCCGGACCCGCTGATTAAGAGTCAGCTGCTCTAACCAACTGAGCTAGCGGCGCTTGCTGACGAGGAAGACATTAGCAGGAGGACGGCCGGAAGGAAAAATCGATATCCGCAGCTCGGGCCGCCCGCACGTACGCCCACAGCAGGGTCTCCGGTCCGGGCAGCCACGGGGAGCGGGTGTCGGGGGCCACGAGCCAGCGCGACGGGCCCGGGACGGCGGCCAGCGGCGGGACGCTGACGGCGTCGCCGTGGCCGTGGCACAGCGGTGCCGGCAGCGGCCCGCCCCACTCCTCCCAGGTCAGCAGTGAAGGGAGCCGGTGGGCGGTGCCGGTGGTGGCGAAGAGCAGCATCCGGCCGCGGTGCACGGCGACCGGCCCGCAGCCCGGCCCCTCGGACCACAGCAGGTCCAGCATGCGCCGGCCGAGGACGAGGGGGACGTTGACGACGTCGAAGGCGGTCCCGCAGGGCAGCACGGCCGGGGCGGCGGGGCGGGCCTGCCAGGCGGCGAGGGTGCGGTGCGGATGGGCCGAGGCCGACGCGAGCCAGGCGGCGCCCAGTGCGGTGACGTGGGTGGCGGTGCGGGCGTCCTGGGCGGGACAGGTGGAAACGGAGGCCGTCGTCAGCGTCGTCATGTCGACCGGTTTACCGCGCGTAGCGATTCGATTTCCAGCAGTCACCGAAAAGCCGGACGTGGCGGCCGCGCATGCGCTATGTTGCGCCCGCATATGCCGCGGGCCGGTCCGCCTGGCCTGTTCCGCCCGCTCCGCCTGGCCTGTTCCGCCCGCTCCGGCCGCTAGACGGCGCCCGGGCCGCCGCTGCGCTGGAGGGTCTCCCCGAACTCGATCATCTTGCGGGCGTAGTCCTCGGTCCACTCCGCCTCGGCGGCGATCACCGCCGGGTCCAGCCGGTCGAACCGTCGCGGATCCGCCAGCTGGGCCGCCGCCACCGCCTGGAACTCCATGGCCCGCTCCGTCGCCGCCCGGAAGGCGAGCGTCAGTTCGGTGGCCCGGGCCAGCAGCTCCCGCGGGTCCTCGATCGACTCCAGGTCGAAGAAGTGCTCCGGGTCCGCGGTGGCCTCCGAGGGCTCGAAGAGCAGGGGTGCGGGTCGCAGCTTCCGCTCGGTCCGCTCGGGCTCTGCCATGCGTGTCCTCCTGCTGGCCTGCTGGACGTACGGGACCGGTCCTTCCGGGCCACCCTCCATTGTCCAACGCCGCGCAAGGGCGCCGTCCTCGGGCCGCGACCGGCTGCCGCCGCAGCCCGATGACGGCGCCCGCCGGAGCATGAGCCGCGCCCCGCGGCCCGGCCGCCCCGGGGGATCAGGGCTTCCAGGACACCCGGTGCTCCGCCAGGTGCGCCAGCACGGCGTGGTTGGCCTCCCAGCCGTCGGGGAACTTCACCGTCACCCCCAGCTGCACCGGCTCCGCCGACGGATGGTCGTCCAGCAGCTCCGCTATCCCCGCCCGGGCCACCACCACGCAGGCGTGCCGGTGCCGCGAGGCCAGCACGCACAGCCGGCCCGTCTCCAGGTGGAACGCGGTCGCGTCCGGCCGGCCCGACAGCGGGTGCAGCACCACCGTCAGGTCGTACTCCCGCCCCTGCAGCCGGTTCGCGGTGTCCACGGTCACCCCGGACACCCCGAGCGAGGCCAGCGCCGCGCGGACGGCGGCCGCCTGGTCCCGGTGCGCGGTGCCCACGGCGATCCGGTCGGCCGTCAGCGGGACCGGCCCCGGCGTCTGCTCGTCCGAGGTCACCGCCCCGCGGTCCAGGGCCCGCCGGACCACCAGGGCGACGGCCCGGACCGCCTCCGGGTCGGTGCGCGGGGTGTGCCGGGCGGGCAGCTCCAGGAGGCCCCAGCCGGACTCGGCGGCCTCGTCCAGCACCCGGTCCGGTCCCGAACCGTCCGAGGGGACCCCGTACGCGAGCCGGCGCTCGCCGGGGCCGGTCCCGCTGCGGAACTGCGTGTACGGGTAGAAGGCGCGGGAGACCAGCGGCGCGGCCGTCGCCGGGAGCCGCCAGGACACGGGCAGCCGGTGCTGCGGCAGCTGCGGGTTGTGCGCCAGCAGGGTGGTCACCGCCGACGCCGAAGGGTCGTAGGACAGGCCCGCCCACTGCTCGGCGCCGACCACGCTGAACGGGTCGAGCTGCCCCGGGTCGCCCACGAACAGGGCCCGCTCGAACAGCCCGCCCACGGCCAGCAGCGCGTCCGAGCGCATCTGGTACGCCTCGTCGACGATGGCGTGCTGCCAGGGCTCGGCGTCCTTGACGTACGCCCACTTCGCGGCCGTGGAGAGGGTGACCGGCAGCTCGGCGAGGTCGGCGAGCTTCGCCGACAGGGTCACCGACGGCAGCTCGCGCAGCGCCGGGTCGTAGGCGTCGGCGTCGCTGCTGTGCAGCCGGCCGACCTTCAGCTCCGGGTCCTTGTCGGCGAGCCGCAGCACCAGGTCGTCGACCTGCGCGTTCGTCTGCGCCACCACCATCAGCCGGCGGCCGGCCGCGGCCAGCTCGCGGGCGGCGCGCACCACGAGCGTGGACTTGCCGGCCCCCGGCGGGGAGTCGACGACGACGCCCCGCTCGGGGCCGTGCAGCGTGTCGTGCAGGATCGCCGCGGTGGCCTCGGCGGCCGCCGCGCCCGGGTCGAAGGCGGCCGCGGGAGCGCGCTCGGTCGCAGTCACAGGAGGTCCTCGTCGGTCACGGCGTCGGGCAGCCAGGCTTCGGCGGTCGCGGATCCGGGCGGCCCGCCGTGCGTCCAGGGGGTCCGCTCCGGTTCGGGCAGCTTCGGGCCGCCGCGCGCGTCGTGCTCGAACAGCGTCCAGCACACCCGCTCGCCCTTCTCCGGCACCGAGCCGGGCTCCGGCTCCCGGCCGCGGCCCATCTTGTCCAGCAGCCGCAGGACGACGCTGCCGTCGGGCTCGTAGCGGACGAACTGCGCGCTCTGCGGTCGGCCCTCCAGGGACCGGAACACCTTCGGGCCACCGCTCCCGGGGCCGTCGGCGAGCTGCGGCCGGTCCTCGGTGGCCACCGTCACCAGCGGTCGCGGGCTGGGCCGCTTCGACTCCGTCCACTCCATGACGACATCGGTGACCTCGCCCGCGAACGCCTCGCCCGCGAGCCGCCGCCCCGCCATCACCAGCGGGTCGTCCAGCGCCTCCTGGGCGTCGAGCCGCACCTGCTCGGTCTCCCGGGTGGCCAGCTTCTGGGCCGCCGTGACCGCGTCGTCGCGGCGCGGCTGCGGCGGCTCGCCCGCCCGGACCCGGTCGCGGTGGCCCGTGTACGACCAGCGGTCGCGGACCCAGCGCTCCTCGGCCCGCTCGGCCTCCGGCAGGCCGCGCACCAGCTCCAGGGCCTGCCACACCGCCCGCCAGGTCGGCCGCATCTGCTCCGCGACGAGCTCGCGGACGGCCTCCTCGGCGCGGGCCACCCCGGCCGGCCGGCCGGCGGCGCGGGCGGCGTCGTAGCGGGCCATCGCCGGGGCCAGCAGCTTGTTGTCGAAGGCCGGGTCGGTGGCCGGTCCGGCGGGCGGCACGAGCAGCTGCCCGTCCCGGTCGCGGCCCTGCTCGGCGCGCAGGGCCGCGGCGGCGCCGGACGCGCCGTCCGGCGGGGCTATCCAGGCCAGCAGCGCGCCCAGGTGCTGGTCCTCCAGGTTGCTCTGGCCGGTCGCCCAGTGCCGGGACAGCAGCTCCGTCGCCGACAGCAGCATCGAGGAGCCGGGGACGCGGGCGCGCTCGCCCAGGTGGGTGAACCAGCGGCCCAGCAGGGGCACCCGGGCGGGCGCCGGATACGGGTTCTCCGGGTCCTCCTCGGCGGTCCGCCGAAAGCGCATCGATCGGCCCAGCAGTCGGACGTGGTCGATGCCGGCCCGGCTCGGCACCACCAGCTGCGGTGCGTCCAGGCACAGCTCGGCCGACACCTTGCTGCGGGCGCCGGTCTCCGGGTCGGTCTCGGTGCGCTCCACGAGCTCGACCTCGTCCGCGTACGACTCCAGGTAGGGCAGCACCTCGTCCGCCAGCCGGGCGAGGAACGCCCAGCGCAGGTCGCGGTCGCGCGGCTGGGGCACCACCAGCAGGCGCGGCTCGTCCGGGTCGATGCCGACGAGCGCGCCGAGCGGGGCGCCCGTCTCGCCCGCGGTCGTCAGCGGGACGAAGACCAGCGGGCGCTCGTGCAGGTGCCGGTGCCGTACGGTCGCGAGCGCCTGGGCCCGGCCCGAGCGCACGGCCTGCAGCCGGGCGAGGGTGTCCATCAGCGGCATGCGGCCTCCCGGAGTGCCTCGGCGCGCAGCCGGGCCGCGTGCTCCAGCGCGGCGGCGGTCGGATCGTCGGGGGAGCCCCCGCCGGCGGCGGCCCCCAGGGCCTCCTCGACGGTGGTGAACCCTCCGAGCTCCCCGCGGACGCCGCGGCCGAGTGCGGTGGCCTCCCCGGCGGCCCGGGCCCGCTCCCGGCAGTGGAAGGCCAGCTCGCAGGCGGCCAGGCACTCGGGGGCGTAGGCGGCGGAGACGGCGGCGACCGCCTCGGTCAGCTCCTCGGCGGGCCGGGCGGGGTCGAAGGTGACCCCCTCGGGCAGGGCCGCGGCCAGCTCCTCGACACGGGTCAGCCGGTCCAGCTGGCGCAGGGTCACGGAGCGCTCGCGACGGACGTCGACGGGCGCGGCGGCGGGCAGGTTGGAGAAGTCCTTCGGGCAGACGAGCAGCACGCTGTGTCCGACGGTGGCGGACGGCAGCTTCTCGGCGGTCTTCTCCAGGGCGAGGACGTACACGGCGGCCTGCCGGGCGGCGGCGCCCACCTTCGCCGGGTCGGCGGCGCCGTCGACCAGCGGGAACGACTTGATCTCCACCACGGTCCAGCGGCCGTCGGGATGCACCACGACCACGTCCGGCTCCAGGTAGGCGGGCGTGCCGGCGACTTCCAGGGCCAGCATCGGATGGTCCAGCAGGGTCCACTCGCCGGCGGCGGTGGCCTCCCGCAGGGCGAGCGCGGTGCGCGCGGCGCGGCCCTCGGGGCCGGCGGCGCTGAGGTCGGGGACGCGGGCGCCGCTGCCGGGCGGCTCGGCCCCGCCGCCCAGCTGCCGGTGGACCAGCCGCAGCAGCTCCGCCCCGCCGTCGGCCTTGACCTTGGCCTCGAAGGAGTTGCCCCGGATGATCGCGAACTGCGACTGGCCGAAGGCGGCGGGCGAGCCGAGTGCCGCGGCGAGCGCCGTCTTGTCCACGCCGGCCCCGTCGAGCAGTGCGCGTCTGCCGCAGCCCGGGTTGGCGGCGAGCGCCGCCAGCGCGCGGGCGTCGAGCGGGCGGGGTGGCACGGCGGGGCCGCGCAGGTCAGCGAGCCGCTGCCGCAGTGTCGTCTTCTGGGGCGGGCCGCTGTGCGGGTAGGAGCTCACGGGCGGAAGTGTCCCATCCGCCACTGACAATCGGGGTCGTACCGCGGAAACCGGCTGGTCCGGCTGCCGGCCCGGTCGCTGCCGGAGCCCTCTCGGGGGCGCTCGTACCGGCCCGCGTACGTGCCGGCAGGGCGCGGGCGGCGGCGTAGCCGAGGCCCATCACGGCGGCCCCGGCGACCGCGTCGAGGAAGTAGTGGTTGGCGGTGCCCATGACGACGAGCGTGGTGACGGCGGGGTAGGCGATGCCGAAGGCCCGCAGGAGCGGGTGCCGCCCGTGCCGCCACATCAGCACCCCGCACCACAGGGCCCAGCCGACGTGCAGGCTCGGCATGGCCGCGTACTGGTTGGTGAGTCCGCCGAGCCCGCGCGGGGCACTGGCCTCGGCGCCCCACCAGCCGTACGCGCTGTACTGGGCCATGGTGTCGGTGAACCCGTGCGCGGCGTCGAGCAGCCGGGGCGGGCAGGTGGGCAGCAGCGAGAACCCGACGAGCCCGAGGAGGGTGGAGGCGATCAGCCAGGTGCGGGCGGCCCGGTAGTGCGCCGGGCGGCGGCGGTAGAGCCAGACCAACACGGCCGGAGTGACCAGGTAGTGCAGGGAGGCGTACACGAAGTCGGCGGGTATGCCGAGCGGCCCGTGGTGCGAGAACAGCCGGTTCAGCGGCCGCTCGAAGGAGATCCCCAGCAGGTCTTCGGCCCGGAGGATGGCGAGCCCGTGGTCGACGGCCAGCTGCACGTCGCCCCGGGCGAGGAGTCTGCCGCCGGAGTACGCGCCGTAGAGGAGCCCCAGGAGCAGCAGTTCGGCCCACCAGCGGGTGGGCTTCTGCCGGTTGTTCATACGATCTAGGACGGCTGTTCGGGTGCGCGGGTTGCCTCGTGTTCACGTGATGGATGATGGTCGGACGATCCAATCGTCCGAACCGTCACGGACCACCAGTACCGGGAGAAACCGCATGGCCCCCCGCATCCTCCTCGCCCGGCACGGCCAGACGGCGTGGTCCAGGCTCGGCAAGCACACCGGTCGCACGGACGTCCCCCTGCTGGAGGAGGGCCGTAGGGGCGCGAAACTGCTCGGCGAGCGGCTCGCCCAGGACCCGTGGGGCGGCCTGCCCGGGGTGGAGGTCCGCACCAGCCCGCTGGTCCGCGCGAGCGAGAGCTGCGACCTGGCCGGCTTCGGCGCCCGGGCGGAGCCCTGGGACATGCTGATGGAGTGGGACTACGGCGACTACGAGGGCATGACCCCCGCCGAGATCCAGGCCGTTCGCCCCGGCTGGCTGATCTGGCGCGACGGCGTCCCGGGCGGCGAGTCCGTCGCCGACGTCGCGGCCCGTGCGGACGAGGTCGTCGCCTGGGCCCGCTCGGCCGAACGTGACGTGCTCGTCTTCGCCCACGGCCACGTCCTGCGCACCCTCGCCGCCCGCTGGCTCGGCTTCGACGCCTCCTTCGGGGCCCGCATCCGCCTGGAGCCGACCTCGCTGTCGGTGCTCGGCTGGGCGTACGGGGCCCCCGCGCTGGAGCGCTGGAACGACACGGGGCACCTGGAGGCGTAGCCTCGCGGGGTCGGCGCCGGGGGCCTCGCGCGGGGCCGCTCCGACGGCTCAGGCCCCGGCGTGCCGGGCCAGGAAGGCCCCCACCCGGGGGCTGCGTTGGTCCGGGAGCAGGGAGCGGGCCGTCGCCGAGAGCATCGACCGGATCCGCGTCGACTGGACGTCCTCCAGCAGGTCCAGAACCCGGCCGCCCGCCCAGGCGGCCTCGTCCGGGGCCCCGGCGCGGGCCAGGTTGTCGGCCAGCTCGGCGGTGTAGAGGGCCACGTTCCGCGCGAAGTGCGGGTCCTGGAGGTCCGCGGCGCGCCGGGCGTGCCGGGCCGCCCTCGCGTGCTCCCCGAGCGCGGCCCAGCAGCGCGACTCCAGCGACTCCAGCTCGGCCTCGCCGAAGAAGGACATCCACTCCGGGTCCGCGTCCGCGGGTCCGTGGGAGAACTCCGTGTGCGCCCGGACCAGTGCCTCCTCGCAGGCCCTGCGGTCGGCCAGGCCCGCCCAGCCGCCCGCCTCGCGCAGCGCGAGCAGCGCCAGCAGCCGCTGGGAGCCGAGGGAGCGGGCGGCGCGGCGGCCCGCCTGCGCGGCCCGTACCGACTCGCGGGGCCGGCCGCAGTCCCGGGCCAGGAAGGCCATGTTGCTGAAGGCGTGCGCCTCCAGCCCGGCGTCCCCCGAGACCCGGGCCGTCGCCAGGGCCTCCGCGTAGTGCGAGCGGGCGTCGTCGAAGCGTCCGGAGTCGTGGGCCAGCCAGCCGACCGAGATGGCCAGCTCGCCGGCGCCCGCGTGCAGCCGGTCCTCGGTGGACTGCCGGGCCGCCCCCGCGTCCAGCAGTGCGTAGGCGGCGCGCAGCGGCGCGGCCGCCCGGCGGTAGAGCGCGTCCGCGCCGTGCCGGTCGTCCAGCAGCCGGATCTGGCGTACGGCGTCCTCGACCGCGGCGGCCTCGGCCTCGCCGGCGCGGGAGGGTGTCCGGCGGGTGTCGCCGAGCAGGGCGAGGCCGAACGTCGCGGCCGCCACGGTGGCGGAACCGCCCGCCATGAACGCGCGACGCTGCACGTCGCTCTCCTTGTGGGTGTCGTGGGTGCGCTGCGCCCAGCGGCCGCGGACCGCCTCGCGCGGGGAGAACCCCAGGTCGGTGAGGGTCCGGCCGGGGAACATGTGCAGGAAGACCCGCTCGTAGGCGTAGTTGGGGCAGCGGATCTCCCCGGATTCGACGCGGCCGATGTAGCGGGCGTCGCAGGAAACCGTTTCTCCGATTTCCCGTGCGGAGCGGCGGACCGCGGCCGCGAACTCGGCCGGGGAGAGCTGTCCGCGCAGTCGCCGGAACGTGTGGTTGGGTGAGTGCGGGAACGCCGCCATGGACGGGCCTCTCTGCAAGGAACGCACTGCCGGTGCTGCGGGTGCTGCGGTGTGGAGCCGGTACCGGCGCGCATGAACGTACCGCCAGGGGCGGCTCGTTGATGCGGCGTTTGCCTACAAACCGGATATCTCACCCGTGATCTGCCATGAAGTGCCATCCTTTGCAGCGTCTTGCCGCCGAACCTGTTGACGCTTCCGCGCGTTGACCCCTTGCGGGGCCGGAGACGATTCCCGCCCCGCCCGTAGGCGATCGATGAGCGTGGTTCCCGTGGTGGAGGCCGGCATGGAGAGCGCAGGAACGAACACCCAGCCCCTCGGGTGCGGCGCACCGGACCTGGTGACCGTGCCGGCCCGGCAGGGACTGGAGGCCGTGGACATCATCCGCCGGGCCGCGAGCCGGGCCGGCGGGGTCGGACCCGTGCTGCACGACGGGGCCGGCGCCACCCTCGGCTTCCTCGTCCCGGCCGGCACCGCCGACGCCTGGGACCTCCCCGGCAGCGCCTGTACGCAGACCGACGGGCGCGGGATGCGGCTCGGCGACGTCCTGCCCGCCGCCGGGGACAGCGGCTGGCTGCTCCCGCCGGACGCCGTCGGCGAGGTCACCGACCCCGAGGTGCTGCGGGCGGCGCTCGGCGAGGCGGCCCGGCTGATCGAGGCCGCCGACAACTGCCGCTGACCGGGGGGCCGGTCGACGGGCGGCGTCGGGGCGGCCGGGGTCCGGCGTGCGGCCGGGGACAATGGGGTGGTGGCAGGCAAGGGCAGAGGCAGCAGACAGCGCGGGCGCGGAACCTCCGAGGCGGTCGTCGGGCAGGTGGGCGGCGGGCTGGCGGAGCTGGCGCCCGACCGGGAGCGGTCCGGGGCCTGGACCCTGCTGCTCGACGGGGCGCCGCAGTCCCACGTCGACCTCGCCGACCCGGAGCACCTGGCGTTCGCGTACCAGCGCCGGATCGGCCACCTCATCGACCTCGCGGCCCCCGCCCGGCAGCCCCTGAACGTGGTGCACCTGGGCGGCGGCGCCTTCACCCTCGCCCGCTACGCGGCCGCCGCCCGCCCCCGCTCCACGCAGCAGGTCGTGGAGATCGACGCCGCCCTGGTGGCCTTCGTGCGCGAGCACCTGCCGCTGGACCCGCAGGCCCGGATCCGGGTCCGGACGCTGGACGCGCGGGCCGGGCTGGCGAAGGTCCCGGACGGCTGGGCGGACCTGGTGATCGCGGACGTGTTCAGCGGCGCCCGCACGCCGGCCCACCTGACCAGCACCGAGTTCCTGGACGACGTACGCCGGGCCCTGGCGCCCGGCGGCTGGTACGTGGCGAACCTCGCGGACGGGCCGCCGCTCGCGCACCTGCGCGGCCAGATCGCCACGGCCGCCGCCCGCTTCACGCACCTGGCGATGGCCGCGGACCCGGTGGTGTGGCGGGGGAAACGGTTCGGCAACGCGGTCCTGGCCGCCGCCGACCGGGAACTGCCGGTCGCCGAGTTCACCCGCCGCGTCGCGAGCGACCCGCACCCGGGCCGGGTCGAACACGGCCGCGCCCTGACCGACTTCGCCGGCGGCGCCGCCCCGGTGTGCGACACCTCGGCCACGCCCTCCCCCCAGCCGCCGCCGGGGGCCTTCCACTGAGCCCACCGGGCCGCTCGGGGCGGCGGGGTCAGCCCTCGTAGGTCTCCACCAGGGGCGGATGGCCGTTCCAGGTGCAGAAGACCGACATCTCCTTGTCCCCCTTGGTGAAGGTCACGCGGATCCAGAACGGCTGCTTCCACACCTGCATCTGCCAGCCGGCGTCCGGCGTCGCCGAGACCAGGTCGGCCGAGGTCGCGCCGAGGTCGAACACCACCCGGCCGCCGTTGACCGTGTACGCCTTCACCGTGCCGCCCGCGCCGCCGGCACCCTGCTCGCCGGACGGCCGCGCCCCCTGCGACGCCTTCGGCGAGGGCTTCGCGGAGGAGGCCTCCGCGGCCGGCGACGCCGAGGTCGAGGCCGACGGGGACGGCGACGGGGAGGCGGACGCGGACGGGTTCGGGGACGACGAGCCGCCGGCCCCCGCGCCGTGCGTCGACGAGGGCAGCGGCTTCGAGGCCAACGGCACCGCCAGCGGCGGGTCGTAGGCCGTTCCGGACATCACCGTGTGCACGCCCCACCACGACAGCGTCACCGCCGCCCCGGTCGCGAGCGTCCAGGCGAAAGCATGTACAAGTCCTCGGTGCATCAGCCCACATACTGCACCACACGCCCCGAACGTCGCCCGACACCCCGCTGGGTCGCCCGAATGGACTACGGTGCGGCCCATGGCAAGTGTGCTCGTGGTCGAGGACGACCAGTTCGTACGTTCGGCCCTCATCCGGCACCTCACCGACGCCGCGCACACCGTGCGCAGCGTCGGCACGGCCCTGGAGGCCCTGCGCGAAGTCGCCCACCACCGCTTCGACGTGGTCATCCTCGACCTTGGGCTGCCCGACCTGGACGGGTCGGAGGCGCTCAAGATGCTGCGCGGCATCACCGACGTACCGGTGATCATCGCCACGGCGCGCGACGACGAGGCCGAGATCGTCCGGCTGCTCAACGACGGCGCCGACGACTACCTGACGAAACCGTTCTCCGTGGAGCACCTCTCCGCCCGGATGGCCGCCGTGCTGCGTCGCGCCCGGTCCGCCGCCGGCGCGGAGGCGCCCTCCCGGGTCCTGCGGGTGGGCGGCCTGGCCATCGATCCACTGCGGCGGCAGGCCGAACTGGACGGGGCCGCCCTCGACCTGACCCGGCGGGAGTTCGACCTGCTGGCCTTCCTGGCGGGCCGGCCCGGAGTGGTGGTGTCCCGGCGCGAGCTGCTCGCCGAGGTGTGGCAGCAGTCGTACGGCGACGACCAGACCATAGACGTGCACCTGTCCTGGCTGCGCCGCAAGCTCGGCGAGACCGCGGCCAACCCCCGCTACCTGCACACCCTGCGCGGGGTCGGGGTCAAGCTGGAGCCGCCCCGGTGAGCGCACGGAGCACGCAGGGCACACCGGGCACGCGGGGCACGCAGGGCACACCGGGCACACCGGGCACGGTGCGCGCGCGATGAGGTGGGCGCTGGTCAAGGTGTGCCTGGCGGTCACCGCCATGGTGGTCGTGGCCTTCGCCGTACCGCTCGGGCTGGTCGTCCAGGAGATGGCCAGTGACCGGGCGTTCTCCAACGCCGAGCGGCAGGCCGCCACCATCGGCCCGACCCTGTCCATCACCACCGACCCGGGGCAGCTGCGCCGGGCCGTGGAGTCCACGGAGATGGGCGCCGCCCAGCGGATGGCCGTCCACGTGCCCCCGGTCGGCGGCGGCGCGGCGGTGGAGATCGGCGCCGGCTGGGCCGGCCCGCACGCCGTGGAGGAGACCCGGCGGCTCGGGCGGGCGATGACGGTGCCGCTGGCGCGCGGCGGATCGGCGCTGCTCCAGCCCACCGCCCTGGGGTCCGGGGACATCGCGGTGGTGGAGATCCTCGTGCCCGAGCGTGAGGTCAGCAACGGTGTCGCCACCGCCTGGCTGGTCCTCGCAGGCGTCGCCCTGGCGCTCGTCGTCGGCTCCGTGGCGGTCGCCGACCGGCTCGGCGCCCGGCTGGTACGCCCGGCCGAGCGGCTCGCGGACGCCGCGCACCAGTTGGGCGAGGGCCGGCTGGGGGCGCGCGTACCGGAGGCCGGGCCGAAGGAACTCCGGTCGGCTGCCGTCGCGTTCAACTCCATGGCGGACCAGGTGGTGGAACTCCTCGCCAACGAGCGGGAGCTGGCCGCCGACCTGTCGCACCGGCTGCGGACGCCGCTGACGGTGCTCCGGCTCAACGCTGCCTCGCTCGGGGACGGACCGGCCGCCGAGCAGACGCGGGCCGCGGTCGAGCAGCTGGAACGGGAGGTCGACACGATCATCCGCACCGCCCGCGAGCAACGCGCCACCGGCGCGGCCGGAGCCGGCGCCGGGGCCGGCTGCGACGCCTCGGAGGTCATCCGCGACCGGATGGCGTTCTGGTCGGCGCTCGCCGAGGACGAGGGCCGCGAGGTGCGGCTCGCCGGCGTGGAGCGGACGGTGCGGATCCCGGTCGCCCGGCCGGAGCTCGCGGCCGCCCTGGACGCCCTGCTCGGCAACGTCTTCCGGCACACGCCCGAGGGCACGGCCTTCGCGGTCGACGTGCACGACGCGGGGGACGCCGTCATCGTGCTCGTGTCGGACAGCGGGCCGGGGATAGCCGACCCGGACGCGGCCCTGCGCCGCGGCAACGACGGGGGCCGGGACGGTTCGACGGGCCTCGGCCTGGACATCGTGCGGCGGGTCGCCGAGGGGACCGGTGGTGACGTGCGGATCGGCCGCTCGGTGCTCGGCGGCACCGAGGTCCGGCTGTGGATCGCCCTGGACGACCGGGCCAGGGGCGGCGGGGAGCGCGGCGGGCGGGAGCGCCGCGGGCGGCGCAAGCGGCGCGGCGGCTGACGGGCAACCGACGTAACCGGTGGGCGGCAGGGGCGCGCCTGACGGGGTGCACGTGCCGTTCGTCGGTACGGTCCGCGGCATGGACACCCTCATCTTCGGCGGCCTCCTCGCCACGCTGATCGCCCTGTGTCGGGACGCGTCGCGGACGGCCGTGCTCGGCGCCTGGTGGGTCACGCTGACCGCGGTGGTCCTGCTGACGGCACACCACCTGGCCGGCGGCCCCGTCCTCGGCCCGGTGCGCTGACCGCCGTGGCCATGATGGAGAGCATCCTCCCGGAGACCCCGCTGGAGGGCGGTCTGCTGGGGCGGGCGCAGTACTGGTTCGCGTGCTTCTTCGCCCTCGGCTGGACGGGTGTCGCCGGCGCCGGCGTCCTCGTCCCGCTCGTGCTGGGGCAGCCGTCCTGCCCGCTCTGCGTCGTGCAGCGGATGTTCATGTTGCTGGCGGCGACGGGGGCGGCGTACATCGTCCGTACGGCGCTCAGGCACGGGACGGTGACGGGGCGCGACTACATGACGGGCTGGGGTCTGGCCCTGGTCGCGGTCGCCGCAGGCTCGTTCGCCTCGTGGCGGCAGGCGGTGCCGCACGTCCTGCCGGGCGGCGGGGGCCACGGCCGCGAGGTGTTCGGCCTGCACCCGGACGTCTGGGCGTGGGTCCTCTTCCAGGCCTCGGCCGTCGCGGTCGGCGTCGTCCTGGCCTCCGCCCACGCGACCGCGGACCGCGCCGTTCCGACGGCCGGGCCGGGGCCGCACCGGACGGCGGGGCTGCTCGCGCTGTGGCTCCTCGGGCTGGTGACCGCCGTGAGCGCGGCGGCCGTGTTCCTCCAGGAGGGGTTCCACTGGTTCCTGCCGGACGACCCGCGGCGCTACGAGTTCTTCCACGACCTGCGGACCCTGGGCGGGTAGTGGGCGGGTAGTGGGCGGATAGCGGGCGGGTAGCCGGCGGGGGCACGGAAGACACGGCAGAGCAGGAAGCACCGGAAGGATCGGAACGCCCATGCGCTACGCAGTCCTCGGCACCGGGGCGGTCGGCCGCACGGTCGCCGCCCGCCTGAACTCCCTCGGGCACGAGGTCGTCATCGGCACCCGCGACCCGGCGGTCACCGCCGGCCGCGACGAGTTCGCGGCCTGGCGGGCGGGCGAGCACGGCGCGGCGGACGTCGGCCTGGCCGGCTTCGCGGAAGCCGCACGGCACGGCGGGACCCTGGTCAACGCCACGGCGGGGAAGGCCAGCGTGGCGATCCTGACGGAGGCCGGCGCCGCGCACCTGGACGGCAGGATCCTGATCGACATCGCGAACCCGCTGGACTTCTCCCGGGGGTTCCCGCCCACCCTGGACCCGGTGAACGACGACAGCCTGGGCGAGCGGATCCAGCGGACCTTCCCGGGGCTGCGGGTGGTCAAGACGCTGAACACCATGAACTGCCGGATCATGGTGGATCCGGCGCGGGTGCAGGGGGATCACACGGTGTTCTTGTCGGGTGAGGACCCCGAGGCCAAGGCCGAGGTACGGGCTTTGCTGCACTCGTTCGGCTGGCCGGAGGCGAGCGTGCTGGACCTCGGCGGGATCGAGACGGCCCGCGGGGCGGAGATGCTGCTCCCGGTCTGGCTCCGGCTGATGGGGGCCCTCGGGCACACCGACTTCAACTTCCACGTCCAGGGCGCCCGGAGGGGCGGCACGGGCCTGGTCCCCGGGGCCGACGCCTGACCGGGGGCCCGACACCCGGTCGGGTGTGCAGATGTTGCCGGGCCCGGTGGCCCCGCCGAGTGTGGCCCTGACGGAGGGAGTCAGGCATGAGAGTCATGCTCCGGGCCCATATCGACACGGCCGCCGGCAACGAGGGGATCAGGAGCGGAGCCCTGCCCACGGTGATCCAGAAGTTCATGGAGAAGGTGAAGCCGGAGGCCGCGTACTTCGGCCTCCACGAGGGCGTGCGGTCCTGTTGGATCATCTTCGACCTCCAGGACAGCTCGCAGCTGCCGCCGCTGCTGGAGGACATGTTCCTGCGGTTCAACGCGGAGCTGGAGGTCGGGCCGGTGATGAACCGCGAGGAGCTGGCGAAGGGCCTGGCGGCCATGGCTTCGTCACCGGACTGACCCGCGCGCCGCGCTGACCCGCGCGCCGACCGCCCCGCCCCGCCTCGCCCCGCCCCGCTCCGTGGGGCGGGGCGGTGGCGCGGGAACGGCCGCTCCGGCGGCCTCCGTTCAGCCGCCGGACTGGAGCCGCTCGGCCTGGGCGCGGCCGACCTCGGCGGCGCGGTGCAGGTAGTCGGCGATGACGGCGAGTTCGGCGTCGGAGTAGCGCTCCAGGACGGCGCCGAAGGCGCGTCCGGGGGTCTCCCAGGCCTCGCCGATCCGGTGGAGGGCGTCGGGGGCCAGGGCGACCAGTGAGCGGCGGCGGTCGCCCGGGTCGGCGAGCCGCTCCACGATGCCGGCCTTGACCAGGCGGTCGACGAGGCGGGTGGCCGAGCCCGAGGTCAGGCCGGTGAGGCGGGCGACGTCGCCGGTGCTGACCGGGCCGGGCTCCAGGTCGAGGAGCGCGATGCACTGCATGTCGGTGGGGTGCAGGCCGACGTGGTCGGCGAGGGCCTGGGTGAAGAGCGAGTAGCCGGCGTAGTGGCGCTGGCTCTCCGTCACGACGTGCGCGAGCAGCTCGGCGCGGCTCCACTGCTCACCCGAACGGGGGGAATCGGTTGACATCGGGTTCTCCATGCCTGAAATTTAATTGCGTGACGCAGAGAATGCTCGGTACACAATCTGCATCACGGAGTGATCCTATCGTGCGCAGCCCGACCCAGAACAGGAAGCAGGTCCCGCCATGTCGATCCTCGTCACAGGTGCCCGAGGCGCCGTCGCCCGCAAACTCGCCTCCCTCCTGAGCGCTCGCGGCATCGCGCACCGCCTCGGGTCCCGCGAGCCGGACACCCCCGGTACGGTGCGCTGCGACCTGTCCGATCCGGCGACCTTCCCCGAAGCGCTCGCCGGAGCCCGTTCCGTCTTCCTCTACGCGGAGGCCTCCGGCATCGGCGCCTTCGTCAAGGAGGCCGCTGCCGCGGGCGTCGAGCACGTCGTGCTCCTGTCCTCCTCCGCGGTGCTCGCTCCGGCCGCCGCCGACAACCCGCTGGCCGCGGCCCACCGCGCCGTGGAGGAGACCCTGCTGGCCTCGCCGCTGCGCACGACCCTGCTGCGCCCCGGGTCCTTCGCGACCAACGCCCTCGGCTGGGCCGGGCCGCTGCGGGCCGGTGCGCCGGTCCGCCTGCCGTACCCGGGCGCGCACACCGACCCGGTCCACGAGGCCGACCTCGCGGAGGCCGCGTACGCGGTGCTGACCGACCCCGCCCGCGCCGGGCGGGCCTACACCCTGACCGGCCCGCAGTCCCTCACGTTCGCGGACCAGCTGTCCCTACTCGGCCGCGCCCTCGGTCGCCCCGTGCCGTACGAGACGGTCACCGCCGAGCAGTGGAGGGCCGAGGTCGCCGCCTTCATACCCGCGACCTACGCCGACGCGCTCATCGAGCACTGGGCCGCGGCTGACGGGGTGCCCGCAGCCCTCACCGACCATGTGTCCCAGCTCACGGGCCGACCCGCCCGATCCTTCGGGACCTGGGCCGAGGACCACGCCGACGACTTCCGGAACGCAGAAGACCCCGGTCCGCTCGCACGGACCGGGGCCTCCGGTAAGGGTGAGTGACGGGACTCGAACCCGCGGCCACCTGGACCACAACCAGGTGCTCTACCAACTGAGCTACACCCACCATGTCCGGTCGGAAAACCGACCGGCCGAAGAAAAGGGTACAGGGTCCGGAAGGGTGCTCGCTTCCCTCATTCCGCCGACCCCTCCTCCGGAGGGTCCGGGCGGGTGCTACTCGGCGGGCAGGACGTACTTCGCGGCGATGGACCGCGCCGTGTCCGAGTCCGGGCCGGGCTGCGGGACGAAGACCGCCTCCCGGTAGTAGCGCAGCTCGGCGATGGACTCCTTGATGTCCGCGAGCGCCCGGTGGTTGCCGTTCTTCGGCGGGCTGTTGAAGTAGGCCCGCGGGTACCAGCGGCGCGCCAGCTCCTTGATCGAGGAGACGTCCACGATCCGGTAGTGCAGGTGGCCCTCCAGCGCGGGCATGTCCCGCAGCAGGAAGCCGCGGTCGGTGGAGACCGAGTTGCCGCACAGCGGCGCCTTCCGGGGCTCCTTCACGTACTCGCGTACGTACTCCAGCACCTGCGCCTCGGCATCCGCGAGGGTGGTTCCGCCGGCCAGCTCGTCGAGCAGGCCGGAGGCGGTGTGCATCGCGCGCACCACGTCGGGCATGGTCTCCAGCGCCGCGTCCGGCGGGCGGATCACGATGTCCACGCCCTCGCCGAGCACGTTGAGCTCCGAGTCGGTGACCAGCGCGGCCACCTCGATAAGTGCGTCGTCCGCCAGCGAGAGGCCCGTCATCTCGCAGTCGATCCACACCATGCGATCGTTCATGCGTCCACCTTATGCGCTCGCCCCGCGGATCCGGCCGGGCCCGGAGTGCCGAAGGCCCCCGCACCGGTCGAGACCGGTGCGGGAGCCTTCGGAGTCGGGCAGGCCCCGCGGCCCGGGGCTACGCGTGCTCGCGCAGCACCCGCGACGGGGCGTACAGCTCCGTCACCGTCGGACCGGAGGCGGCCAGCGCCGCCGCCGTCCGGTGGGGCTGCGGGGTGCGCTGGTGCGGCACGGGACCCGCCGAGATCTCCGACACCTGCGCCGTGTCGCCCTGGGGGCGGCGGGCCCGGTAGGCGGAGCGGTAGGCCGCCGGGGAGGACCCCAGCTGCCGGCGGAAGTGCCCGCGCAGCGCCACCGGCGAGCGGAATCCGCAGCGCCCGGCGACCTCGTCGACCGAGTAGTCGGAGGTCTCCAGCAGCCGCTGCGCCTGGAGCACCCGCTGGGTGATCAGCCACTGCAGCGGCGCGCTGCCGGTCAGCGAGCGGAACCGCCGGTCGAAGGTGCGCCGGCTCATGTAGGCGCGGGCGGCGAGCGTCTCCACGTCGAACTGCTCGTGGAGGTGCTCCAGCGCCCAGGCGACGACCTCGGCCAGCGGGTCGGCGCCGATCTCCTCCGGCAGGGACCGGTCGAGGTAGCGCTCCTGGCCGCCCGTGCGCCGCGGCGGGACGACGAGCCGGCGGGCCAGTGCCCCGGCCGCCTCGCTGCCGTGGTCGGTGCGCACGATGTGGAGGCACAGGTCGATTCCGGCCGCGGTGCCCGCGGAGGTCAGTACGTCGCCGTCGTCGACGAACAGCTCGCGCGGGTCGACGTGGACGGACGGGTACCGCTTGGCCAGCGTCGGCGCGTACATCCAGTGCGTCGTCGCGGGCCGGCCGTCCAGCAGACCGGCGGCGGCGAGCACGAAGGCCCCCGTGCACAGTCCGACGATCCGGGCCCCCTCCTCGTGCGCCAGACGCAGTGCGTCGAGCGCCTCCGGCGGCGGCGGTGAGGTGATGGAGCGCCAGGCCGGGACGACGACGGTGCCCGCGCGGGCGATCGCCTCCAGGCCGTACGGCGCGGTCAGTTCGAGTCCGCCGGTGGTCCGCAGCGGACCGTCCTCCCCGGCGCACACGAGCAGTCGGTAGCGTGGAACTCCCGCGTCCTGCCGGTCAATGCCGAACACGGAGAGTGGAATGGAGCTCTCGAAGATCGGCCCGCCGCTGAACAGCAGCACCGCGACGATCTCCCTGCGGCGACGCCCCGCAAGCTTCCGGCCGGCGTCCGTGACGACGGCGGTGGAATCCTGGCTCATGGCTAAGCCCCCCTTGGGTGTCGCGACTCCCTGGTCTGGTCGCACCTGCACGTTTCCCCTCGGCCTTGCACGTGGATCCCCCGCCGTAAAACATGATCGAATCTACTGCGTCCCGTGGTGTCGGCGTGACAAGTTCAGCACGCAGCGCTATGTCGACTTGGCAACTTGGCGAAAAGCATTCGATCAGTAAGCGTTCCACTCCGCTACCGGAGCGGGAACCTCGCGCTCCGGCTGTGGCCAGTACCCATCGGGTCTTCCGGCCCCCCTGGCACCATCGTCGCCTGTGGTGGGGCGAGTCGAGAGGCATTCCGGCAAGGCCGGCATGGTGCCGTGAAGTTGGCTGAAATCATGCGGTTGTGGGTGTGTGAATCGGTCAGTCCCTCCGGGGGGCCCCGCCGGAGCCGTTGCAGCCGCGCCGCGCCCCGCTGCGGCCGCCGCCCCGGTGCCCGCCGCCCCGCGCCCCGCTCCTTCCTCGCGCCCCGCTCCCGCTGCGCGAGTGCCGGCGGCGCCGGCCCGGTACCGGCAGTCGGTCCTCGGCCAGGACCGCCACGGCGCCCCGGCTCCCCTTCTCGGACCAGCGCAGCATCACCCGGCACACCGCCGTGACGGCGACCAGCCCCAGGGTCGCCACGGCGGCCCCGCCGAAGGTGGTCCCGTACACGACGAGGACCACCGGGACGAGCAGGCAGCTGAAGGCGGCCCAGCGCACCACGTCACCCGTGGGGTCGTCATGGGCGTGCCTGCCGGACTGCACGGACGGGTGAACGGGGGCGGGGGTGACATGCGGGGTCGTGTCGGCGTACGGGGTGGGCTGCGTCGGCTGAGCGGGCTGGACGGGGTGAACCGGATGGCCGGGCACGGCGTGCTCCCTGCGGGCTCTCCTGGACGGTCGGACGCCTGTCCAACGGCGGGCGGCGGGGCTCGGTCACTGCGCGCACGGGTGGTGCGCCGGGGGCGCTCGTCACTGGCTGTAGGGGACAGCGGGCATTGCCAAGGCGGCCTCGCTCCGGCATGCTCCCTGGGACACTCTCCAAGTGCGGCAAGCCCTGTCCAGGACAGGAGTGTCGCCGTACCCTGGTGGGTAAGGGCTTGGGAAGATGCTTCCCGGACAGAGCTCCGTCACCCTGAGTCGTCGCTTTCGCCCATTCTCGCCCCGTCGCCTTGTCCCTTCCCCCGAGGACCCCTTCGCCGAGACATCCATGGCCGGTCACGAATCCCCCGAACCCGCGGATCGCAAGCGCAAACCGCTCGCCGATCATGTGCCGAGCGATCTGCGCGCGACGGAACAAGCGCGTCCGAACTGCGACCCGGCCTTCCGGCACGGCGTCGTCGTGGGGTTCGACGGCTCCACCTCCAGTGAGCGGGCGCTCGCCTACGCGATCGGGATGGCCCGCCGGTCCGGATCCGGCCTGATCATCGTGCACGTGGCCAACCGGTTGCCCACCACCGTGTGGGCCGGCTGCGAGCCGCCGGTCTTCGTGGACGTGCCCGACCACCGCACCGAGGTCCTCGGGCTCGAACTGGCCTGCGCGGACTACCTGGCCGAGGTGCCGTGGATCCTGGTCGAGCGGGGCGGGGACATCTGCCACGAGCTGGAGGAGGTCGGCCGGGAGTATTCGGCCGACGCCATCGTGGTCGGCTCCACGCACGGGATCGTCGGCCGGATCTTCGGATCGGTGGCGGGCCGACTCGCCAAGCGCGCACAGCGACCGGTCGTTGTCATTCCGTAACCGCTGCTGCATCGATTGTGCGGTTGTGCACCCCTGTAAAGGGTAGATAAATGCTGCTGGGACGCAGCACACAACTGCAGATCGAAGGGAGCCCGCCGTGGACAATGGTGTCTCTGCGGGAAGCACGGCCTCGACTTCGACCCTCGGGAACATCGCCCTGGGTCTCACCCTTCTCGCGTTCGGTATCGGCCACACCGGCATCATCAGCGGAGTGTCCGCGGCGGACGCCGTCTCGCTCGCGACCTACGTCGGCGGCTTCGCCCTCTTCGTCCTCGGGCTCCTGGAGTTCCGTGGCGGAAACGGCTTCAACGGCACGGCGTTCGCGGGCCTCGGCGCCTTCTGGTTCACCTGGGCCGCGGGGGCCGACGGAAAGGTTTCCGCCCACGCCGCGGGCCTGTTCCTGGTCCTCTTCGCGCTCCTCGCGCTGACCCTCACCACGGGCGCCGCGAGCGGACCGTTCGGCCAGGGCACCTACGCCCTGCTCACCCTCTCCCTGCTGCTCCTCGCGATCGGCACCCTCGCCGACAGCGGCGGGCTGGCCAAGGCCGCCGGCTGGGTGGCCGCCGTCTCCGGGCTGCTGGCCTGGTACGGCGCGACGGCGGCGCTGGCCCACTGGCCGACCGCCTTCGGCAAGGCGTCCCGCGGCGGCGCGGTCGCCGCGAGCTGACCGGCCGCACGGCCGCATGGCCTGACCGCGCGGCGGAACACGGAACGGCCCCCGGGTCCTTGGGTTCTAACGGTCCTCGCAACACCCGCGATCTGTGGGAGTTGCGAGGACCGTGGGCGTTGAGCGTGATGATCTTGCCCGGTTGCGGGAG
>NZ_JBHXTC010000026.1:56760-97415 GCF_042677605.1 Streptomyces sp. NPDC127106 | reverse complement strand
GCGCCCGGCGTCGCCCGCCCCCGCGCGCCACCCCCCCCCACCCACGGGCCCCCCCCCCCCGGGGCGGCCCTTCGGCACGTCCCGGTCCCGATCCGCTCCGGCCCGCGCGAAGTTGACGAAGCCTGCGCGGAGCGGTGCGCCGCCCCCACTGCCCCTTGCGAGGATCGGCCCATGCGTGCAGCCTTCATCGAAGAACTGGGCCCCGCCGAGAACATCCGCTACGGCGACATGGCCCCGCCGGCCCCCGGCCCCACGGACGTCCTCGTCGAGGTCGAGGCCGTGTCCGTCAACCCGGTCGACACCTTCGTGCGGTCCGGGCTCTTCCGCACCCCCGTCGAGTTCCCCTTCGCCGTCAGCCGCGACCTCGTCGGCACCGTCGTCTCCGCCGGTCCCGGCGCCGCCGGGTTCGCCGTCGGCGACCGCGTCTGGTGCAACAGCCTCGGCCACGGCGGCCGTCAGGGCGCCGCCGCCGAGCAGGCCGTCGTCCCCGTCGACCGGCTCTACCACCTGCCGCCCGGCGTGGACGCGGCCGAGGCCGTCGCCGTCGTGCACCCCGCCGGCACCGCCTACCTCGCCCTGTTCACCCACGGCCGGGTCCGCCCCGGCGAGACCGTCCTCGTCGCCGGCGCCGCAGGGAACGTCGGCAGCGCCCTGGTCACCATGGCCGTCGAAGCCGGCGCCCGGGTCCTCGTCACCGCCGCCGCCCGCGACGCCGATTACTGCCGCTCCCTCGGCGCGGCCGAGGTCCTCGACTACAAGGACCCCGAGCTCGCGGCCCGGATCACCGCGGCGGCCCCGCAGGGCATCGACGTCCACATCGACACCTCCGGCACGAACGACCTCACCACCGCCGTGGAGGTGTTGGCCCACCGCGGCCGGATCGTCCTCCTGGCCGGCGCCCGCTCCCGGCCCGTGCTGCCCGCCGGCCCGCTCTACATGAAGGACGGCGCGGTCGTCGGCTTCGTCATCTCGCACGCCACCACCGCCGAACTCGCCGAGGCGGCCGTCGCGATCAACCGCCTGATGGCGAACGGCCGGCTGCGCGCCCGCTCCGTCGAACGGGCCCCGCTGTCCGACGCCGCACGGACCCACCAGCGCATCGAGGCCGGCGAGCTGCACGGCAGCCGGGTCGTCCTCCTGCCGAAGGAGTCCTGAGCACCCCGTACGAGCAGCGCACGTCGCGCGAGCCGTACGAGCCGTACGAGCCGTCCGAGCTGGACGAGCCGTCCGAGCTGTACGAGCCGTGCGAGTCGTACGGCCGTACGCCACAGGGGGGCGCGCAGCCCGCACGCACCGTGCGCCCCTCCACCAACCTGACGGACTGGCCGAAGCCCCCCGAGGCCGCCTGTCAGCGACTGCCAGACTCCCCCACATGGACGTTCTCCCGGAGACCCCGGCCGAACCGCGGAACGCCTGGGTCAGCTTCGCCCTGCTCGGCGCCGTGCAGCTGCTGCTCAACGCCTCGGTGTCGGTGACCTTCGCCGCCGGTCCGGCCATGCAGCGCGAACTCGGTCTCGGCCGCGTCGACCTCATCCTCGCCAGCGCCGCGTACGGGATCTCCTTCAGCGGGCTCCTGCTCCTCGGCGGCCGCCTCACCGACCGGGTCGGCCAGCGCCTGCTCTTCTCCCGGGGAACCGCCCTCTTCGCCGTGGCATCGCTGGCCGCGGCCCTGGCCCCCGTCTCGTACGCCGTGCTCGCCGCCCGCTTCCTCCAGGGCTGCGGTGCGGCACTCGCCGCCCCGGCGGCCATGTCCCTGCTGCGGGCCGCTTTCCCCGAAGGCCGGGCTCGGGCCGTCGCCCTCGCCCGCTGGGGGCCGCTGGCCAGCCTCGGCGCCGCCGCCGGCATCGTGCTCAGCGGGGCGCTGTCGACCTGGGCGAACTGGCGGTGGAGCTTCGCAGCCCTGGCCGCCGTGGCCGTCGCCGCCCTGGCCTTCGCCCGCCGTGCCCTGCCGGCCGGGCCCCCGCCCGTACGCGTCCCCGTCGACCTGGTCGGCGCGGTCCTCGGCACCCTCGCCCTCACCACCCTCGGCTACGGCTTCGTGATGGTCGGCCCGCACGGCTGGACCGCCGCCGCCGTCCTCGGCCCGCTGGCCCTCGGAGCCGTCCTGCTCGCCGCCTTCGCCGCCGCCCAGCGGCGGGTGGCCGCGCCACTGCTGCCGCTCGGCTTCCTCGCCTCCCGGTACCGGGCCACCGCCCTGGCGTGCGCGCTGCTCGGCCCCGCCATCGGCGCGGGCACCGCCTTCCTGCTGGGCCTCTGGTTCCAGCAGGTGCGCGGCTACTCGGCCCTGGAGTTCGCCCTGGCCTTCGTCCCGTACAGCGCGGTGCTGCTCGGCGTCGGCTTCGTCGCCGGTCGGGTCGTCGCCCGCCACGGCGTGCGCGCGGTCGCCGTGGGCGGGCTGGCGGTCATCGCCGCCGGGCTGTTCCTCATCGGCGCCGTGGGGCTGCGCACCGACTCGGCGGTGCCGGTGCTGGTGGGTCTGGTCGTCCTGTCGGCGGGGATCGGCACACTGATGTCCGCGGCCGTCGTGGGAGCGGTCGCCGGGGTTCCCGAGGGGCGTTCCGCCCTCGCCGGGGCGGTGGTCAACACGGCGATCCTGGCCGGGCCGCCCGTCAGCCTCGCCCTGATCAGCTCCGCGGCCGACGCCCGTACGGCCACGCTGCTCGCCGCCGGCGATCCGCACGCGGCCACGGGCGGCTACGCCTTCGCCTTCGAGGCGGCCTGCGCGGTGTACGTCCTGGCCATCGCCCTGGCCGGGTACGGGCTCTCGCTCTCCCCGCACCGCCGCCCCCGCCGCCCCCGCCGCATCCCTCGCCCCCGCCGCACCGCCGGACCGGCCGCCGTGCCGACCGCAGAGCGGTACGACCCCCGTGCGACCGCGCGACCGTCCGGACCCCCTTGACGCCCCGCCGTGCCAGGTGGACGCTCCCGCGGTCCCGATCCACACGGTTGCAGCTGGGGGGCCGCCATGCCGGAGCAGTCAGTCGAGTCCATACAGACGGCGGGAGAGCTGCGCGCGCAGCTCGCGGAGCACGGCGCGCGCTGGTCGGTCATGGAGCACCTCGCCGACGACGAGGCCGTGCCGCGCCCCGCGCTCGGCCTGGAGCCCGGGGCCAACCTGACGACCGCCGCGGAGGCCGGGACCGTCGACCTGCGCGCCCTCCTCGGCCGCCCGAGCGGCAACCCGCACCTGACCCGCCGCCGCGCCGCGCACGGCCTGCTGCCCGGGACGTCCGCCGCCGTGGCCGGCGCGGCCGCAGCCCGGCCCGCCGCCGTCGACTGGCGCAGCCGCTGGGGGTGGCCCTGGATCACGAAGGTCAAGGACCAGAACCCGTGCGGCTCCTGCTGGGCGTTCGGCGCCGCCGGCCTGGTGGAGTCGATGGCCCGGATCGAGCACGGCGTCTGGGCGGAGCGCTCCGAGGGCGACGTGCACGACGGGCTGCGCTTCACCTGCGGCCAGGGCTCCAACCCGGAGACCGCCCTCGACTGGATCCGGGCGGGCGGCGGGCTCGCCGACCCGGACTGCTGGCCCTACTCCCCGCCCCCGCCGTCCGTGCCCGCCGACCGCCGCGACGCCTGGCGCGCCGAGTACACCCCCAGCTGGGACCGGTCCGGCCGTACCGTCCGGATCGGGGACCACGTCCGCCTCGGCGACGTGGAACAGCAGAAGGTGTGGCTCGACACGGTCGGCCCGCTCACCGCCTGCTTCGACGTCTACGACGACTTCTTCGGCCTCGGCTCCGGCGTCTACCACCGCACCAGCGACCGCTTCGTCGGCAGCCACTGCGTCCTGATCACCGGCTACGACGACGCGGCCGGCTGCTGGCTGTTCAAGAACTCCTGGGGCACCGGCTACCACGCCGGCGGCCACGGCCGGATCGCCTACGGCGAGGTCGACATCGACCACTGGGCCAAGTGCGGGCTGCGCGGCACCAACGTCGACCCGTGGACCAAGCGGCGCCTGCACTCCGGGAACGTGTACGAGAGCGGCAACGGTCGCGCCCACCGCAACTTCGAGATGCTCGCGACGACCGCCGGCGGCCGCCTCCAGCATTGGTGGCGCGAGGGCGACGCCCCCTTCCCGTGGGCCCGCGCGGCCGTCTTCGCCGCCGACGCCTCCGGCCAGCCCGCCTTCACCGGCACCACCTACAACCGCAACATGGAATCCGTGCACGTGACCACCGGCGGCCGGCTGCGCCACTGGTACTACGAGCAGTCCGCCGGCACCTGGCGCGACGGCGGCGCCTTCGGCCCGGGCGACGCGGCCGTCGGCTCCACGCCCGCGTTCATCCAGAGCGACTACGGCACGCCGGGCAACTTCGAGGTGGTGGTGCGCACCGCCGACGGCCGCCTGGGCCACTGGTGGCGGATCAACGGCGCCCCCTGGACCTGGAACGACGGCGGCCGCTTCGCCTCCGGCATCGCCCACTTCGGGCCCGCCCTGGTGCAGACCCGCAGCCGCCACCTCGACCTCGTCGCCACCCGGACGGACGGTCGGATGCAGCTGTGGTGGCGCGACGACCCGAACGGCTTCGTCTGGCGCCCCGGGGAGGTCTTCGGCAGCGCGGTCACCTCCGCGCCCTGCCTGATCGAGGGGCAGTACGGGGCCGCCGACGAGGACACCGCCGGGAACTACGAGCTGTGCGTGGCCGTGGCCGGCGGGCGGGTGGAGCACTGGTGGCGGGGCAACGCGGCCGGGGCGGCCTGGCGGCGCAGCGCCGTGTTCGGGCACGACGTCGTCGCCGTCACCGGGATGCTGCAGGGCAGCTTCGGGTTCAACCTGGAGGTCGTCGTCCTGCGCACCGACCGGCGGCTCCAGCACTACTGGCGGGACGGCGCGGGCTGGCAGGAGGGGCCGGTGATCGGCCCCGCCTGAACCGGGAATCCGGGAAGCCGGGAATCAGGGACGCCGGGAGGGAGGTGGTCGCGGGTGGAGGTGCGCAGGCTGGCCCTGGGCGCGGGCGAGGCGTACGAGGTGCGGCTCGCCGGTCGCGGGGCCCGCGGATACGTGTGGACCTGGCAGGTCACGGGCGACGCGGACGCGGTCGCGGTGGCCGCGGCCCCGACACCGACGCCGCCCGCCGCGCTGCCGCCGGGCGCCGCGCTGGAGCAGATCTTCACGGTGCGGGGGACCCGCGCGGGCGGGCGGGCCCGGATCCGCTTCGCGCAGGTCCGCCCGCCCTACCCCGGGGAGGCCCCGTACGACGAGTTCGTCCTGGAGGTGGAGGTCACCGACGGGCGGCCCGGCGGGACGTGAGCGCCCAGTGCTGTACGGACTCCAGGGGGCCGCGCTCGAAGCGGCGCAGCCACAGCCAGGACCCGACGGCCAGGAGCAGCGACACGGCCGCCCACAGGCCCATCACCCACCAGGGGCCGGTCCCGGCGAACCGGGCGGTGAGGCCCAGGCCGATCCCGTAGCAGAGCAGCATGCACAGCAGGTTCTGGCCGACGTAGGCGGACAGGGCGGTGCGGCCGACGTTCCCGAGGGCGGCGGCCCCGGGGAGGACGCGGCGGTCCAGGGCCCAGCCGATGAGGCCGATGTAGCCGACGGCGACCAGCGGGGCGATCACGTAGCGGCCGAGCGCGAAGAAGTCGGTGCCGGCGAGCGCGGCGGCGGTGCCGAGCGGCAGGCCGAGGCCCAGGCCCCAGCCGGCCATCCGGGCCCGGATCCGGCGCCCGGTGTCGGTCGGGGCGAAGGCGCCGGCCCGGTGCAGGCGTACGCCGAGCAGGAAGAGGAAGACCAGGAGGCCGAAGGAGAAGACGGGCTCGATGCGCAGGACGAGGGCGTGGTCGAGCCGGAAGCGGATCTGGTCGAGCCAGCTGCCGTCGGCGTAGAGGCGGACGGCATCGAGGTCCGGGACCTCGGCGCCGGTGTCGGGCTCGGCGAGCCCGCCGAGGGTCACCAGGCCGACGAGGGACAGGTGCACGGTGGCGGCCGTCCACAGGGCCGCGCGCCGCACCCGCTCGGAGCGGGCCAGCAGCCAGGCCACCAGCAGGGCGGTGACCGCGTACCCCATGAGAACGTCCCAGGCGAAGACCAGGAGGAAGTGGACGGTCCCCTCCAGGAAGAGGAACGCCGCCCGGCGGGGGTAGCGGCCGGGCCAGGGCTGTCCGCGGCGTGCGGCGGAGTCGAACTGGATGGCCAGCCCCACCCCGAACAGGATGGTCAGCAGGGACAGGAACTTGCCGTCGGCGAGGAAGCGGAAGAGGAACTCGGCGATGGTGGCCGGGGTCGGGTCGGAGACCGGGCCGGGCAGGTCCAGGCGCCCCTGGAGCACGCTCCACTCGGAGCCGGGCGAGGTGAAGATCCAGACGTTGGTCATGAGCGTGCCGAGGATGGCGGCGCCGCGCAGGACGTCGAGGATCGGGAGCCGGGCCCCGGCCCCGGCCGCGGACTTGGCGGCGGTGGCGGTGGCGGTCGCGGTGGCAGGGGCGGTCACGGTGGCGCTCGTGGTCGTGGTCGTGCTCGTGGTCGTGTTCTCCCCGGGTCCGGGAGCCTCGGGGCGGGTGCTGTCGGCCATGCAACCAGCGTCCCGGCGCGTGCGGCCCGTCTCGTCCTGCGGCCGGACGAAGCCGGTGTACATCGTTCGATGCAGCGGACGGGGGCGGGGGTCCGCATCCTGGACGGCACGAGCGGATGCACCCTTCATGTATCTAACCTGTGCCCATGGCCGCTCCAGCCCCCGCTTCCGCTCCCGCTCACGCCCCTGTTGCTGCTTCCGTTGCCGCTTCCGCCACCGCCGCGGACCGCGTGTACCGGCACGTCAAGGACGGCGTGCTCGACCGCCGTTACGAGGGCGGCACCCTCCTCACCGAGGGCGAACTCGCCGACGCCGTCGGGGTCTCCCGCACCCCGGTGCGCGAGGCGCTGCTCCGGCTGGAGACCGAGGGGCTGCTGAGGCTGTACCCGAAGAAGGGCGCCCTGGTCCTGCCGGTCTCCGCCCAGGAGATCGCCGACGTCATCGAAACCCGGCTGCTGGTCGAGGAGTTCACGGTGCGCCGGGCCGTGCCCGCGCCGCCCGCCCTGCTGGACCGGCTCGCCGCCCTGCTCGACGAGCAGCGCCGGCACGCCGCCGCCGGCGACCTCGCCGCGATGACGGCCGCCGACCGGTGCTTCCACGCCGAGATCGTCCGCCACGCCGGCAACCAGATCCTGGCCCGCCTCTACGACCAGCTCCGCGACCGCCAACTGCGCATGGGCGTGGCCCTGCTGCACGCCCACCCCGAGAGGGTGGAGAGGACCCTCGCCGAACACGCCGGGATCCTGGCCGCCCTGCGCGCCGGCGACGCCGATGCGGCCGCCGCCGCCGTACGGGGCCACGTGGGCCGCGTCGAGGCGCTGGTCCGCGGGACGGGCCGGTGACCGGCCGCGCGCCGGACGGGGCGGCCCCCGCGTCCGGGGCGGCCCCCGCGTCCGGGGCGGCCCCCGCGTCCGGGGCGGCCTCCGCGTCCGGGGCGGCCTCCGCGTCCGGGGCGGCCCCCGCGCCGCAGGAGCCGCCGGGAGGGCGGCGGGCCGTGGCCGTCTGGTCGATCGGCGTCGCCGTCTACTTCGTCGCGGTGATCTTCCGTACCAGCCTGGGGGTGGCCGGCCTGGAGGCCGCGGACCGCTTCCACGTGAACGCCTCCGCCCTCTCCACGTTCTCCCTGCTCCAACTGCTCGTCTACGCGGGCATGCAGATACCCGTCGGCCTGATGGTGGACCGGCTCGGCACCAAGCGGGTGCTGACCCTCGGCGTGGTCCTGTTCACCGCCGGCCAGCTCGGCTTCGCGCTGGCCCCCTCGTACGGCACCGCGCTCGCCGCCCGCGCCCTACTGGGCTGCGGGGACGCGATGACGTTCATCTCCGTCCTGCGGCTGGGCACCCGCTGGTTCCCGGCCCGGCGCGGGCCGCTGATGGCGCAGCTGGCCGGCCTGGTGGGCATGGCCGGCAACCTGGTCTCCACCCTGGTCCTCGCCCCCGTCCTGCACGGCCTCGGCTGGGTCGCGGCGTTCGCGGGCAGTGCGACCGCGGGCCTGCTGGTGCTCGTCCCGCTCGTGTTGTTCCTGCGGGACCACCCCGAGGGCTGCGAGCCGGCCCCGGCCCAGCCCGCCGCGGGCGGTGGTGGCTTCGTACGCCGGCAGATCCGGGACTCCTGGCGGGAGCCCGGCACCCGTCTCGGCCTGTGGGTGCACTTCACCACCCAGTTCCCGGCGATGGTGTTCCTGCTGCTGTGGGGCATGCCCTTCCTGGTCGAGGCGCAGGGCCTGCCGCGGACCACCGCGGCCGGGCTGCTGACCCTGCTGGTCGCCTCGCACATGGCCTTCGGCCTGGTCTACGGGCAGATCATCGGCCGCCGGCAGAGCGCCAGGCTCCCGCTGGCCCTCGGCACCGTCGGGACCACGGCCGCACTGTGGGCCGCGGTCCTGGTCTTCCCCGGCGAGCGGGCCCCGATGTGGCTGCTCGTCATGCTGTGCGTGGTGCTGGGCAGCTGCGGGCCCGCCTCGATGATCGGGTTCGACTTCGCCCGGCCCGCCAACCCGGCCGAACGGCAGGGCACCGCCTCCGGCATCACCAACATGGGCGGCTTCCTCGCCTCCATGACCACCCTGCTGACGATCGGCCTGCTGCTGGACGCCACCGGCGACGACTACCGGATCGCGTTCTCCTCGGTCTTCGTCGTGGAGCTCCTCGGCCTCGCCCAGATCCTGCGCCTGCGCGGCCGTACCCTCGCCCGTGAGCGCGAACGCGAACGCGAACGCGAAGCCGGACCGGCGCCGCAGCGGCCGGTCCCGGCCCCCACTCCCGTGCGTACGGTCCCGGGCCGCGGAGCCGAGTGAGCCGAGCGGGTGCCGGCGCGCGGTGCGCTGCGGTCCACGGGCGGCAGGGGCGGGGCAGACCCCCGTCCTTCCCCACCCCGCAGCCCGTCGACCACGGCCATCCGGCCAGTGGCCCCGAGCCTAGGGCCGCACGGGGCCCGCGACTGTGCGGCCCGCGCAGACATCGTTGACCTCCTGCGCAAGCGCCTCCGCCACCGCCCGGTGCCGGTACTCGGTGGGGCTCGCCCCGTACGCCTCGCGGAACGAGCGGCTGAAAACCGACGGGTCGGTGAAACCCCACCGCGCGGCCACCGCGTGCACGGGCCGCTCGACCCGCGCGGGGTCCGCCAGTTCGGCCCGGCACCGCTCCAGCCGGCGCCGCCGGATCCCGGCCGCCGGCGTCTCGCCCCGCTCCCGGAAGAGCTGCTGCAGACGGCGCAGCGAGATGCCGTGCCGGGCCGCGACCGCGGCCGGGGTCAGCTGCGGATCCCCCAGGTTGTGCTCGACGAAGGCTTCGATCCGCTCCAGCAGGGCCCGGGTGCGGGCCTCGGGCGACAGTGCCTCCTCGGCGCCCAGCACGCCGGCCAGGCAGGCCCCCACCAGGTCGAGGGCCACCGTCCCGAGCCGGTCCAGTTCGGCCGGACCGCAGTCCGCGCCGTGCACCGCCAGCGAGCGCATGTACTGGGCGAGGATCGCCCCCATCCCGTGGCCGCCCGGGATGCGCTGCGCGAGCAGCCGCTCCACCCGGGCGCCGCGCAGCGGCATCGCGTCGCGCGGGAACGCCAGGATGACGGCCCGGACCAGGCCGCCCTCCGGGGGGACGGCGTTCGAGGACATCGGGAGCGAGGTGTCCCACAGCACGATGTCCCCGTTGAACAGGCCCGACGTGCCGCGGTTCTGGTCGAGCGACATGGCGCCGTCGGTCACCAGTCCGATCTGGTACTGCTCGGGGTCGCTGCGCCGCACATGGGCGGCCGTGCGCCGGGACTGCAGGGCCGCGAACTCGAACGTCGACACCTGTACGGGGCCGAGGTCGAGGACGGAGGCCTCGGCCCAGAAGCTGTCGGCCTGTTCGCTCCTGATCGCCGTCGGCACCAGCTCCTGCGCGATGATGTCCGTGAACCAGTCGAGCCGCTCCTTCTCCGGAACGGCAGCGGCCGACAACCTCGACCACACGTCTGCGACCCCCTCTTCTCCTGAGCGATCCGCGCCCCGTGACGGGGACGAGGAACTGCCCGCCCCGGTTCTCGGCAGCGGCCCCGGCGGCCCCGCGGGTCCGGGGTCACGAGGGCCCAGGAGTCCCAGGCTGAGGAGACACGGCATGCCCGACCACGACGCGCGCACACGCGCGCGCACGAGGAGATGCGCGGGCGACTTCCTCTGCCGCCCGCACTCACGCGCCCGCACTCACGACGCCCGCGCTGGCGCTTCCCGCGCTGGCGCTCCCCGCCCACCTACGGGTAGCTAGCGCCGACGGCCTGCCCTACGGGGTGACGGAGAAGTTCGCGAGGATCGCGGCCGCCAGCTCCGCGTCGCCGTCGATCCGCACCCGGTCGGCCACCGCGTGCGGCCGGACCCGGCCCGCCGCCAGCCGTACGTACGTCTCCCAGTCCATCGCCAGCGTCACCGCGGGCCCGAGCGAGGGCGTCGAGTCGATCGTCCCCTGCCCCGAACCGTCCACGCGGACCGTCCGCAGGAACTCCACGGGCCCGTGCACGTCGATCACCACCGTCGAGTGCGCGGGCGCCCCCGCCAGCTTGGCCACCACCTTCGGCATCCCGGCGAGCAGGATGTCCCGTACCACGAAAGCCCCCGGCGAGTCCCAGTTCCCCGGCACGCCGAGCGCCGCCCGCAGGTCCTGCTCGTGGATCCACACGTCGAACGCCCGCAGCTGCAAAGCGAATTCCAGCGTCACCTGGTTGCCGAGCGGCCCGCGCACCATCGTCGACGGGTCCCGCTTCTCGTTGCGCAACTGCCGCGTACGCCGGATGACCGTGTACTCCAGCTCCGAGGTCATCTCCGGCGCGGTGTGGTGCCGGCGGACGTCAACCTGGACCTCCATGTACCGGGTGAACTCGTCCACCACGTGCCTCAGGTCCCGGGGCAGCGTGTGGATGGGCCGAGGGTCCCCGAGCATCTCGGTCTCGATGCCGATGATGTGCGACACCACGTCGCGGACCGACCAGCCGGGGCACGGGGTCGCCCGGTTCCACTCGCCCTCCGTCAGGGGGAGGACCAGCTCGGATATCGCCTCGATGGAGTGCGTCCACGCGTCGGCATAGGGCTGGAAGCTGGGATGCGGATGGACGGTCAACGGGACCCCTCGCGTGCTCTTCGGCGGTGCCATGTCGGGAAGCGTGTGGACGGTTTCCAAAACTACGCTGCCGGTGCGTACCCCGGCAGTGCTTTCGTGTGACGATCGTAGGCCGAGTTGACGGCTTGAATACCAGGATGGTGGTAGTGTGCGCGCCTCGCTGATCCAAATCGCGGTGACCGACGGGGAGTCGGTGGCCCACCGACGGGCCCGGGCCGCCGATCTCGTCCGGGAACAGGCCGGCTCGGACCTCGTCGTCCTGCCCGAGCTGTGGACCGTGGGCGCCTTCGCCTACGAGCTGTTCGAGACCGAGGCCGAGCCGCTGGACGGCCCCACCTTCGAAGCCATGTCCAAGGCGGCGAGCGACGTCGGGGTCTGGCTCCACGCCGGCTCGGTCGTCGAACGCGCCGGCGACGGCTCCCTCTACAACACCGCCCTCGTCATCTCCCCGGCGGGCGAGCTCGCCGCCAGCTACCGCAAGATCCACCGCTTCGGCTTCGACCAGGGCGAGGCGGTCATGATGACCCCCGGCGACTCCCTGACCACGGTGGCCCTGCCGGAGCAGACCCTCGGCATCGCCACCTGCTACGACCTGCGCTTCCCGGAACTCTTCCGCGGCCTGGTCGACGCCGGGGCCACCACGATGGTCGTCGCCGCGGGCTGGCCCGCCCGCCGCCGCGAGCACTGGACCCTGCTGAACCGGGCGCGCGCCGTCGAGGACCAGTCGTACGTCCTCGCCTGCAGCCTGGCCGGCACCCACGCCGGCGTCGAGCAGGCCGGGCACAGCCTGGCCGTGGACCCGTGGGGCGAGGTCCTGGCCGAGGCCGGCCCCGGCGAGGAAGTCCTCACCGTCGAGCTGGACCCGGCGAAGGTCGCCGACACCCGCGAACAGTTCCCGGCGCTGAAGGACCGCATGCTGGGCATGCACCCCCCGACCCGCTGACGGCCCGGCCGGGCCGGGCCGGGGGAGCCCGGCCCGGTCCGGCCGGGGCAACACCCGCGGGGATAGGTTTCCCCCATGCCCCAGCTGCTCTACGTGACGGACCTCGCCTACCCGGCCCGCGGCCGCCGCTACGGCGACGAGGACGTCTTCCTCACCTCGCGCCTGCGCACCCGCTTCGAGCTGGCCCTGTGCCACCCCGAGGACGCGGAGGCCCTCATACCGAGGGGATTCGACGCGGTCGTCGTCCGCAACAGCGGGCCGGTCCTGAACTACCGGCAGGCCTACGACGCCTTCCGCGCCACCGCCCTCGCCACCGGCAGCCGCGTGTACAACCCGCTCACCGGTCGCGGCGACATGGCGGGCAAGCAGTACCTCCTCGACCTGACCGCCGCCGGCTACCCGGTCATCCCCACGATCGACGACCCGGCCCACCTCGACCGGCTCCCCTCCGCCCCGGTCTACGCGGTGAAACCGAAACAGGGTGCGGACTCCATCGGCCTCACCTTCACCCCGGACCCGTCCGGCCCGGCCGGCGAGATCCTCATCCAGCCGCGCATCGACTTCGCGTACGAGGTGTCCTTCACCTACGTCGACGACACCTTCCAGTACGCCCTGTACGCCCCGGACCCGGCCCGCCGCTGGGAACTGGTCCCGTACGAGCCGACGGCGGCGGACCTCGACTTCGCGGCGTCCTTCATCAGGTGGAACACCCTGTCCCACGGCATCCAGCGGGTGGACGCCTGCCGCGCCCCCTCGGGCGAACTCCTCCTGGTCGAACTGGAGGACCTGAACCCGTACCTCTCCCTCGACCTGCTGCCGCCGGAGGTCCGGGACCGCTTCGTGGACGCCCTGACCGCCTCCCTGCACTCCTTCCTCGACGCCTGATGTCACAGGGGGATGCGAGGCTCCCCCCATGGACGAGCAGACCTTCTGGACCCTGATCGAGACGGCCCGCGCGCAGGCCGCACCGGACGAGGTGGCCGCGCGCGCCGCCCGGCTGCTGGCCCGGCGGCCGCCGGCCGAGATAGCCGCGGCCCAGCAGGTCCTGTGGGACCTCCTCGCCGAGTCGTACCGCAGCCCGCTGTGGGCGGCCGCGTACCTGATCAACGGCGGCTGCTCGGACGACGGCTTCGACTACTTCCGCGGCTGGCTGCTGACCCAGGGCGAGGCCGTCTTCACCGCAGCCCTCGCCGACCCGGACTCCCTGGCCGACCACCCCGCGGTCCGCGAGGCCGCGGCGGAGGGCCTGGCACTGGAGGACGAGGACGCCCTCGCCCTCGCCTGGACCGCGTACGAGCAGGTCACGGGCCAGGAGCTCCCCTCGGGCTCCTTCACCATCGGCTACCCGCCCCTGGACCCGACCTGGGACTTCGACTTCGACGACACGGCCGAACTCGGCGCCCGCCTCCCCCGCCTGACCGCCCTGTTCGCTTAGAGCCCGCTGGTGTCGAGCTCCAGGTCGAACGGCTCGGGCAGCCGCACCGGCGTCCCGAACGAGTGCGGCCCGTCGACCTCGGTGTACCCGAGCCGCCCGGGCCCGGAGAACAGGGTGACGGTCTTCTCCATCCGGTCGACCAGCAGGTACAGCGGCGCACCGTACTCGGCGTACCGCTTGCGCTTGACGACCCGGTCGGTTTCGGCATTCGAGTCCGAGGTCACCTCGACGATCAGAAGCGTCTGGTCGGGGAGGAGGGCTTGGGCACCCTTCACCAGGTCCTTCGGGGCGACGGCGAGATCGGGCACGTACCAGTTGGTGGAACCCGGAAGGTCCAGGTTGCCCGAGCCGGTGACGCAGCCCAGTTCTCTGACTCGCGGCTTGATCTGGTCGCGGATCTCTTCGGCTGCGTTCTCGTGGTCCCAGCTTGGCGTCACGTGCGAGACGACCCCCTCGATCAGCTCGGCACGGTCTCCGCACAGATGCTGCAGGGCGTACTTCAGCGCACGCTCGGGATCGATGCCCTCGCTGTAGTCGATGGGCCCGTGTGCGGTCGTCATGCCGGACGCCTCCTTCGCTCCCCGCCGTCAGAGTCGCACGGCGGCACCGGTCCCGTCGTCACCCCTGGGAGTGGATATGCCTCGGGCACGCGTGTTGACCCGCCGTTCATACGTGAATGGCATGCTTGAAACATGAACGATGCTGCCCCGGCGCCCACCCCCGCGCCCGCGCCCCGCCGTGCCCGTGTCCGTGCCCCCGAGCTGGTGGGGAAGGGGGGCTGGCTGAACACCGGAGGCAAGGAGCTCACCCTCGCCGACCTGCGAGGTAAGTGCGTTGTTGTAGATTTTTGGACGTTCTGCTGCATCAACTGCCTGCACGTCCTCGACGAGCTGCGCGAGTTGGAGGAGAAGCACCGCGACACCGTCGTGATCATCGGGGTCCACTCGCCGAAGTTCGTCCACGAGGCCGACCACGCGGCCGTCGTCGACGCCGTCGAGCGCTACGAGGTGCACCACCCGGTGCTCGACGACCCCGAGCTGGCCACCTGGAAGCAGTACGCCGTACGGGCCTGGCCCACGCTCGTCGTGATCGACCCGGAGGGGTACATCGTCGCCCAGCACGCCGGCGAGGGCCACGCGCACGCCATCCAGCGCCTGGTCGAGGAGCTGGAGGCCGAGCACGAGGCCAAGGGCACGCTCCGCCGCGGGGACGGGCCGTACGTGGCACCCGAGCCCGTGGCGGGCGAGCTGCGGTTCCCCGGGAAGGCGCTCGTCCTGCCGTCCGGGAACCTGCTCGTGTCGGACTCGACCCGGCACCGGCTCGTGGAGCTGGCCCCGGACGGGGAGACCGTCGTACGCCGCATCGGCAGCGGCGAGCGCGGCTTCGGGCCGGACGCGTTCAGCGAGCCGCAGGGCCTGGCGCTGCTGCCCGACGGCCGGGTCGTGGTCGCCGACACCGTCAACCACGCGCTGCGCACCTTCGACCCGGCCACCGGGGCCGTGGAGACCGTCGCCGGCACCGGCCGGCAGTGGTGGCAGGGCTCGCCGGCCTCCGGGCCGGCCCTGGAGGTGGACCTGTCCTCGCCGTGGGACGTGGCCTGGTGGCAGGGCCGGGTGTGGATCGCCATGGCGGGCGTCCACCAGTTGTGGACGTGGGACCCGCAGACCGGGACCGTGGCCGTCGCCGCCGGAACGACCAACGAGGGGCTGCACGACGGGCCCGCCCCGGAGGCCTGGCTGGCGCAGCCGTCCGGGCTGGCGGCCGCCGGGGACCGGCTGTGGATCGCCGACTCCGAGAACAGCGCCCTGCGCTACGTCGAGCCCGCCGCCGACGGCGAGGGCGACGGCTACGTACTGCGCACCGCGGTCGGGACCGGTCTGTTCGACTTCGGGCACCGGGACGGCGACGCGGCGCAGGCGCTGCTCCAGCACCCGCTCGGCGTGACGGCCCTGCCCGACGGCTCGGTCGCGGTGTGCGACACCTACAACCACGCCCTGCGCCGCTTCGACCCGGCGACCGGCCAGGTCACCACGCTGGCCACCGACCTGCGCGAGCCCAGCGACGCCGTGCTCGACGGCGAGGACATCGTGGTCGTGGAGTCCGCCCGGCACCGGCTGACCCGGCTGCGGCTGCCGGAGGAGGCGGTGCGGGTGGACGCCGTCGCCCACCGCACCCAGCGCGCCGCCACCGAGGTGGTCCCGGGCACGCTCCGCCTCGACGTGGTCTTCCAGGCGCCCGTCGGCCAGAAGCTCGACACCCGGTACGGGCCGTCGACGCGGCTGCTGGTGTCCTCGACCCCGCCGGAGCTCCTGCTGTCCGGGGAGGGCACGGGCACGGACCTGTTCCGGGATCTGGAGCTCAACCCGGACGTCGCCGAGGGAGTCCTGCACGTCTCCGCGATGGCGGCGTCCTGCGACGACGACCCGGCCAACGAGTACCCGGCCTGCCACGTCCACCAGCAGGACTGGGGCGTCCCGCTGACCCTCACCCTGACCGGCGCCACCCGCCTCCCCCTGGTCCTCGCGGGCCTCGACGCCTGACCGGAGCCGTCAGGAACGCCCCCGCGCACGGCGCGGGGGCGTTCCGAGTTTCCGGTCGGTCGGCCGGCCGGCCAGCCGGTCGGCCGGGGTGGGGCGTCAGGACTCCAGGAAGGCGACGAGGGCGTTGGCGAGGAGGTACGGGTCCTCCGCGCCGCACAGTTCGCGCGCGCTGTGCATCGACAGGATCGCGATGCCGATGTCCACCGTCTGGATGCCGTGCCGGGCGGCCGTGATGGGGCCGATCGTCGTGCCGCAGGGCATCGAGTTGTTCGACACGAACGTCTGCCACGGCACGCCGGCCCGCTCGCAGGCCGCGGCGAACACCGCCCGCCCGCTGCCGTCCGTCGCGTACCGCTGGTTGACGTTGACCTTGAGGATGGGGCCGCCGTTGGCGCGCGGGTGGTGCGTGGGGTCGTGCCGTTCCGCGTAGTTGGGGTGCACGGCGTGGCCGGTGTCGGAGGAGATGCAGATGCTGCCCGCGAGGGCGCGCGCCCGGTCCTCGTACGAGCCGCCGCGCGCGAAGACGGAACGTTCCAGCACATTCCCCAGGAGCGGGCCGTCGGCGCCGGTGTCCGACTGCGAGCCGTTCTCCTCGTGGTCGAACGCGGCCAGCACCGGGATGTGGTCCGGCGTGCCGCCGCTGGCCGAGACGGCGGCCAGGGCGGCGACGCCCGCGTGCACCGAGACCAGGTTGTCCATGCGCGGCCCGGCGACCAGCTCGCGGTCGCGCCCCAGGTAGGCGGCCGGCTCGATCGAGTGGACCATCAGGTCCCAGCCCGCCACCGAGCCCTGCGGCAGGCCCTCTTCCTCCTCCAGGAAGGCGATGAGGTCGCCCTCCCGGACCTCGCCGAGCCCCCAGATCGGCTGCATGTGCCGCTGCTTGTCGAGCTTGAGGCCGTCGCTGTTGACGGCCCGGTCCAGGTGGATGGCCAGCTGCGGTACGCGCATCAGTGCGCGGTCCACGTTGACGAGCCGCTCGCTGCCGTCGCGCAGCGTCAGTCGCCCGGCCAGGCCCAGGTCGCGGTCGAGCCAGGTGTTGAGCAGGGGGCCGCCGTAGATCTCGACGGCGATCTGCCGCCAACCTGCTGATCCGCTGTCAGGAAGCGGCTTGACGCGGAGGTTGGGCGAGTCGGTGTGCGCGCCGATGATGCGGAACGGGGTGTGCGCGGCCGCGCCCTCTGGGACGTACCACGCGATGAGTGCGCCGCCGCGGAGCACGAACCGACCCCCGCTGCCCGCGTCCCAGGCGTCCGTCTCCGACACCTGCCTGAACCCTGCCTTCTCCAGCCGCTTCGCCGCGTTGGCCACGGCGTGGTACGGCGACGGACTGGCCGTCAGGAAGGTCATCAGATCGTCGGTGTGGCCGCGGTCGAAGCGGGCGGGAGAGCTCATGAGGTTCACCTTAACGACGGTCGTGTTCGCCTTGGCCGGACTGCGGCGGATCGCTGTCGTCCGTCGGGCCGCGGGCCGTGTCGTCCGCGGTTCCGGCGGCTTCTCAGCCCGGCGGCCGCTCGAACCGGCGCTGCATCTGCCTGCGGTCGCCCCGGCGGATGCGCGGGAGCATCTCCGGGGTCGTCGCGGAGCGCTGCGCGCGTCTCTTGCGTCCGGCGCAGAAGATACAGGCCTCTCCTGGGGGCGCGTCCGGGTCGACGGGCGCGCCGGGGTGCTCGGAGCAGCCGGAGGCGCCGCGGGGCCGGGACAGCTCGCGGGCCACGATGAACGCGCGGTGGAGGTCGTCCGCGATGCGCACGAAGTCGTCGGTGGGGGAGGCGAGGCCCAGGTGGAAGCGGCGGTCCTCGACGGTGCGGACGTGGTCGCGCAGCGCCTGGAGGGTGTACGGCGGGTCGGGTACCGGGTAGCCGAGCCGGCGCTGCTCCCCGGCGGGCGGGGCGGCGAGGCGGGCGGCGGCGGCCCGGCCGGCGCGGCCACCGCGGTCGCGCAGCCCGAGGCGGCGCCGGTCGTTGCAGATGAGGCAGCGGCCCCAGCCGTCGGGCGCCTCGGGGTCGAGGGCACCGTTGGGGTGCTCGGGGCAGCCGGTGTAGCTCTTGGCGGGGGCGAGTCCGGCGGCGGTCTGGAAGGCGGCGTAGAGGGCGTCGGCGACGGCCTCGTACTCGGCGGGGTGGGCGCCGTCGTAGAGCTCCTTCAGGTGGTCGCCGAGGCTGCCGATGGCAGCCTGCAGCTCCCGGAGGGCGTAGGGCCGCCCGGTCGGGACCGAGTACCCCCTGCTGCTGCCGTGCTGCTCCTGTGGACTCATGTCTACGAGCGTCCCACGAACCACCGACAACGCGGGAATCGCCCGGGCCGGGGCACGCCGCGGGAGGGCCGGGTACGCCGGCGGCCGGATCCCCCGCACGAGGATCCGGCCGCTGTGCGTACACCGTGGCTGCGGCCCTGCCGCAGGAACCGGAACTAGAAGACGGCCTCGTCGAGGTCCATCAGGGAGTTGTCGACGGCCTCGGCCAGCGCGCGCTGGACCGAGACGCCCGGCAGGATCTGCGAGGCGAAGAACTTCGCGGCCGCGATCTTGCCCTGGTAGAAGGGGACGTCCTTGCCAGTGGCGCCCGCCGCCAGCTTCTCGGCGGCCACGGCCGCGCCCTTGAGCAGCAGGTATCCGACGACGACGTCACCGGAGGCCATCAGCAGGCGGGTGGTGTTCTGGCCGACCTTGTAGATGTTCCTGACGTCCTCGCCGGTGGCGGTGAGGTCGACGATCATCTGGCCGACGATGCCTTCGAGGTCGACGGCGGCCTTGGCGAGCGCGTCGCGGGCGCCGGCCAGGTCCTCGCCGCCCTCGCCCTGGGCGAGGAACTTCTTGATCTCCTCGGAGAGGATGTTCAGGGAGGCGCCCTGGTCGCGGACGATCTTCCGGAAGAAGAAGTCCTGGCCCTGGATCGCGGTGGTGCCCTCGTACAGAGTGTCGATCTTGGCGTCGCGGATGTACTGCTCGATCGGGTACTCCTGCAGGAAGCCGGAGCCGCCGAAGGTCTGGAGCGACTGGGCGAGCTGCTCGTAGCCCTTCTCGGAGCCGTAGCCCTTGACGATCGGGAGCAGCAGGTCGTTCAGGCCGTGCAGGGCCTTGGCGTCCTCGCCGGCCGCCTCCTTGACCGCGATCTCGTCCTGGACGGAGGCCGTGTAGAGGACGAGGGAGCGCATGCCCTCGGCGTACGCCTTCTGCGTCATCAGCGAGCGGCGGACGTCCGGGTGGTGCGTGATGGTGACCTTGGGCGCGGTCTTGTCCATGAAGTTGGCCAGGTCCGGGCCCTGGACGCGCTCCTTGGCGTACTCCAGGGCGTTGAGGTAGCCCGTGGAGAGGGTGGAGATCGCCTTCGTGCCGACCATCATGCGGGCGAACTCGATGATCATGAACATCTGGCGGATGCCGTCGTGCTTGTCGCCGATCAGCCAGCCCTTGGCGGGGTGCTGGTCGCCGAAGGTCATCTCGCACGTGTTGGAGGCCTTGAGGCCCATCTTGTGCTCGACGTTCGTCGCGTAGACGCCGTTGCGCTCGCCCAGCTCGCCGGTCTCCCAGTCGAAGTGGAACTTCGGGACGAGGAAGAGCGACAGGCCCTTGGTGCCCGGGCCGTGGCCCTCGGGGCGGGCGAGGACGTAGTGGAGGATGTTCTCCTCCATGTCGTGCTCACCGGACGTGATGAAGCGCTTGACGCCCTCGATATGCCAGGAGCCGTCCTCCTGCTGGACCGCCTTGGTGCGGCCGGCGCCGACGTCCGAGCCGGCGTCCGGCTCGGTGAGGACCATGGTGGAGCCCCAGCGCTTCTCGACGGCGATCTGCGCGACGCGCTTCTGCGCCTCGTTGCCCTCGGCGTGCAGGACTCCGGCGAACGCCGGGCCGGAGGAGTACATCCAGACGGCCGGGTTCGAGCCGAGCAGCAGCTCCGCGTAGGCCCAGATCAGGGAGCGGGGCGAGGTGGTGCCGCCGATCTCCTCGGGCAGGCCGAGCCGCCAGTACTCCGACTCCATGAAGGCGTCGTAGCTCTTCTTGAAGGAGGCGGGGACCGGAGCCGTGTTGGTGGCCGGGTCGAAGACCGGCGGGTTGCGGTCGGCGTCCGCGAAGGACTCGGCCAGCTCGTTCTCGGCGAGGCGGGCGATCTCGGACAGGATGCTCTTGGCGGTCTCGGTGTCCATCTCGCCGAACGGGCCGGTGCCGTACAGCTTGTCGCGGCCGAGGACCTCGAAGAGGTTGAACTCGATGTCGCGGAGATTCGACTTGTAGTGCCCCATGGCGACGGCTCCGTTAAGGCTCGGGAAGACAGGTTCCTCGTACATACCAATCGGTAACAACATGATGCTACCCGCCGGTAATAAGAAGCAACCCTTACCCGGGCACTGTGACCAGCGTCAAAGCTCGCACCAGACGGTCTTGGTGCCGTCGTCCCCCTGGGCGACGCCCCACCGCAGCGCCACGACCTCCAGCAGGGCGAGCCCCCGCCCGGACTCGTCGGTGCCGGTCGCATGGCGCAGGACGGGCCAGGCCCGCGGATCGGGATCGGTGAGCTCGACCCGCAGGGTGCGGGTTGCCCTTCCGCTGATGCGCAGGGTGACCGGAGTGCCCTCCCCGAGGTGCGTGATCACGTTGGTCAGCAGCTCGCTGACGCAGAGCTGGAGCTCCGGACACGGCCTGCCGAGGTGCTCGCGCACGGCGAGACGGAGCTCCGGCACCGCCTTCGCCGTGACGAGCAGCCCGACGGCGAACGGCCTCACCGGCGCCCCGCCCGGAGCGCAGCGGCGAGCCGGGCGGCCGTGCCGGCGTTGCAGTTGCCGAGGGCGATGAGGGGCGGGGCCCCGTACGTACCGGCGTAGGAGGGGAGGTGGAGGTCGAGGGACGGCAGCGTGATCCCGTGCGCGGCGAGGGCTGCGCGCAGCTCGATCAGGGCGTCGATCGCCTGGCGGTCGGCGGCGTGCTGGCTCATGGGGGGCCTTCCTGTGCGGACTGTGACGAACCGCTCACAGACTGGCGCGGTGCGGCGTAGCGTGGGAAGGGTTTCGGATTGCGCTGGCCAAGTGGCAAATGGCGGTGGGTGCTGTGCCTCCTCGTAAGAACCCCGACGCGTCGGCGAACGTGCCGTCCTTCTACGGCGCCGAGCTGCGCTACAAACGGGAGGTTGCCGGGCTCACGCTTTTCGCGGACGTCGCGGAGATGGAGCCTCGTGAAGGACTACCGCAGGTCGTACGATCTGCTCAGGGCCGCCGCGCTGCCACCTGAGGTGTCCCTTGCGATGATCGACGCCGCTGCAGAGGACTTCCGACATGGCAAGCACCGAGATTGACCTGAGCATCGCGCGCTGGCGTAAGAGCAGCTACAGCAACGCGAGCGGAGGCGACTGCGTCGAGGTGGCTGACGGGGTCGACGGGGTGGTCCCCGTCCGGGACTCCAAGCGGCCCACCGGGCCCGTGATCATCGTGGCCGCCGAGGCCTGGGTGCCGTTCGTGGACGGGATCAAGCGGACCCACTGACCGGATCCGGGCGTCTGAGGGGTGCCGACCCTCGGTAGGCTTCGGGCCATGTACGGCTACGACCAGAACCCGGGTGCCCAGCAGCAGCAGTACGCCCAGCCCCAGCAGCCGATGCCCGGGGCCGGGTACGAGCAGCCGCTGTACCCCGAGCCGTCCCCGCCCTCGCTCGCGGACGCGGTACGCGCCTTCACGACCGGGTCGCTGTCCGCCGAGGACTTCCAGCAGGTCTTCGCCACCTCGAAGGTCTACTGCCCGCGCGGCGACACCCCGGGCTTCCTGGCGCTGCACAACACGCAGCAGCCGGTCATCCCCATGTTCACCACGCTCAAGGAGCTCCGCCGGTACGCCGGCAAGGAGTCCAAGTACTTCGTCATCACCGGCGCCGAGGTGATCGACCTCCTGCCCACCGGGTACGGCTTCGTCCTCGACATGGAGGGCGACCACCGGATGGTCTTCGACGCGAAGGCCGTCGAGCAGATGGTCGACTTCGCGATGCGCCGCATGTACGGCTGAGCGCGCCGATATCCCCGCCTCCGTCAAGGGGCAGGGATATCGGCGGAAAATCAGGAGGCGTCGCAATCCCGGCACCGTGAATTTACGCTATTTCCCCGGCGTGCGGCAGATTATTTACCGGCCAGGGGTGTCGGCGAAAATTCGGGGCGTTTTACTCCTCCTTCAGGTAGCCGCCGACGAAGCCGCGGTAGTCGCCCCAGACGCGCTCACGCATGGTCCAGGAGCTGCCCCAGCAGTCCGCCTTCCAGGTGGTCTCGCTCTGGGCGTTGTCGGCCGGCGGGGAGGAGATCCACTCCTTCACCGGGCTGTTGTCGAAGTCGCAGCCCGGCACGTAGAGGTAGTGGGCGGCGCTGCCCGGGTACACCTTCCTGGTGTCCTTGCCCTTGACCTGGTAGTTGGTGCGGACCGTGACGCGCGCGACCTTCACGCCGAGGAACTTGTCGGTGACCGAGTACGAGGCCCACATGTCGCGGTAGCCCGAAGCCCGCAGTGCTGAGGTGGAGTTGGGGGACGTCAGGTCCTCGTCGCCGGCGGCCTCGCGCTCCTGGACGACGTCGCCGGCCGCGAACGTCCTCCGGGTGACGCCCGTAGCCGCGGACTCGCCCGAATCGAGGAGCTGCTTGATCAGGGCGCGGTCCTCGATCAGGTCGAGGAACCGCTTCTTCTCGGCGGCCGAAAGGGCCGCGAACCCCTCGGCGGTCTCCTTCGCCTGCTCGTCCCCCTTGGCCACCTTCGTCGCGAGGTAGGCCTGGTACTTCGCGACGCGGAGAGCCTGCGTGGCCGGGGTGACGTCGGCCTGGGCCGAACCGGGCAGCAGCGCCAGGGTCACACCGGCGAGAGCGGCAGTGGAGACGAGGCTTTTCCTGATCGCGGAACGCATGCTGAATTCTCTCCTCATGACTTTCATGCCACCTAAATGAGCTCGGGTGGAAAGGGAGAAGTGCGCCATGCGCACCCCGGTAAGCCCCTACCCCCCGCCTTGCGCGTCCGGCTCTTTGCCCCTCTGTCGGCCGCGCAGCACAAAGACTGCCCGGGGCGGCCGTGGCGCGTCAATCAATCCCCCATTATTTGAGCATCATCTGAGTTAAGGGGGGCCCGGCGTTCCATTCTCGATTCGGAATCAAAGAATCCGCGAATGCGGAATTTGCGAATCCGCGAAACGGGGCAGTGCGACGGCCTGGAATTGCCCGCTTTTCCCCGACCGCCCCTCTGTGCCCTGATGTGCCCCGCCCGCCTCGCCCGGTGTGTCCCTTGTATGCGACGGGCCGCCCTGGTCGGCGGGGCCCCGGCCGCCGCGGCGGCCTCCTTCGCCGCCGCATCCGCCGCGCACCCGCTTCGCCTCCGTCGGTTCTCCACCCCCCAGGGGCTCTGAGCGTGACCGCGCACTCCCTCGTGGCTTGCCGGGCCCGGGGATGCGGGGCCGTCGGTGCGGGAATGAGGGGCGGGCGGGTGGTGTTGTGGCCGGTGGCAGAAAGTTCGAGTTTCAACTAAACTCGAGGCAGAAGGAGGCCGACCATGCCTGCAGTGACTGTCGAGAACCCGTTGACGCTCCCCCGCGTCGCCGCACCGTCCCAGGAGACCGCCGCCCGCAAGGTGCTGGCCGTCGTGACCGCGCCGAGCGGCTTCGAGGGCGAGGGCTTCCCGGTGCGCCGCGCCTTCGCCGGGATCAACTACCGCCACCTCGACCCGTTCATCATGATGGACCAGATGGGCGAGGTGGAGTACGCGCCGGGCGAGCCCAAGGGAACCCCCTGGCACCCGCACCGCGGCTTCGAGACCGTCACGTACCTGATCGACGGAACCTTCGTCCACCAGGACAGCAACGGCGGCGGCGGAGTCATCAACGGCGGTGACACCCAGTGGATGACCGCCGGCTCGGGCCTCCTGCACATCGAGGCCCCGCCGGAGTCCCTCGTCGTCAGCGGCGGGCTCTTCCACGGCCTCCAGCTGTGGGTGAACCTCCCCGCCTCCGACAAGATGATGCCCCCGCGCTACCAGGACATCGGCGGCGGCAAGGTCAAGCTGCTGACCACCCCCGACGGCGGCGCCCTGCTCCGCCTGATCGCCGGTGAGCTCGACGGCCACAGCGGCCCGGGCATCACCCACACCCCGATCACGATGATCCACGCGACGGTCCGGCCCGGCGCGCAGATCACCCTGCCGTGGCGCGAGGACTTCAACGCCCTCGCGTACGTCATGGCCGGGCGCGGCAGCGTCGGCACCGACCGGCGGCCCGTCGAGACCGGCCAGACGGCGGTCTTCGGCGAGGGCGGCTCCCTCACCGTGCGGGCGGAGGCCTCCCAGGACTCCCACACCCCCGACCTGGAGGTCGTCCTGCTCGGCGGCCGCCCGATCCGCGAGCCGATGGCGCACTACGGGCCGTTCGTCATGAACAGCCGGCAGGAGCTCCAGCAGGCGTTCGACGACTTCCAGGCGGGCCGGCTGGGGACCATCCCCACCACCGCCCGGGAGCGCACGAGCACCATGGAGCAGCACTCCTGAGCGGGCTCGGTCGTGCCCGTGGGGGCGCGGGGAACTGCGCGGCCGGCCCCCACCGGCCCGTGGTGCCATGACCGGACCACCGGCGGAGCCTAGCGGCGCAGGGCCTCGGCGGGCTGGGTGCGGGAGGCCCGCCAGGCCGGGTACAGCCCGGCGAGGACCCCGGTGACGAGGCCGATCAGCGGCGCCACGGCGACCGTCAGCGGCGACATCACCGGGGTCCAGTCGCGCAGCGCGGACACCCCGACCACGGTCAGGGTGCCCAGCGTGGTGCCCACCAGGCCGCCGACCGTGCCCTGTGCGGCCGACTCGGCCAGGAACTGGGCGGTGATGTGCCGCCCGCGCGCCCCCAGGGCCCGCCGCAGCCCGATCTCCCCGGTGCGCTCCAGTACGGCGACGAGGGTGGTGTTCGCGATCCCCACGGCCCCGATGACCAGGCAGATCGCGGCCAGCAGCAGGAACAGCTGGTCCAGGTCGGAGGTCACCCCGGCCCGCAGCGTCCGCGGATCCGGCGGCGGCGCCGGGGTCAGCCAGTCGGGATGGTCCGGGCGCAGCGCCAGCGGCAGCTCGGAGGCCACCTGCCGGGCCGCCCCCAGCTCGGTCACCACCAGCATCCGGGCCCGCTGGGCGTGGTCGGGCGGCCCCCACAGCCGTTCCGCGGTGCTGCGGGGCACGATCACCGACAGCAGCAGATCGGGCTTGCGCTCGGCGCCGCCCGCGATCCCGATCACGGTGAACGGGTGGTCGCCGATGAACACCGCGGGGCGGCTCTCCAGCGTGGTGATGCCCAGTCGGGCCGCCATCGCCGAGCCCACCACCGCGACCTGTTCGGCGCGCCCGTCGTGGAAGGCGTCGTAGGCCCGGCCGGCGCCGAGCGTGAGCCCGGCCGCGCGCAGCATGCCGGGGGAGGCGGCGACGACCGGGAGCCGCTCCCCGGCGGCCCCGGCGACCGGGGCGGACCGCACGGTCGTCTCGCCGAGCGGCACCGGCCAGAACACCCCGGCGGCGGTGACCCCGTTGAGCGCGCCCGCCCGGGTGTCGGCGTCCTTCGGGAAGGCGTTCGGGACCTGCCGGGCGAGCTGGGGATCTGCGCCGCCCGCGGTGTCCTGCACGCCGACCTCGGTGGCGGTCAGGGCGTTGAAGCGCCTGTCGATCTGCGAGGACGCGGTGGCCGTCAGGCCGAGGATCGCCACGAACGTGCCGACGCCGAGGACCGTGCCGAGGCCGGTGAGCGCCGAGCGGGCGGGCCGTTGGAGCATTCCGGCGAGCGCCTCGGACAGCAGGTCGCGCGCCGACAGCCGGGAGGGGGTGATGGTCGGGTCGGCGCCGCCCCCGTCGCGCGTCCCGCGACGCCACCTCATGCCCCGGTGCGGCCACCTCATGCCGAGACCACCTCGCTCAGGACCCCGTCGCGGATGGACACGGTGCGCCGGCCCCGGTGGGCGACGTGCGGGTCGTGCGTGATCACCAGCAGGGTCAGTCCGTCGGCGTGCAGCTCGTCCAGCAGGGCCAGTACGGCGCCGGCCGTCGCCGTGTCGAGATTGCCGGTCGGTTCGTCGCACAGCAGCAGCGAGGGCTCGGAGACCAGGGCGCGGGCGATGGCCACGCGCTGGCGTTCGCCGCCGGACATCCGGGTCGGCAGGTGGCCGCTGCGGTGGCCGAGTCCTACGCGCTCCAGGGCGGTACGGGCCCGGCCGGCGCGCTGACCGCGCGGGACGCCGTTGTAGACCATCGCGAGCAGGACGTTCTCCAGCGCGCTGCGGTGCGGCAGCAGGTGGAAGGACTGGAAGACGAACCCGATGCGCTGCCCGCGCAGGGCCGTGCGGTCGCGGTCGGGAAGGGCGCCGGTGTCGATGCCGTCGAGCAGGTAGCGGCCGGCGGTCGGGGCGTCGATGAGCCCGGCGACGTTCAGGAACGTCGACTTCCCGGAGCCCGAGGGGCCGACGACGGTGACGTAGTCACCGCGCTCCACCGTCAGGTCGCAGGGCCGCAGCGCCTGGACGGGCGGCGGGCCGGGATAGGTGAGCCCGACGCCCTCGAACCGGGCGACCGGCGCCGGGTCCGCGGCGGCCGGGGTCGTGGCGGTCGGGTTTGTGGTGGCCGGGTCCGCGGCGGTCGGGTTCGTGGTGGCCGGGTCCGCGGCGGTCGGGTTCGTGGTGGCGGGGCCCGTGGCGGTCGGCTTCGTGGGGGCGGGGCCCGTGGCGGACGGGTCGGCGGTGGAGGGGCTTGCCGCGCCCTCGGGCGCGGTCATGGCTTCGCCTGGGCGACCAGGACCCGGTCCCCGTCGGCGAGCGCGCCGCCCCCGACCGGCTCGACCTGGACCATCCCGTCGGCGGACATCCCCGCCCGGACCTCGACGCGCCGCCGTTCGTCCGCCGCGGCCGGGTCCTTGCCGAGCACCGTGACGGTGGTCCGCCCGTCGGCCCCGGCCGACACCGCGGACAGCGGCACGACCAGGACCGGCTCGCCCGAGGACGCCGCGGTCACCGTGAGCCGTACGCCCTGCCCCGCGAGCCGGGTGTCGAGCGTCTGGTCCGGCGTGACCGTCAGGGCGTATCCGCCGGCGTCCGCGGCCCCGCCCGGGGCGCCGCCGCCGCCCGAGCCGCCGCCGTCCGGTGCGGCCGCCCCGTGCCCGGCCGCCCCGGATCCGCTGGTCGCCGGGGTCGGGGCGGTGGCCACCGAGGCGACGGTTCCGGTGGCGGTCAGCCCGGTGGCCTCCGACAGCACCTCCACCTTCATCCCCGCCTTGACCAGGTCCTTCTGGTGGGCCGGCAGGGAGGAGCGGATCACCGGGGCGCCCGCCGACAGGGTCAGCAGCCCGTCCGGGACGGGCTCGCCCACCGCCGCCTTGACCGCGTCCAGACGCGCCGGGAAGCCCTTGACGAAGACGAGCTCGTCCGCCGGGACCATCGGCCCGGAGGCAGCCCTGGCCGCCTCCAGACGGCCGGTGGCCTTGGCCAGGTCGGCCTGGGCGAAGGCGAGTTGCTGTTGCGCCTCCGCGGTGTCGGCGCCGCCGCCGGCCTTCGCCTTGGCGAGGGCCGTCTTGGCGGTGGTGACCTGCCGCTGCGCGGCGTCCGCGGCGTCCTCGGCGGCCTGGAGCTTCTCGGCGTCGCCGGGATCGGCGGGCCGGGGGGTGTGGCCCAGCGCGGCGTAGAGCGCGGTGACCGCCGCCTTGGTGCCGGGGCCGTAGGTGCCCGCGGGGTCCTTGCCGGTGGGGTGGCCGAGCGCCTTGAGGCCCTCCTGTAACTGCCCCACGTCCTTGCCGGTGGCGCCGGGCTTCAGGTCCCGGTACACGGGCAGGGCCCCGGCCAGGGCGAACACGGGCCGCCCCGACACCTCGACCAGCACCTCGCCCGCCCGTACGGCCGCCCCCGGCTGCTTGTTGACCCGCGTGACCACGGGTTTGCCGCCCGTGCCGGCGCCTGCGGCGGCCCCGGCGCCCGGGGACACGGCCAGCGTCTGCTCCGCGGCGACCGTCCCGCGGACGACCACGGAGGAGGTGAGCACCCGCCGCTCGACCCGGTCGGCGAGGACGGAGGCGGGTGGCGGTGCGGCGTCGGCGGCGACCTGGGCGGGGGAGCGGATGGTCGCGGCGACGGCGATGCCGGCCCCGGTCAGGGCGACGGCGCCGGCGACGACCCAGGTCAGGATGCGGCGCCGCCGGCCCAGCGAGGCCCGCGCGTCGTCGGCCCCGTCGGTACTGCCGGCCGCGGGGGAGCTGCCGGCCCCGGGGGAGCTGCCGGCCCCGGCGGGCCTGTCGGACTCGTCGGATCCCTCGGACTCGTCGGATCCCTCGGGCCCGTCGGATCCATCCACCGCGGACTCGGTGTCCGGCGGCTCTTGATGTTTCACGTGAAACCCATTTCGTCGCTCAGCAGTTCTCGCCGATCACCTGGAGGGAGCTCACCCGCCACGGGGCGCCGTCGCTCTCCCGGGTCAGCGTGAAGGCGCCCATCTGCGAGGGCTTGTCCTGCAGTTGGTCGATCGGCTCGCCGGTCCCGGCGTCGTGGATCAGCCAGCGGTCCAGGTCCACGCAGTCGTGCAGGATCAGCGACCGGGGTCCCGGGCTCTCCACGCCGTCGATCCGGTGGCCCACCTCGCCGAGGAGCACCTGTCCCGCGGATCTGGAATGGGCGAGGTTGTCGCGCAGCTCCTGCAACTGGCTCCCCGTGGCGACCCGTTCGATGGCCGGGTCCTGCGGGTCGGGCGTGCGGTTCGCCGCGAGCCAGGTGGCCCAGTAGGTGTCGTACGCCTGCCGCACCTCGGAGCTCGGCGGCTGCAGCGCGGGCGCGGCCGCCGCCGTACCCCCGGCGGGAGCCGAGGGTGCCGGGGCGTTGCTGCACCCGGCGAGCAGGGCCGATGCCAGGGCCGCCGCAGTCGCGGACAGGGCGCGCGCCGCCCGGCGGAGCCTCATGCCGCGCCGTCCTTGAGGACCTTCTCGGCGAACGCCACCTGCTCGCCGAGACGCTTCTTCTCCTGGTCCAGGTCCTGCTTGTGCTTCTCGATCAGGGTGCTCTGGTAGGCGGTCAGGACGGCGGTCCAGGTGTCGGAGAGCTTCGTCTTCTGCTTGCAGGACACGTCGGTCGTCGCCGCGGTGATCTCCTCACCGGTGACCGGCCCGGTCCACCGCGTGCCCTCCATCTGCTGGAGCTCCCAGGGCGTCTTCACCTGGAATCCCGCGTCGCGCATGCAGGAGCTCCACTGCGCGATGGCCGCGGTGACCCGGCTGTCGCCGCGCGCCCGGTCCCCGGCCTGCTGGGTGAGCTCGTCGACCAGGCCGTTCCCGGCGGGGGTCGCGGAGGCGCCCTTGGTGCCCTTCGGATAGAGCTTGCGGGCGGCCTCGCCCGCGCAGCCGCCCTCCGGGGCGCCCGGGTGGGCGGGGGCTCCGTCCTGCGGCCCGAACAGGGCGGCCGTCTCGCTCGGGTCGCGCTTGGCCGTGGCGCCGGCCTCGCGGTTCGGCAATTCGCCCGTGCGATAGCCGTATTTCTTTGCGGATTCGGCGTCCACGAGGCCGATTCCGCTTGTGCTCCGGCGAGTGTCGGGGCTGGCGATGTACGTGCTCGAATTCTTGAAGGAGGCGAATCCGATGCGCCGCATACAGGCCTCGGTGAGGATGTCCTGCGCCTGCTGGAGCACTTTCTGCTGGCTCTTGTCGAAACCGTAGGCGTCCAGCGGGAGGGCCGCGTTCGCCGGGTCGGTCTGCGGGGTGACCTTCACCGGCGGCTCGCCCGTGGCCGCGGCCGCGCCGCCCGGTTCCTCCCTCGACGGGCCGCTGCAGGCGCCGAGCGTCGCGACCGCGACGGCGGCGGCCACGAGCAGGGGCAGCCGTTGGCGTGCGTGGTGCACGATCAGCCTTTCGATGGTCGGACTGGTGGTCGTACACTGCGCGGCACACCCGGGGCCGGGACCGATTACAGCGGTCCCCGCCCCCGGGGGATGCGAGCAGCGATCAGCAGTGCTTCGTGGCGTACTTGGTGAGCAGGGTCAAAGATCTGTATCCCGTGACGCTGGTGTTGTTGTTGCGGTGCTTGTCCCACCACTGGTTGCCGTTGATCACGGTCCCCGCCTTGTAGCAGATGGGCGTGATGGTGTGGCTCCGGTAGCCGAGGCCCAGGCTGGTCGACGAGGTGGTGGAGTTGGAGCGGATCCGGACCCCGTCCTCCCTGTAGTCGCCGGCGTGGGCGACGGTGACGGATCCCAGGGCGATCGCGGCGGCGGAGAGTGCCACCGCGGTGAACCTTGCTGCCTTGCGCACGCTGTCTCCTCTTCTGAGCGGACACGTCGTGGTGCAGCCGAGAGGAAGAGCCAGTACCGCCGTCAGCGGCAAGCGCTGAGCTGGTCCCCCCGGTCCGGTGAAAGACGATGGCACGAACAGCAATCCCGTACCAGGGGGTTTCGGCCGGGCGGCGGAGAGCGGCTGGAATGCTCCCCATCGGGTCACCCGGCCGTTTCCACGGAGTCTTCAGATCCTTTTCGGTGTTTGCGCTGGAAAACGCGGCCGCGTCATATCGGCGGCCTCGCGTCCTCCGCTAACGGATGATCGTGAACCGCTTCGCGGTTGTCCGGAAACACCCGCTACTCGGCTTGCTCCCGCCGCTCGCCGCGCCGGATTCCCGCGTGGCGCGCCCGCAGCTCCGACACCATGCCGAACGCGGCGGCGGCCACGGGCACCGAGAGCAGCATCCCGAGGATCCCGGCGACGCTGGCGCCGGCGGTGATGGCCAGCATGACCACGGCCGGGTGCATCTGCACGGTCCGGCTCTGGATCACCGGCTGCAGGAAGTGGCCCTCCACCAGCTGTACGGCGACCACCAGGGCGACGACCCACAGGCCGATGACCCAGCCCCGGTCGGCGAAGGCGACGAGGACGGCGAGCGCGCCGGAGAGGAACGCGCCCAGGTACGGGATGTACGCGCCGAGGAAGACCAGGGCGCCGAGCCCGACGGCGCCGGGCACCTGCAGCACCAGCAGGCCCACGGTGATGAGGACGGCGTCGATCAGGGCGATGAAGGTGGTGCCGCGCATGAAGCCCTCGACCGCGTCGAAGGCGCGGCGGGCCATCGCTTCGACGCCGTCCCCCCTGCCGCGGGGGCCGAGCCCGCGCAGCGCCGCGGCGGCGCGGTGGGAATCGCGCAGGAAGAAGAACATCAGCAGCAGGGCGAGGGCGGCGGTGGCCATCATCTCGGCGACGACGCTGAGCCCGGCGATGACGCCGGAGGCGGCCGTACCGCCGAACTTGGCCAGCAGCTCCTTGGCGTTGGCGGCCAGGTCCTCCAGGGAGGTCCCGGCGGCGCCGAAGTGCCCGGCGAGGTCCTGGCCGGCGCGTCGGAGGGCGCTGATGATCTGGTCGCCGGTGTTGAGGAGGGCCGAGACGACGATGTACGTGGCCCCGCCGGCCACCGCGAGCACGGCCAGGCAGGTGAGCGCGGCGGCGAGCGAGGGGTTGACCTTCATCCGGACGAGCCGCCGGTGCAGCGGCCCCAGCAGGGCCGTACCGAGGAGGGCGAGCAGGACCGGGGTGACGGCGGCCTTGAAGACGATGCACAACCAGACCCCGACCGCGGCCACACCGGTGACGAGGAGTATGACCACGCACCAGGCGGCGATACGGCGCACTGGCTCGGGCAGCAGGGAGGAGCTGGGCACGCCGTCATCCAACCACGCGTCAGCCGCCCTCCCGCTCCGGCCACTTCGGCCATTTGGGCCGCTTGGGCCGCTTGGGCCGCTTGGGCCGTTCAGTCGGACTGCGGCTTCGACCGCTCGTGGAGCTCGAACCAGATCGACTTGCCCTCGCCGCGCGGGTCCACGCCCCACGCGTCCGCCAGCATCTCCGTCAGCAGCACACCGCGGCCGCTCGACGCCATCTCGCCCGGCTGGCGCACGTGCGGCAGCTCGTCGCTGGAGTCCGCCACCTCGATCCGCAGCCGGCGCGCGCCCCGCTCGCCCACCGCCTCCGCGACCAGCAGCGCGTCGCCGTCGGTGTGCATGAGCACGTTCGTCACCATCTCGGAAACGATCAGCACCGCCGAGTCCACCTGATCGGGGTCCGCCCAGTCGTGCAGCAGCTCCCGGATCTGCCGGCGGGCGCCCGCGATCCGGGCCGGCTCCGCCTGCGCCACGGTCAGCATCGTGCGGCGCGAGGGCCGGGCCGGTTGGCGCAGCGGGGCGCCGCAGCCGCAGCCCGGGCCCTCCCGGCACAGCAGGACGAGGGCTATGTCGTCCTCGCGCCGGTCGGCGAGCGGGCCGGTGCTGTGGTGGGAGGACGGGCCGTGCACCGCCTGCACGAGCAGGTCGGCCAGCTTCTCCAGGTCCTCCGTCCCGTGCGCCCCGGACCCGGCCTCCAGGACCGCCCGCAGCCGCGCCCAGCCCGTGTCCAGGTCGTGCCCACCGGTCTCGATGAGCCCGTCGGTGCACAACAGCATCGTCTCGCCCGGCTCCAGCGTGAACCGGGTCGTCGGGTAGTCGGTGTCGGGGATGATGCCCAGCGGCAGGCCCCCGGCGGTCGGCCGCATCAGGACGGTGCCGTCGGTCATCCGGATCGCCGGGTCGGGGTGGCCCGCGCGGGCCACCTCCAGTCCCCCGGTCTCCGGGTCGCACTCCACGTACAGGCAGGTCGCGAAGCGCGGGCTCCGGAAGTCGAAGCCCGCGTCGGCGTCGCCGTCCGGATCGGGGTCGGGGCCGGAGTCCGGGCCGCCGTACGAGCCGGTGCCCTGCGCCGCGGAGCCCAGCCCCGCCAGGAACCGGGAGGCGCGGGCGAGCACCGCGTCGGGGCGGTGGCCCTCGGAGGCGTACGCGCGCACCGCGATCCGCAGCTGGCCCATCAGCCCGGCGGCCCGTACGTCGTGCCCCTGAACGTCCCCGATGACCAGCGCGAACCGGCCCGACGGCAGCGGGATCACGTCGTACCAGTCGCCGCCGACCTGGAGCCCGCCGCCGGTCGGGACGTACCGCGCGGCGATCTGCATGCCGGGGATGTCCGGGCCCAGGGTCGGCATCATCGAGCGCTGCAGCCCGGTGGTGAGTTCCCGCTCGGACTCGGCCACCCCCGCCCGCTGGAGCGCCTGGGCCAGCATCCGGGCCACCGTGGTCAGCACGGACCGCTCGTCCGGCGAGAACGACACCGGGTGCTTGAACGCGGCGAGCCAGGCGCCCATGGTGCGCCCGGCCACGACCAGCGGCACGAAGGCCCAGGAGGCCCGGCCGAAGCGCTGGGCGAGCGGCCAAGTGGCCGGGAACCGCCGCTTGTAGTCCTCGGCAGTCGGCAGGTAGATCGCCCGGCCGGTGCGGGCGACCTCCGCCGCCGGGTAGTCCGTGTCCAACCGCATGTCCGCGAAGGGGCCCTCGTCCCCGGGCCCGTGCCCGTGGTGGCCGATGACCGACAGCCGGTCCCCGGCCACCCCGAAGACGGCGAGCCCGTCGGGGCTGAAGCCGGGCATGGACAGCGAGGCGGCGACCCGCAGCACCTCGGCCGTGGACCGGGCCTCGGCCAGCGCCCGCCCCGCATCCAGCAGGAAGGCCTCGCGGGAGCGCCGCCAGTCGCCGGTGACGGTGGTGTGGGCGGCGGTGGTGCCGGGCTGGGGCTCGGCGATCTCCTGGATGGTGCCGATCAGCTCGTAGGCGAGGCGGCCGTCGTCGGACCGGCTCTGCACCGGCTTCGAGCGGCTGCGGACGGTCCGCAGCACCCGCCCGTCCCCGTCCATGATCCGCAGCCGCGCCTCGGCGAGGGTGCCCTCGGCCACCGCCAGGTTGACGATCCCGTTGATCTCGTTCCAGTCGACCGGGTGGAACCGGGACCGTACGGCTGCCTCCGGCAGCACGGCCGGCTCGGCGGGCAGCCCGAGCAGCCGGGCGGCCTCGCCGTCGAGGCTGACCTTTCCGGAAGCGTTGTCCCACCGCCACAGGCCCGTCGCGATGGCGGCCAGGACGTCCTCGGTGCGCACCGGGTCATCTTTACAGGTCATCGCCCGTACGTGCTCGTTCGCGGGGCCTGCCGGGCGTGCCAGCGCGGCCGGCGTCCCGGACGGTAACCTTGGGAGGGTTGAATCCACCCTGGTATCGCGAAGAACTGGATGACTGATGCATCGGTACAGGTCCCACACCTGCGGCGAGCTCCGCGCCTCTGACGTCAACACCGACGTCCGGCTGAGCGGCTGGCTGCACAATCGTCGAGACCTGGGCGGCATCCTCTTCATCGATCTGCGCGACCACTACGGCATCACGCAGCTCGTCGCCCGTCCCGGCACCGCCGCCGCCGACGTCCTGGACAAGCTCTCCAAGGAGACCGTCGTCCGCGTCGACGGCAAGGTCGTCTCCCGCGGCGCCGAGAACATCAACCCCGACCTGCCCACCGGCGAGATCGAGATCGAGGCCGCCGAGGTCGAGGTGCTGGGCGCGGCCGCCCCGCTGCCCTTCACCATCAACACCGACGACGGTGTGAACGAGGAGCGGCGCCTGGAGTACCGCTTCCTCGACCTGCGCCGCGAGCGCATGCACCGCAACATCATGCTGCGCTCGGCCGTCATCGCCGCGATCCGCCACAAGATGGTGGCACTCGGCTTCAACGAGATGGCCACCCCGATCCTCACCGCGACCTCCCCGGAGGGCGCCCGCGACTTCGTCGTCCCGTCCCGCCTGAACCCCGGCAAGTTCTACGCGCTGCCGCAGGCCCCGCAGCAGTTCAAGCAGCTGCTGATGATCTCGGGCTTCGACCGGTACTTCCAGATCGCGCCCTGCTTCCGCGACGAGGACGCCCGCGCCGACCGCTCGCCGGGCGAGTTCTACCAGCTCGACGTCGAGATGTCCTTCGTCGAGCAGGAGGACGTCTTCCAGCCGATCGAGAAGCTGATGACCGAGCTCTTCACCGAGTTCGGCGGCGGCCGCGAGGTCACCTCTCCGTTCCCGCGGATCCCGTTCCGCGAGTCGATGCTGAAGTACGGCAACGACAAGCCCGACCTGCGCGCCAAGCTGGAGCTCGTCGACATCACCGACGTCTTCGAGAACTCCGAGTTCAAGGCGTTCGCCGGCAAGCACGTCCGCGCCCTGCCGGTCCCGGACACCGCCGCCCAGCCGCGCAAGTTCTTCGACGGCCTCGGCGACTACGCCGTCTCGCTCGGCGCCAAGGGCCTGGCCTGGGTCCGCGTCGGCGAGGACTCCACGCTGACCGGCCCGATCGCCAAGTTCCTCACCGAGGAGAACGTCAAGGTCCTCACCGAGCGCCTGGGCCTGGCCGCCGGCCACGCCGTGTTCTTCGGCGCCGGTGAGTTCGACGAGGTCTCCAAGATCATGGGCCCGGTCCGGGTCGAGGCCGCCAAGCGCGCCGGCCACTTCGAGGAGAACGTCTTCCGCTTCTGCTGGATCGTCGACTTCCCGATGTACGAGCGGGACGAGGAGACCGGCAAGATCGACTTCTCCCACAACCCGTTCTCCATGCCGCAGGGCGGCATGAAGGACCTGGAGGAGAAGGACCCGCTCGACATCCTGGCCTGGCAGTACGACATCGTCTGCAACGGCATCGAGCTGTCCTCCGGCGCCATCCGCAACCACGAGCCCGACGTCATGCTGAAGGCCTTCGAGATCGCCGGCTACGACGCCGAGACCGTCGAGCGGGAGTTCGCCGGCATGCTGCGCGCCTTCCGCCTCGGCGCCCCGCCGCACGGTGGCATCGCCCCGGGCGTGGACCGCATCGTCATGCTGCTCGCCGACGAGCCGAACATCCGCGAGACCATCGCCTTCCCGCTGAACGGCAACGCGCAGGACCTGATGATGGGCGCGCCCACGGTCCTGGAGGAGTCCCGCCTGCGCGAGCTGAACATCTCGCTGCGCAAGCCGGTGGAGGCGAAGACCTCCGAGCCGGTCGAGAAGTCGGTCAAGCAGCACCAGTAGGAGCTGCCGGGCGGGGCGGCCGGCGTCCCGCACGCCTCCACACGGCCAGCCTAACGCCGCCCGGCCACGCCGCGCGGGCGGGGGCGCCGTTGTGTAGGCCCGCGGTGCGGTGCGCGGGTGCGCGGGTGCGGGTGCGGGTGCGGGTGCGGGTGCGGGGAGGCGTGCGGGGCGGCTAGAACCGCTCCAGCACGCCCTTGAGCAGGGCCGCCGAAGTCAGCTCGCAGGGAGCCGGGCCGGCGTGGAAGAACCCGGCGTTCTCTGCGTCCAGCTTGCGCAGGAAGTCGAAGGCCTTGTTGTCGTGGTCGCCGAAGGCGACGAACTGCCAGTGCACCTGGGGTGCCGACGCGGCCGCGTCCGCCAGGGCCTGCTTCGCCGGCTGCCGGTTGTCGGGGGCGCCGTCGGTCTGGAACACGACGAGGGCCGGGCCCGAGTCGCCGTCCTTGCGGTAGCGCTCCAGGACCTGCTCCACGGCGACGTGGTAGCTGGTGCGGCCCATGCGGCCGAGCTCGGCGTGACGGCCCTCGACCCAGGACCCGTAGTGGGTGTCGAGGGTCAGGTCGGCGGTGCCGTCCACCTCCGTGGAGAAGAACACGGTGTGCACGGTCGCCTCGTCGTCGAGGTGCGCGGCGAGGGCGAGGGCGTGGTCGGCGAGGTACTGGGCGCTGCCGTCCTTGTAGAACGGCCGCATGGATCCGGACCGGTCCAGGACCAGGTACACCTTGGCCCGGGCGCCCGCCTTGCCCTTGGCGCGGAGCACCTGGCCGGCCGCCTTGTAGGCCGCGGCCACCTCGGGCGCCCGCTTGCGCACCACCGCCGCACTGTGCGCCGGCCCCTCGACGACGTCACCCTCCTCGGCCTCGGCCTGTGCGGCGAGGGGCTCCACCTCCGGCTCCGCGTCGGCAGGCTCGGCGACGGGCTCCGCCTCTGCGGCGACGTCAACCGCCTCGTCCTGCGCGGCAACGGGCTCGGCCTCAGGCGCCGCCTCGGCCTCCGCCTCTGCCTGCACGCCAACGGCCCCGGGCTCGGGCTCCGGCTCGGCCTGTGCGGCGAGGGGCTCGGCCTCGGGGGCGACCGGCTCAGCCTCGGCAGGCTCGGCGACGGGCTCGGCTTCCGGCTCCACGTTCGCCGACTCGACTCGGGGCTCCGTCTCCGCCTCGGTCGGAGCCGTTGCCTCAGCGGGCTCGGCTTCCTGCGGCGCGGACGCCTCGGCGGGCTCGGCCTGGGCCTCGGCGGCGGGCTCGACCTCGTCCTGGGCGGCGGCGGGTTCGGCCGGCGCGGTGACCGGCTCGGCTTCCGGCTGCACCTTGGCGAGGGCGGCCTCCGGCTCGGCAGCGGCCGGCTCCACGTCGGTCCGTACGGCGCCGGGCTCGACCTCCGGTTCCGCCTCGGCCGGCTGCGGCAGGGCGGCGGCCGGCTCGGCCTCGGTCGGAGCCGTTGCCTCAGCGGGCTCGGCTTCCTGCGGCGCGGACGCCTCGACGGGCTCGGCCTGGGCCTCGGCGGCGGGCTCAGCCTCGTCCTGGGCGGCGACGGGCTCGGCCGGCGCGGTGACCGGCTCCGCTTCCGGCTGCACCTCGGCGAGGGCAGGCTCGGCCGCTGCGGCGGTGTCCACCGGCTCGGCTTCCGCGGCGGCGGGCTCCGCCTCGGCGGCGGCCTCAGCGGTCACGGCTTCCGCGGCGGCGGGCTCCGCCTCGGCGGCGGCCTCAGCGGTCACGGCTTCCGCGGCGGCGGCCGGCTCGGCCTCCCGCGCCTCCACGAGGGGGGCCTCGGGCTCCGCCTCGGCGGCGGGCGCCGCAGCCTCGGCAGCCTCGGCTCCGGGGGAAACGGCAGCGGCAGGAGCCGCTACCTCGGCTTCCGGGGCCGTCACGGCGGCGGCAGCCGTGGCGGCGGCAGGGACCGCCGCCTCGGTCGGCGGAAGGGGGCGGCGGGCCTCCGGGACCGTCGGGTCGGCGGCGGGGGCCGTGACGAGCGCGCCCGGCTCGCGGTCGCGCGGCGCGGACTGCGGCGGGACCGTGTGGTTGTCGAACGACGCCGCGACCAGTTCGGCCGCCGCGTCCAGCGGAGTCCGCTCCGACTGGCTCGGGACAGCCGCTGCCGACGTCGAAGGAGTAGTGGCCTCAGTCGTCTCCGGAACCGGCTCGGCGGACCGTCCGAAAACCTTGCGCAACAAGCTCCGAATACCCATGGGCCAGGCCTTTCGCATGAGTGCGTGCGTCATTTGTCCGTGCTGCGCGGTTGATCCCTGCCCAGAGTGGACACGTAAGGTTATCGACCCCTCGGCTGGAACGTCTGCAGGGGCACCCCTCGTGGCGCCAGGCCCTTTTCGGCCTTCTCTTGCGGATCTTGGCCGATCCGCCCGCCACGCGCGAGGGCTCCTCCGGACCGCCTGCCGTGCGGGCCCGTACAGAGCCTTACCACACCACATCAGCCCCGCCGAACCGCACCCCCACCCTCGCTGAACTCCCGCCCCGACGCGCCCGGTTCACCGGACGTTCATCCTGCGGCCGCCGGTTCGGCGTGCCCCGCCCTTACCGTCACCGCTGGATTCGGCCGATTCCCGTCGGCAACCGCGCAGTTACGGAGGACACTCGTGCGCAAGCTTCTGCCGCTCATAGGCAACCCGCATGGGGGCGGCCGTTCCGCCCTCACCTGTCGCTACCGCTGTGGTGACGCCTGCTTCCACGAGGTGCCGAACACCAGCGACAACGAGTACGCCGGCGACATCATCGCCCGCACCTGGTCCCGCCGCTCGATGCTGCGCTCGGCCGCCGTCGTCACGGTCGCCACGGCCGCCGGTACGGCCGTCGCCGTCGGCGGCAGCGGCACGCAGGCCACCGCCGCCCCCGCCGCCGACGCCCAGGGCGCCGCCGAGGGCGCCGGCCAGGCCGCCCGTGGCCTCCGCTTCACCCCCGTCGCGCCGAACACCGCCGACCAGGTCACGATCCCCGAGGGCTACGCCCAGAACGTGGTCATCAAGTGGGGCGACCCGATCGTCAAGGGCGCCCCGGGCTTCAACGCCGACAAGCAGACGGCCGCTGCCCAGGCCGGTCAGTTCGGCTACAACAACGACTTCCTCAGCCTGCTCCCGCTCGGCAGCGGCTACGAGCGCCAGCAGCTCCTCGTCGCCAACCACGAGTACACGGACGAAGTCCTGATGTTCAAGGGCTACGACCCGGCCAACCCGACCAAGGAGCAGGTCGAGATCGCCTGGGCCGCGCACGGCCTGTCCGTGGTCGTCGTCCAGGAGGACCACCGCAGCGGCAAGCTGACCGCGGTCAACCGCCACCAGCTCAACCGCCGCCTGCACACGACCAGCGAGTTCCGCATGGCCGGTCCGGCCGCCGGCAGCGCCCTGCTGAAGACCTCGGTCGACCCGACCGGCACCAAGGTGTTCGGCACCCTCAACAACTGCGCCGGCGGTACCACCCCGTGGGGCACCACCCTCCACGGCGAGGAGAACTTCAACCAGTACTTCGCCAACGGCGGCTCCGTCACCGAGCCCGTCCAGGCCGCCCGCCTGAAGCGCTACGGCATCACCGGCGCCGCCTCCGAGCGCAAGTGGGAGCGCTTCGACAAGCGCTTCGACGTCGCGCAGGAGCCCAACGAGGCCAACCGCTTCGGCTGGGTCGTCGAGCTCGACCCGTACGACCCGAACTCGGTGCCCCGCAAGCGCACCGCGCTGGGCCGCTTCAAGCACGAGGCCGCGCAGCCCCGCCTCACCGAGGACGGCCGCCCGGTCGTCTACATGGGCGACGACGAGCGCTTCGACTACTTCTACAAGTTCGTCTCCAGCAAGCGGATGATGAAGGGCAACAGCCGCGCCGCCAAGGAGCACAACCTCACCCTGCTCGACGAGGGCACCCTCTACGTCGCCAAGCTGACCGGCGACTCCCCGGCCGACCAGATCGACGGCACCGGCAAGTACCCGTCGGACGGCCAGTTCGACGGCACCGGCATGTGGATCCCGCTGGCCACCGGCAACGTCTCGCACGTCGAGGGCTTCACCGCGGAGGAGGTGTACGTCTTCACGCGCCAGGCCGCCGACAAGGTGGGCGCCACCAAGATGGACCGCCCCGAGGACGTCGAGCCGTCGCCGCGCACCGGTCGCGTCTACGTCGCGCTGACCAACAACACCAACCGGGGCAAGGCGGGCCAGCCGGGCGCCGACGAGGCCAACCCGCGCAACGCCAACAAGCACGGCCAGATCCTGGAGCTCGCCGAGAGCTTCGACGACCCGGCCGGCGACGCCTTCGCCTGGCGCCTGTTCCTGGTCGCCGGCGACCCGAACGACCCGGCCACCTACTTCGCGGGCTTCCCGAAGGACAAGGTCAGCCCGATCTCCTGCCCGGACAACGTGGCCTTCGACCCGCACGGCAACCTGTGGATCTCCACGGACGGCAACCAGCTCGGCTCCCACGACGGCCTGTTCGGTGTCGCCACCGCCGGCGAGCGCCGTGGTGAGCTCAAGCAGTTCCTGACCGTGCCGCGCGGCGCCGAGACCTGCGGCCCGCTGGTCCAGGACAAGCGCGTCCTGGTCGCCGTGCAGCACCCGGGCGAGATCGACGGCGCGTCCGTCGAGAAGCCCGCGTCGGTGTGGCCCGACGGCCCCGGCAAGCTCGTCCGCCCGGCCGTGGTGTCGGTCTGGCGCCAGGACGGCAAGAACATCGGCGTCTGACGCCGGCGTCCGGGCCGGCTGCCCGCGGGCCCTCGCCCCGCGGGCAGTTGCCCCGTCGGCCAGAGCGGAGCGGGGCGGTGTTTCACGTGAAA
>NZ_JBHXTC010000026.1:19427-56750 GCF_042677605.1 Streptomyces sp. NPDC127106 | reverse complement strand
TGTTTTTTTTTTTTCGTGTTGGGGGGGGGTTTTTTACCCCCCCCCCCCCCCCCCCGCTCCCCTGCGTCAACTTCCGTCCACCAGACGCCCGACGGGGAGCCGGAGCGTGGTCACCGCGCCCCCGTCCGGCGCGTTGGCGAAGTCCAGGGTGATCTCCAGGACCGCTGCTTGGCCGGCGACGATGGTCAGGCCCAGCCCGTGGCCCCGGCCGCGGCCGGGGTCTCCGGTGCGGAAGCGCTGCGGGCCCTGTTCGATCAGCCGGTCCGGGTAGCCGGGCCCGTGGTCCCGTACGGTCACCACCGGCCCCTCGACCGTCACCTCGATCGGCGGGGCGCCGTGCCGGTCGGCGTTGACCAGCAGGTTCGCCAGGATCCGGTCGAGGCGCCGCCGGTCGGTGAGCACCTCCATGTCGCGGACCACCCGTACCGACACCTCCAGCCGGGTCGCGGCGGCCGCCCGCCGCACCGCCCGGCCGAGTTCCACCCGGGCCAGATCTGCGTGCTCGACGCCGGAGTCCAGGCGGGAGATCTCCAGCAGGTCCTCCGTGAGCCGGTGCAGGGCCGCCAGCCGGTCGTTGATCATCTCCTTGGGGCGGCCCTCGGGCAGCAGCGCGGCCGCGGCGAGCGAGCCGGTCAGCGGGGTCCGCAGGTCGTGCGCGACATCCGCGGTGAACCGCTTCTCCGCCTCCAGTCGCTCCTGAAGCGACTTGGCCATGGTGTTCAGGGCCTGGGCCACGTCCTGTACCTCGTCGCGGTGCGCGCCCTCACCCGCGGCGTCGGGGATGTCGACCCGGGCGTCGAGGTCGCCGGCGCTGATCCGGCGGGCGACCGCGGCGGTGGTCGTCAGCCGGCTGCTGATCCGGTTGGCGAGGAACAGGCCGGCCAGTGCCACCACCCCGGCGGCGATCGCGGCGGAGGCCAGGATCGCGGCGTCGAGGTCCCGCAGTCGGCTGCGCGTGCTCTCGTACGGGACCCACACGGCGAGGGGCTTGCCGTCGGCGGGGCCGGCGGCCCACATGACGGGCCGGCCGGCGTGCGCGCCGACCATGCTGCCGGTCCGCCCGCGGGCGACGAGCCCCCGCAGCGGTCCGGGCAGGTCGGGTGGGTCGAGGGCGACGTTCAGGTGGCCGTGGGAGGTGCCGTACTGGTACTCGGTCAGGGCGTGGTCCAGGTCCCGGTCGGCGTCCTTGCGGACCTCGCCGACGACCTGCCGGGCGACCACGTTGTGCACGAGGATCCCGAGCACGGCGGCGACGGCGCAGCACACGGCCGTCGTGGTCAGAGCGATCTTCCAGCGCAGACTGCTCGTCACCCGCATGGTGGGCCGCCCCTCAGCCCCGGATCGCCGCGCACGGGGTGGAGCCGGCCTTCAGCGTGGGGCAGTCGTCGAGGGTCAGCTCGGACAGGTCCATGGCCCCCGTCTCGGGGTTCCACACGTAGTCCGAGACGGACACCTGCTTCGGGTTCGAGGTCGGCTCGCGCAGCGCCAGGTGCTCGGCGGCGACCTCCACGCCCTCCAGGACCCCGCGCCGCGACAGGATCCGGGTGACCGAGCCGTCGTCCCGGACGGTGTAGACGCGCAGTTCGCTGATCCGACCGTCGATGTCGACGGCGGTGATCAGTTCGTCGCGCCCGTCGCCCGTCACGTCGTGCAGCACGGGCGGGCGCACCGGGCAGTCGGGACCGCCGTCCACAGCCTGTGTGCAGCGTGCGAGCCGCCGCACCGCCCGGGGGTCGACGAGGCGTCCCGTGCCCCCGTCCTGCCGGGCGGCGGCGGTGATGTCGGCCCGTACGACGGCCAGTGCGTCCACGTCGCGCATGGTGCGGCCCGTGGCCTTGGGCAGCCCGGGGACCACCGCCGCCGCACCGGGCTGCTCGCCGGGGCCGGGCGGGGAGGGACGGATCTCCTTCCACAAGGACTGTGGGGCGTGCACGGTCCCCAGGTCGCCGTCGTCGCGCAGCCCTTGCACATCGGCGCACCCGGCCGCGGTCGCGAGGGCGGCGGCGAGGGCCGGGGCGGCCACGGCGCGGCGGTGCCGGCGGCGCGGGAAGAGGGACCTCATGCCCCGATGCTCTCCCGGCCGGGCCCCGACAGCCGGGCGGACGGCCCGTTCGGGGGATCCCTCCTGGCCCTCCGGCCCCCTGGGGCGCGGTCAGGGTTCGGACGAGGCGATGCCGCGCGCGCAGGCGACCTCCTGGCGGACCGGCTCCAGGACGGACGCCGCGTCGCCGGGCTGCTCGGAGGGGGGCCGCAGCCGGTCGGGTGTCCGGGTGGTGCGCACTCCGTCGGCGAGGGCGTGCAGGTCGGAGGTCAGTGCCGTCACCTCGGCGGGCCGGGGCTCGGGGGCCCCGTGGTTGACGCGGACCCGGGCGGCGGTGGTCGCGTCGACGATCCGCTCGACGGCGACGACCAGCGGCCACCACGCCGCGGCCCGCGTTCCGGTCGGCGGTGGCTCGGTCAGCGCCCGCTGGAACTCGCTGCGTACGGACGACAGGTCGCGGTAGAGGCGCCGGCGGGCCTGGAGCCGCACGGTCCGCGCGGCCCGCAGCCCGGCCGCAGTGTCGGGCGGCGGGCCGCCGAAGGCCCGTTCCACGTAGCGGGCGGCGTCGTCGACGGTGTCGGCGAGCCGGTCCCCGATCCGCGTGTGCCAGCTCTCCGGCCACAGCAGGTAGCCGAAGACCAGGGTGATCGCACAGCCGATCAGGCTGTCCAGCAGCCGGGGCCGGATGAGGTCGAAGCCCTGGTGGTTGAGGAGGTCCGACAGCAGCAGGATCACCGGGGTGATCGCGGCGGTCTGGAAGGCGTACCCCTTCGCGGAGAACGCGGGGATCAGGGCGGCGAGGACGGCCATGACCGGGACGTCCCACCAGCCGCGCGGCACCTCGGCGAGCACGGCGGCCGCGACGGCGAGTCCGCCCACGGTGCCCAGGGCGCGCAGCACGGCCCGGGAGAACACCGACCCGAAGTCGGGCTTGAGGACGAAGGTGACGGTCAGGGCCACCCAGTAGGAGCGCTCGACGGGCACCAGTGAGACCAGCGACTGGGCCAGCCCGATGCACAGGGCGAGCCGCAGCCCGTACCGCCAGGACGCCTCGGACAACATCATGTCCCGCGCCGCCTGTCGGGCCCGGACGTGCAGGGCGGTGGGGCGGCCCAGCCGGTCGTCGTCGACGCTGCGCAGGGTCGGCTCGGGCAGGTGCACGACGGCCGTGGCGTGCCTCAGGGCCGCGTCCAGGGCCCGTTCGGCGGGGGTGTGCGGCGCGGGCAGGTCCAGTTCGGGCGGCTCGGTGCGGCCCTCCTCCACGGCCCGGCCGAGGTCGCGGACGGCCGCCGCGATGCCCGGGGGTAGCGGGCGGCCGCGCAGGTGCACGGCGGGCGCCGCCTCGACGAGTGGGATCACCACGTTCAGTTGGGCCAGCAGCCGGACCAGTGAGGGGCTGCGCCCGTGGACGCGGGCGCGTCGGCCCAGGATCAGGTCGTAGGCCTGGTTGAGGGTCTGGGTGACCTGCCGGCGGCGGTCGTCGTAGTCGGGTCCGCCGGCGGCGTCCAGTGCGTCGGCGAGGGCCAGATAGGTGGCGGCGACGGCGGTGCGCTCGGGCTGTCGCCCCCGCAGCGGCCAGCCCAGCAGGGTCAGGGCCAGCACGAACAGGCCGCCGGTGGCGAGCAGGAGCGGGGCCGTCCACCAGGGCTGCGGCAGCGGCAGTCCGGCCCCGACCACCGCGTTGAGCAGGAGCAGCAGTCCGGAGACGGAAGCGACCGTGCCGATCGAGGAGATCATCCCGGAGGCCAGGGCGATCAGGGTGAGGACGCCGACCGCGAGCCAGCCCCGCCCGAAGACGAGGGTGCCGAGTGCGACGCCGACCGCGCCGAACAGCTGCGGTACGGCGATGTTGAGGATCCGCATCCGGTAGGCGTCGGCGGTGTCGCCGATGACCCCCGAGAGGGCGCCCATCGAGACGAGCGCCCCGTACTCCGGCTCGTCGAGGGCGAAGCCGACCGCGAGCGGGACGGAGAGGGCGATGCCCGCACGGACCACGGCGGCCCACGGGACGGGCGCGCTGTCCGGCCGCAGGCCCGAGAGCAGCCAGGCGGGCGGGGCCAGCGGGTGCGGCCGGGCTCGGCGTGAGGGTATGTCTTCGGTGCGTTCGGTGCCCATGGGTGCTTCCGTGCCGCCGCTCGCTCGTAGGGTTTTCGGTTCTTCTGTGCGGTTGCGGGATCTCTGTGCCGTTGCGGGTTCTCTGCGTCGTTCTGCGTGCTTGGTACCTTCCGAGCTTATGGGGTCCGGCGGCGCCGGCCGGCCAGCCAGGCGGCGAGTGCGACGGCCAGTCCGATCCCCAGGACCACCCAGGCGGTGGTGCGCAGGAACGCGGTGAGTGCGTCGTACACGGCGCCGGCCGCCGCCCGGTCGATGTCGGCGGGCAGGTCGTCGAGGGTGAGCCGGCGGCAGACGGACACCGCGATCCCCAGCAGGACGGCCCCGAAGGCCAGTCCCAGGCCGGTGGCCGCTACGGCCCGGCGGCGGTTCACGGCGACGGCGACGGCCGCCACGGCCAGCAGCACGGTCAGCACGGGCAGCCAGACACCGGCGATCTGCAGCATGCGGAAGCCCTTCCGGAGCGCGCCCAGGTTGTCGTACTCCATGACCGTCACCGCCACGTGGGTCACCGGGATGCGGTCGGCGAACGGCACCTCACCGGCGATGAGTTCCGCCCGCACCTGCTCGATGACCGGGGCGAGGTCGATGGTGACGGCGTTGCCGTCGCCGGTGGTGAGCGCCTGGAGGAAGGCGGCGTGCGCGGCGCGGTTGGCCGCGTCCCAGGCGCTCTGGTACGCGGAGGTACCGGTGAAGGAGCGCATGGCCTCGCCGAGGAGGGACTCGACGCCGCCCTGGAACGGGCCGGCGTCGATCTGCCCGGACAGGGCGCGGGTCACCTGGGTGACGACGACCTGCTGTACCGCCGGGTTCCCGGCCAGCGGGGACATCGCGGCGGTGTAGCGGTCGGCGTCGCCCAGTTCGCGGTCGGCCCAGTACGCGACGGCGCTCGCGGGCACGAGCAGCGCCATGAGCGTGATGAGTACCGCCGCCAGGAAGGTGCGCACGTCACCAGGGAAATCCGCGGCTGTGGCGGGCGCGAGCGGGGGTGCTGCGGGCGGGTGGCGCCACGCCGGTGCCGGTGCCGCTGCCGGTGAAACGGGGTCGGTGTGCCGACGCCTTGGAGCCGAGAGCGAGGTTCCCGGTGCGCCCTGCGTGCCGCGGCGGATCCCCTTGCCAAAAGAATCATGGATATTTAATGTCCAGGTTATGAGGATGAGCGAGGGCGTCGAGTGGGCGCTGCACAGCTGCGTCAACCTGGCCTGGATCGGCCCGGAGCGGGCCGTCCCGGCGGCACGTCTGGCCGCCTGGCACGACCTGCCGGCCGCCTACCTGAACAAGCAGCTCCAGGCGTTGTCCCGGGCGGGCATCCTGACCTCCACGCCGGGCCCGCGGGGCGGCTTCCGGCTCGCCCGCCCGCTGGCCGAGATCTCGCTCATGGACGTGGTCGTCGCCGTCGAGGGCGCTGCCGAGGCCTTCCGGTGCGCCGAGATCCGCCACCAGGGCCCGGGCGGCGGCCCCGCCGTCGACAACGGCCCGGAGTGCGCCATCGCGCACGCCATGGGCCGCGCTGAACTGGCCTGGCGCAAGGCCCTGGCATCGCAGAACCTCGACGACATCCGGCGCGCGGCCGAGCGGCAGACCCCACAGGCGCCGGTGCGGTTGCGCACCTGGTTCGCCGGCCCCACCACCACCTGACGACACCAGCTGACCGAACCGATCGCACGGACCGACGTAACGCCATCGACCGACCCAGGAGCTTGGCAATGACGCGCATCATCACCAATCCGGCAGGCCTGCACAACCCCGTCGACTTCGGCTACAGCCACATCGTCTCCGCCCCCGGCGAGCAGGTCTTCATAGCCGGCCAGTACGGCTCGGACGACAACGGGCAGGTCGTCTCCGAGGACTTCGAAGCCCAGGTCGAGCGGGCCTTCGCCAACCTGCGGACCGCCCTCGCGGCCGTCGGCCTCGGCCCCGCCGACGTCGTCCGGATCGGCACCTACATCGTCGAGCACGACCTGGCCAAGCTGGAGGTGCTCACCCAGCACCTGCACGCCACCTGGGGGGTCGAGCTGCCCGCCCAGACCCTGATCGGGGTCGCTTCGCTGGCCCTGCCCGGGATGCTCTTCGAGGTCGACGCCGTGGCCGTACGCACCGCCCGCCCCGGCAGCTGATCCACTTGCCGGGCGGGGGTGCCGGGTGTGCTCTGGATGGGGGAGAGAGGAGCCCTGTCATGGCACATGCGGCACCCGTCGCCCACCGGCGGCCCCGCGGGCCGACGGCGCAGGCGCACCACCTGGACAGGGGTGCACTGAGCCGGGCCCTGCTGCTCGGACTCGTCTACGGCATCTACGCGGCCTTCATGAAGCGGCAGATGGGCCCGGTCGACGCCGGCAACGTCTTCTACGGGATCCTGTGCGGCGCACTCTTCGCCGCGGTCATGTTCACCCTCGCCCGGGTCGGCCCCCGCATGATGCGGGAGGCGCGGGCGGCGGCGTACGGGTCTTTCGGCGGCATTGCCGTGGGCTACCTGTACAGCCTCACGGGCGACTCCATCTTGCGGTCCAGCTGGGTCGGCTTCATCACGGGCGTCGGGGTCGGAGTGGTGGCGTTCTACCGCTATTACACGCACGAGACCTGACGGGCCAGGGACGATGCCGGTCCCCGTACCCCTTCCTGGGGGCGGGGGCCGGCGTCGTACCGGCCCCCGTGGGCGTCAGTCCTCGGAGGTGGCGGCCGGAACGGGGGACCCGCCGACAGCGGTCCCGCGGGCGGCAGTCTCCTCGGGCTCGGGGGCCTGCGGCTGCGCCTGCTCCGGCTTCGTCCTCGGTGGGGGTGTGAAGCGGGTGACCTCGGCTCGGATCATGGCGTTCAGGGCGGCGTACGGGTCGATGGGCATGCCGGAACCTCACGGTGTTCGGGGGTGTGGGGGGTTGCACGCTGCTGCTCGGCCCGCTCAGCAACGCAACACCACACCCCGCACCGCCCGCACGGGCAACACCGGTTCGGCCACCCCGTACGGGGCGGTGCGCACCGCCCCCGCGGGCGGTTTCACGTGAAACACCGGCTGCGGCAGCTCCCGCGCACCGGGCAGCCCGCGCGTGGCCGGCCGGACGGTGGCCCGTACCTCGGCATCCGACGCGGGGTCCGACTCGCGCTCGGCCGGGGTACCCGGCTCGCTCGGCGTTCCGGAGGGGAGCTGCCGGACCGCATGCGCCCCGCCGGCCGCCGACACGGCGGCTGGACCGGACGCCAACAGGCACAGCAGTGCGACACAGGCTGCCGCAAGGGCCCTGGCCACTGTCGATCGTGCATGCCGTGTCCCGGTCATGGCAGGGGTGTGCCCCGCCAGACCGGGCACCTCCCCATCCCGGCCGCAGAAGCGTCCGACCGGGGGACGAAGTGACTCCCCTCGGCGTCACCTCGCCCGGCCGGGTGAGGGCTCAGCGGGTGCGCCGCTGACCGGTGAGCCGGGCCAGCACGGTGGTCTCACCGCTGACCAGCCGCAGTTGTGCCCGCCCGGGCCGCTGCCCCCGCCCGGTCACCCCGGCGGGCGAGACCAGGTCCACGGTGAAGACGGCGGTACGGCGGTCGGCGCGCGGGATCTCGACGGTCAGGCCGCGCCGCAGCTCGGCGAGGCGGACGTCGGGCGTCGTGACCACGGCCGTCCCGGCCGCGCCGGGCACCGCACTGCCGGTGTCCCAGAGGGCCTCCGTCGACGCGTCCGCCCGCACCGGCACCCCTGCCCCCGTTCCCGTCCCGGCTGCCGTGCCGTCGCCGAGGCCGGGTCCGCCGGGGGCCAGCAGCAGGTCCACCCCCAGGCTGGGGATCTGGAGCCGCAGTGGCCGCGCGGGGCGCAGCGGGGTGATGGCGACGGCCCGGGCGGGCCGGGACCCCTTGTCCGAGGTACGCGGCCGGCGGGCCTGGTCCAGCTGCTCGACGAGCCGCCGGTGCCCGGACAGCCCCAACGCCCGCGAGGGCAGCGCGTCGGCGGAGCCGGCCGCCGCCGGCCGCGCCCCCTCGGTGCTGCGCAGCAGCCCTATTCCGGTGCCCAGCAGAACCGCCGTCAGCACGCCGACCACCCACTTGCCGCGGGGCATGGATTGTCCTCCCGGTCCGATGCACCGGCTTCGGCGGCCGGTTCTCCTGAGAGCAGTGGACTCTCTCCCTGCCTCCCGGCACCGGTGGCAACGCCGAGGATTGACGCCCCGTCATAGCCGTGACAGCCCCGGAGGAGCTGCGTTGTCCCAGTTGGCGGCGGGTGCGCGGGACGTTCCCGCAAGCCGGGACACGTACGCCCGAACGGACTAGCGGGCGTGGCGGAAGGAGGACCCGCCCGGGTCGCCCAGGACCACCCCGAGCATCCGCCGCGACGTCACGAGGGCCGTACCGGGCGCGTCAGGACACCACGAACGCCACCGCCGCCACCCCCATGAGGGCGGCGGCGAGGTGGACGACCGGGTGGCCGTGGTCGCCGTGCCAGAGCTGGCGGACCAGGCCGCCGAGGGCGGCCAGGGTCGCGATGACGGCGACCTGGGCGAGCAGGGTGACGGTGGTGAAGGGGGCCAGCAGCAGGGCGGCGGAGTTGAGCCAGAACGGGACCGCTCCCGTCCAGCCCCGCCACCGGCGGATCGCCGATCGCGCCCGCACCTGCGCCGGTGGCTGCGTCCGCGCCTGCGTCCGTGTGCGTGGCTGCGTCCGTGCCTGCGTGCGTGCCTGCGTCCGCGTCTGCATGGATCACCGGCCCCTCATCATCAACTCGCCGGCGCAACAGCCTCCTTGGGGGCGGCGGCGGGGACAAGTGCCCGTTCGGCAAGAAAACCGAAGGCCAGGCCGAAAGTCGTCCACATCGCGGCCTGGATGGCCAGGGTCGCGAGGCGGAACTGCCACAGCAGCGTGCCGGGGAAGTCCGCCGGGACCTCGTCGACGGCGGGCAGGAACACGTACGAGACCACGACGGCCGCGACGAACGCCAGGGAGGCGACGACCGAGGCGTTCCAGTTGCCGAGCCGGGGTGCCAGGCGGCGGCCCAGGATCAGCGCCCCCGCACCGAGCAGCATGCTCAGCGCGATCATCAACAGGAACAGCACCGTCCTGCGCGTGGCGGTGTCGGGGTCGCCGACGGCCGGCGGGTTGGAGGGGTACTTGAGGAAGGGGACCAGGACGACGGTGACGAACAGGCCACCGGCCACCAGCGCCGCCGTGGCCTTCGGACCGAAGCGGCCGATCCGGCCCAGGGCGTAGCAGAACACGAGGGCGGCGATGCCGCCGAGCGCGACGCCGTACAGGAGGGTGCCGGTGCCGAGGCCGGCCGTGGCCTGGAGGGCTCGGCTGACCGGAGCCTCCTCGGCGTGGTCGTGTCCGCCTGCGGCCGCCTCTTCCAGGGCGATGGCAGCGTCGACCCGGGACTCGCCGATGAGGTAGGCGACGAGGAAGGCGGCCACGCCGGCGAGCAGGCCGGCCAGCATGCCGCGGACCAGCAGGATGCGGGGGGAGATGTGGTTCATGGACTTCCCTTGATCAGTTGACCAGGTGACCAGATGGCCAGTTGACGGTTGACCGGTTGATCAGTGGCAGGGGAAGCCGAGCAGGTGGCGGCCGTCGTGCATCCACTCGTGGATGGTGTCGCCCTCGAAGAGCGCGGTGGCGCCCTGCTCGACACCGACGAGGTAGAGCAGGGCGAGCATCAGGACGCCGACGAAGAGGGCCCAGGGGGCGAGCGCGGAGAGGGAAATCGGGGCGACGGCGGCAGGGGCCGTCGTGGGCACGGCGGAGTCGGCCATGTCAGTACCTCCAGGGGGAACACGCGTCCCGGTCAGTGGTGCTCGCAACGACGCCGCGGGTCTGACTTCCCTCCCCTGCGGGAGGGTTCACAGTGGCGCGACCGTGCCGGGATCTCACCGGGCTTCCGTCGGACCGTCGTCATGTTCGGTTGTCGTCCGAGACCGTACCGCGCTTATGCTCCCTTTATGAAGAGCGGCGTAGTACGAGTTCAGTTCGTTACCCGGCCGTTCGACGTATCCGCGCGGCAGGGGCGTTTCGGCCACGGCGAACCCTGCCCCGGTCACGAGGGCCTGCGCGGCCAGGACACCGGGCAGTGGGCGGGCCGCACCCTCGACGAGGTCGCCGCCGAGGACCCCGAGAGCATCCGGCGCTGGCTCACCGACCCCGCGTACGCACCGCCCGGCGGTGGGGAGTCCGTCGCCGGACTGGTCGCCCGGGTCGGCGCCGCACTGGCCGACCTGCCCGCGGGCACGCACCGCCCCGTGGTCGAGCAGGCCGTCGTCCGGGCGGCCGTGGTGCACGCCCTGGAACTGCCGCTCCCGGCCTTCTGGCGGCTCGACGTACGGCCCGACACCGTCACCACGCTCACCGGTCGGGCCGGCCGCTGGAACCTCCTCCTCGGCCGGATCGACCGGGCCGACGACACAGACCGGGCCGACGACGCCGACGGCGACCGCTGACGGAACGGGCGTTACGCCACGATCCAGTCGCTCGTCGCGATCACCGGCCGGACCCCGTCACGGTGGACGGTGCCCTCGATCAGGCCGTACATCCGGTCCGCCGCGAAGTAGACCTCGTTGTCGTTCTTGAGGCCGAAGGGCTCCAGGTCCACGAGGAAGTGGTGCTTGTTCGGCAGGTTCAGCCGTACCTCGTTGACCCGCGGGCAGTTGTCGAGCACCCGCTCGGCCATCTGGTTCAGGGTCTGCTGCAGCGAGTACGAGTAGGTCTCCGCAAAGGCCTCCAGCAGGTGCTTGCGGACCTTCTTGTACGACCGGTCCCAGTCGTGCCCGGGGTCGTCGGCGGCGAGCGCCGAGTGCGCCCAACGGGCGGTGACCTTGGTCGCCAGGATGCGGTCGTACGCCTCCTGCAACGTCGTGTACTGGTCCTTGATGTAACCGTGGAACTCGGAGTTCGTCGAGTTCATCACGGTCAGCTCCTTCAGGCCCGAGATGACCTGCAGGCCCGAGGACTCGCCGTACGTGATCTGCGCGGTGCGCACCTCCTGGCCCTTGCGGACGAAGGAGTGCTGCTCCTTGCGCGTCGGGACCGGGATGCGCTCCCACGCGAACTCCTCGATCCGGATCTGCGCCTCGCGGATCGGCGTCTGCGAGGAGACGAAGTGCTTGGCGAGCAGGATGCCGAAGGCCTCCGGCGACTCGATGCCGTGCTCCTTGCCGAAGGCGTACACCGTGTTCTTGGTGGTGTCGGTCGGCAGGCAGTTGGCGTTGTCGCCGGTGAGGTGGACGTCACGGAACTCGCCGCGCAGCGCCACCGAGACGTTGAGGTCGCGGATCTCGTGCCAGGAGCCGTCGCTGCCCTTGCGGGTGACCTTGACGATGCGGTTCTCGGCCTTGCCGTACTGGTTCTGGGCCAGGACGTGCTTGCTCATGGTGCCTTCCTTCGGGTCCTCGGGAACACGGAGTCCGGTGGTCTGGAGTCCGTACGCCCGGCGTCCAGCGCCCGCCCGCACACCCTGGACGTTCCGCTCCCCGCCGTCCGGTCCCGTGGGACCGCCCCGGGACTGACGTGCATCCCGGTCCGTACCGCTGATCGGATTGCACCACGCCCGGGCCCGGAACTCCCCCGTACGGATCATCCGAATCCGGGCGCTCCGGGCTTGGGCGACCGCACAGCGGCCGGGGCGGGCCGGCGGGTCCCCGGGCGGGCGTGAGCGCTCAGGCGGCCGTGTGCGCGTCCGCGAGCGACAGGGCCGCGTCGAGGATCTCCAGGCCCCTGGCCACGTCCAGCGGGGCGATGTTGCAGGGCGGCGCGAGGTGGATGCGGTTCCCGGCGGTCAGCGGCCACAATCCGCCCTTCCGGCAGGCCGCCGCGAACTCGGCCATCGGCGCGTTGTCGGAGCCGGCGGCGTTGTACGGGACGAGGGGCTCGCGGGTGTCCCGGTCCCGTACGAGCTCAAGGGCCCAGAAGGTGCCCAGGCCGCGGACCTCCCCGACCGACGGGTGCCGCTCGGCGAGGGCGCGCAGGCCCGGACCGAGCAGTTCCGCGCCGGTGCGGGCGGACTGCCCGACGATGTCCTCCTCCTCCATCACGTTGATCGTCGCGACGGCCGCGGCGCAGGCCAGGACGTGCCCGGAGTACGTCAGCCCGCCCGGGTACGGGCGCCGGGCGAAGGTCTCGGCGATGGCCCCCGAGATCGCGACGCCGCCGAGGGGGACGTAGCCGCTGTTCACGCCCTTGGCGAAGCAGAGCAGGTCCGGGGTGACGCCCCAGTGCTCGGCGGCGAACCACGTGCCCGTGCGCCCGAAGCCCACCATCACCTCGTCGAGGACGAAGACGATGCCGTGGCGGTCGCAGAGCTCGCGCACGCCCGCCAGATAGCCCTCCGGGTGGACGAGGACGCCTGGCGCGCCCCCGACGGTCTCCAGGACGACCGCGGCGATGGAGGCCGGCCCCTCGAAGGCGATGGTGTCCTCCAGGTGGCGCAGGGCGCGTTCGCACTCCTCGCCCTCGGAGGCGGACCAGAACGGCGAGCGGTAGGCGAACGGTCCCCAGAAGTGCACGACGCCCGCGGTCGCACTGTCGTTGCCGAATCGTCGCGGGTCGCCGGTGAGGTTGATCGCGGTGGACGTGGCGCCGTGGTACGAGCGGTACGCGGAGAGCACCTTGTGGCGGCCGGTGTGCAGGCGGGCCATCCGCACGGCGTTCTCGACGGCCTCGGCACCGCCGTTGGTGAAGAACACCTTGTCCAGGTCGCCGGGGGTGCGCTCGGCGATGAGGCGGGCCGCCTCGGAGCGGACGTCGACGGCGAAACCGGGGGCGAGGGTGCACAGGCGGCCGGCCTGCTCCTGGATGGCCGCGACGACCTTGGGGTGCTGGTAGCCGATGTTGGTGTAGACGAGGGCGCTGGAGAAGTCGAGGTAGCGGTTGCCCTCGTAGTCCCAGAAGTACGAGCCCTCGGCGCCGGCCACGGCGAGCGGGTCGATGAGCTCCTGCGCGGACCAGGAGTGGAAGACGTGCTTGCGGTCGGCTTCCTTGACGACGGCGCGGGCTTCGGCGGCGGTTTCTGCGTCGATGGGGTGCATGGCGTGCGGATCCTTATCTGTCGCATGACGGAACCTGTCTTCCATTCTACGGAAGTCCGACGTCGGGCCCGGGCGCTGTCCGCTCGCCAACCGCTCGCCGGCCCTGCGCCAGCCGGTCGCCGGCCCTGCGCCGGCCGCGCGCATGCCCGGCGCGGCTCTCCGGAGGCCGGTCAGGGGCTGTCAGGGGGCCTGTCAGCGGTCTGTCAGCGGTTTCTCACGGGGCCGTCAGCCCGCCCGGACATCGTGACGACGTCACCAGGACGCGACGACAAGACGACGCGACCACGCGACCACGCGACGACGAGACGACGAGACGACGAGACGACGAAACGAGCGAACGCCATGACCTCCACCTCCAGCCGTCCGGCCATCGAGGCCGCCGGGCTGCGCAAGTCCTACGGGGACAAGACGGTCCTCGCCGGCATCGACCTGCACGTTCCGGCCGGGACGATCTTCTCCCTCCTCGGCCCGAACGGCGCGGGGAAGACCACCACCGTGCAGATCCTGTCCACCCTGATCGGGGCGGACTCCGGCCGGGTGCGGATCGCCGGGCACGACCTGGCCACCCACCCCGACGCCGTCCGGGCCGCCATCGGCGTCACCGGCCAGTTCTCCGCGGTGGACAAACTCCTCACCGCCGAGGAGAACCTGCACCTGATGGCGGACCTGCGCCACCTCGGCAAGGCGGAGGGGCGCCGCCGCACCGCCGAGCTGCTGGAGGCCTTCGACCTCACGGACAAGGCGCGCAAGATCGCGGCCACCTTCTCCGGCGGCACGCTGCGCCGCCTCGACCTGGCCATGACCCTCATGGGCGGCCCCGAGGTGATCTTCCTCGACGAGCCGACCACCGGCCTCGACCCGCGCAGCCGGCGGGCCATGTGGGAGATCATCCGCGAGCTCGTGGCCGGCGGCGTCGCCATCTTCCTGACCACCCAGTACCTGGAGGAGGCCGACCAGCTCGCCGACCGCATCGCCGTCCTGGACGGCGGCCGGCTCGTCGCCCAGGGCACCGCCCACGAGCTGAAGCGGCTCGTCCCCGGCGGCAACATCAGCCTCCGCTTCACCGATCACGCCTCCCTCGACCACGCCGCCCGCGCCTTCGCCGAAGCCTCCCGCGACGACGAAGCGCTCACCCTGCAGATCCCCAGCGACGGCGGCGTGCCGTCCCTGCGGGCCCTGCTGGACCGGCTCGACGCCCAGTCCATCGAGGTCAGCGCCCTGACCGTGAACACGCCCGACCTCGACGACGTCTTCCTCGCCCTCACCGGCCGGCCGAGCGGGCAGCCTGCCGCGCCCGCCCCGGCGCGCTAACGACCCACCGTTTCACGTGAAACAGCGCCCGCCCGCGCCCGCCCCGCCCTTCCGCATCCGCCCCGACCGCTGTGGAGTCCGTACGATGAGCACCTCCGCCCCCGCCGCCCACCGCGCCGCCCCGCCCGCCCCGTCCGTGCGCTCCCACGCCCTGCGCGACGCGTCGACGATGCTGCGGCGCAACCTCACGCACGCCCTGCGCTACCCCGGCCTCACCCTCGGCACCATCGGCATTCCGCTGATCTTCCTGCTGCTGTTCGTGTACGTCCTCGGCCGGCCCCTCGCCGCCGGCATCGGCACCGGCGCCGCGTACATCAACTACCTGGTTCCCGGCATCCTCCTCATGACCGTGACCGCTGCCTCCACCGCGACCGCGGTGTCCGTCTGCACCGACCTGACCGAGGGCATCGTCGCCCGCTTTCGCACCATGGCCATCTCCCGCGCCTCGATCCTCGTCGGCCGCGTGATCAGCAGCGTCCTGCAGACCCTGATCAGCGTCGGACTGGTCCTCGGCATCTCCGCGCTGATGGGATTCCGGCCCTCCGCCGGCCTCACCGAGTGGCTCGCCGCCGCCGGCCTGATCACCCTGCTCACTTTCGCCGTGACCTGGGTCGCCGTCGCCCTCGGCACCCTCAGCGACACCCCGGAGGGCGCCAGCAACATCGTCCTGCCGCTGGCCTTCCTCCCCTTCATCGGCAGCGCGTTCGTCCCCACCGACTCCATGCCCGCCGCCGTCCGCCTCTTCGCCGAGTACCAGCCCTTCACCCCGGTCATCGAGACCGTCCGCGGCCTGCTCATGGGCACCCCGATCGGCAACGACGGCGTCATCGCCGTCGCCTGGTGCCTCGCCCTGACCGTGGCCGGCTACTTCTGGGCCGTGAGGCTGTTCAACCGCCGAGGATGACCGCGGCAAGCTCCCGCACCGCCTCCTCCGGAAGCCCGGCACCGCATCGCGCCGCCTCGGTGAACCCCTCGCCGAGCGCGGCGCGCGCTGCGTCCGCCACCCGCGCCTCGTCCGGCCACCCGTGGTCCGGCCCGCCCCGCACCGCCACCGCCGCCGCCAGCAGCCGGGCCGCCTCCTGCGGCCGGTCCTCCCGCACGGCCTGGTCGGCCACACCGACCAGCAGCCGGGCGACGGTCGGCGCGTGTCCGGACCCGGTGGCCAGCTCCAGGCCCTGCGCCCGGTGCGCACGGGCCGCCGCCAGATCTCCCGCCTCCGCGTCCACATGGCCGCGCGTGTCGAGGGCCATCGCCTGGAACACCGGGTGGACGGGCACCTCGGCGATCGCCGCCTCGGTCCGGGCGAGCTGCGCCCGCGCCGCAGCGAAGTCCCCGTTCCGGCGTGCCAGTTCGGCCCTGCCGAGGGTGGTCGCGGCCAGCGACTCCGGCAGGCCCCCGGCCTCCGCGTCACGCTCCGCCTGCGCCATCGCCGTCTCGCTGCCCGCCGCGTCGCCCGCCAGCCAGGCCACCAACGCCTGCTGCACCAGGGCGTGTAGCCGCTCCTCCACCGTCCCCATCTCGCGGAGCACCGCGACCGCCTCCCGGTAGTGGGCGAGCGCCGCCCCGAAGTCGCCGCGCCGGGCCACCAGATCCGCCAGCACGATCAGCGCGAAGGACCCGCCCCACCGCTCGCCGAGCGCCCGGAACCCGGCCAACGCCTCCTCGATGTCCCGCTCCGCCTGCTCGGGCGGGCCGCCGGCGCCGAGCAGCGTGCGGGCGCCCTCCAGCCGGCCCTGCGCCCGTACCCACGGATCGTCGTCCCGGAGCAGCTCGTCCCAGCAGTCCAGCGGCGCCGGCTCGCCGTTCGCAGCACTGCGCATCATCCGGTCGATCGGCCCGAGGTAGCGGACCACCGGATGCCGGGCGACCGTCCCCTCAGCCAGTCGCAGCGCCTCGGTCAGCAGATCGGTGAACCGGAGCTCGTCGCCCACCCCGGCCGTCGCGTACAGCACGGAGAACGCGTACGCGACGACCCGTTCCCCCTCCCCAGCCGGGCCGGACAGGGCCAGCGCTGCCGCGGCCAGCTGCGCCCCCTCCGCCTTGTGGCCGCTGAGCCACCAGTACCAGCCGGCGGCCGCCACCATGCCCACGGCCGCCGGCGCGTCCTCGGCGGCCACCGCTCCGCGCAGGGCCGCCTTCAGGTTGTCGTGCTCGGCGGCGAGCCGCGCGAGCCACTCCAGCTGCCCTGCCCGCCGCAGGTGCGGGTCCGCGGTCCGCGCCAGCTCGGTGAAGTACGCGGCGTGCGCCCGGCGGACGTCCTCCCGCTCGCCCGCGTCGGCCAGCCGCTCCAGCCCGTACGCCCGGATGGTCTCCAGCATGCGGTAGCGTCCGTCGCCCGCCGTGACCAGCAGCGACTTGTCGGTCAGGGAGGCCAGCAGGTCGAACACACCGGCCCCCGCCACGGGGCCGCCCGCACACACCCGCTCGGCCGCCTCCACCGTCGCCCCGCCCGGGAACGCGGCCAGCCGGCGCAGCAGCGCCTGTTCCTCCTCCGCCAGCAGCCCCCAGCTCCAGTCCACGACCGCCCGCAGGGTGCGGTGCTGCCGCGGGGCCGTCCGGGCGCCGCCGGTCAGCAGCCGGAACCGATCGTCCAGGCCGGCCGCCAGCTGCTCGGCGCTCATGGTGCGCAGCCGCGCCGCCGCCAGCTCGATCGCCAGCGGCATTCCGTCCAGCGCCCGGCAGATCCGGGTCACCGCCGCCACCGTCTCCCCGTCCACCGCGAAACCGGGCCGGGCGGCGGCTGCCCGCTCGCCGAGCAGCCGGACCGCCTCGTACGCCATCGCCTCCGCGGGCCCGGCGTCCTGCGGGGGCAGTGCGAGCGGACCGACCGGCCACAGGGCCTCGCCGGTCAGGCCGAGCGGCTCCCGGCTGGTGGCCAGGATCCGCAGGTTCGGGCAGGCGCCGAGGAGCCGGTCGGCCAGGACGGCCGCCGCGTCGATCAGGTGCTCGCAGTTGTCCAGGAGCAGCAGGGCGGTACGGGGCCGCAGCGCGGCCACGAGCCGGTCCAGCGGCCCGCCGGCCGCCGAGGTCTGCTCGCGCAGGCCGAGCGCGGCCAGGACCGCCAGCGGTACGTCGTCCTCCGCGCTCTCCGCGCCCAGCGGCCCCAGCTCCACCTGCCAGACCCCGTCGGGGAACCGGTCGAGCAGCGGGCGGGCCGCCTGTACCGACAGCCGGGTCTTGCCGGCGCCGCCGGGCCCGGTGAGGGTGGTCAGCCGGTGGCCCGCGATCAGCTCGCCGACCCGGGCCACATCGTCGTCCCGGCCGACGAACGCGGCGAGCGGGGCCCGCAGGTTGGTCGGCACCGCACTCCCGGCCCCGGTCGCGGAGGCGGCCGGCTCCGGATGCGCCGATGGCTCCGGAGGGGCGGCGGGCGGTGCCGGGGCGGCGGGCGGTGCCGGGGCGGCGGGCGCGGGCACCCTCACCTCGCCGCGCAGTACGGCGGTGTGCAGCGCGGCCAGTTCCGGAGACGGGTCGACGCCCAGCTCCTCGGCGAGGGCCGCGCGGGCCCGCCCGTAGACGGTGAGCGCCTCGGCGGGCCGGCCGGCCGCGACGAGTGCCCGCATCAGCGCCCCGACCAGGCGCTCCCGCAGCGGGTCGGCGGCGACGAGTGCGGCCAGCTCGCCGGTCAGCTCCTGGCCGAGCCCGAGCCGCAGGTCGGCCTCGATCCGGTCCTCCAGCGCGGCCGTCCGCAGCGCCGACAGCCGGGCCACCGGCGCCCGGAAGAAGTCGGAGCCGGCCACGTCCAGCAGGGCCGGCCCGCGCCACAGCTCCAGTGCCTCGTGCAGGGTCCGGGCGGCGGCGGCCGCGTCGCCCTGGACCAGCGCCGATCGCCCGGCCGCGGCCAGCCGCTCGAAGCGGACGAGGTCGACGGACTCGGGCTCGACCGCGAGCCGGTACCCGGCGGGATGCGACTCGATCTCCATTCCCGGCAGGGCCCGCCGCAGCCGCGACACCAGCGCTTGCAGCGCGTTCGCGGCCCCCATCGGCGGGTCCTCGCCCCAGATCCCGTCGATCAGCAGGTCCCCGGCGACCACCCGGCCCGGTTCCAGGGCGAGCAGCACCAGCAGCGTGCGCAGCCGGGCGCCCCCGACCCCGACGCTCCTGGCGTCGTCGCCCTCCTGCCCGGTCAGGACCTCCAGGGGCCCCAGTATCGCGATCCGCATGATCGCCATTTTCCTGTCCGCGGCCCCGCGCCGGGCCCGGATCCCCTCACCCGACTTGCGAAATCACCGGCGGGAAAGTCGTGTTGGGCGACTACCGTCCCCTTGGCGGTCTCGGACGGCCGGCCGCCGCGGACGTCGACGTGAGGATGTGACCGTGAGCGAAATGGAAGTCCTCGCCCGGAGTTTCGAGGAGCACCGCTCCCATCTGCGGGCCGTGGCCTACCGGATGCTGGGGTCGATCGGCGAGAGCGAGGACGCCGTACAGGAGGCCTGGCTCAGACTGAGCCGGTCCGACACCACCGCCGTCGACAACCTCGGCGGCTGGCTGACCACCGTCGTCGGCCGCATCTGCCTGGACATGCTGCGCTCGCGCACGACGCGGCGCGAGGAGCCCCTGCACGGCGAGGACGGTCGGGTCCGTCTCCCCGACCCGGTCGTCACCGCACTCGCCGGCGGCGATCCCGAGAACGAGGTCCTCGTGGCCGACTCCGTCGGCATCGCCCTGCTGGTCGTCCTGGAGACCCTCTCCCCCGCCGAGCGACTGGCGTTCGTCCTGCACGACCTGTTCGCCGTGCCGTTCGACGAGATCGCCCCGGTCCTCGGGCGTACGGCCGCGAGTACGCGGCAGCTCGCCAGCCGGGCCCGGCGCCGCGTCCACGGCTCCGCCCCGGACCAGGACACCGACCGGGAGCGCACCCGGGAGATCGTCGACGCGTTCCTCGCCGCCTCCCGCGGCGGCGATCTCGGCGCGCTGCTCGACCTCCTCGACCCGGACGTCGTGGCCCGCTCCGACGGGGGCACGCTGCGCCCGAACCTGCTCTGCCGCGGCGCCCGGGATGTGGCCTCGCAGGCGATGACGTTCGCCCGGTTCGCGCAGGTGGCGCAGCCGGTCCTGATCAACGGCTTCCCCGGGGTGCTCTCCCGGTCGTCGGACGGCAGCCCGCTGTCCCTCATGGCCTTCACGGTCCGCGGCGGCCGGATCGTCGCCCTGGACATCCTCACGGACCCGAACCGCCTGGCCGTCCTCACCGCCGGCACCCTGCCCGACTGACGGCGGCGGTCCGGCTGCCGACGGACGGTCAGCCGGACCGCCGGGCGCAGAGGGCGGCGCCCTCAGATCGGTAGTCGTGTGGGCCGTGCCCTCAGGACCCTTTGTCATGGGTGACGGCGCCGACATTGAGGACAAACCTCACTGTGTTCTGCCCGAACACGGCGACAGGCTCGATTCCAATGGACAGTGATCGGTCTCGGCAAGCGCAGGGACGTCCGGGTCGAGCAACTCTCCGGCGGAGGGCGTCGCCGACTCGACCTCTGCCCGGCTCAGGGCTGACGGGGGGCGGCGGGGCACATGACGAACACCTGGGAGGCCGATCGTGAGGAAGGGGATGAACATGTCGGGTCTGTCCGAGGAGCGGGTGCCGTTACGGCCGTCCGGGAGCCGGATCGTGCGGATCCTGGCCCGATCACTGGCCGGATGGATCCGACGGCGACCGCTGGAGGAGGCCAGGGGCGGGAACCAGTTGGTGGCCCATTCCTCCGAGGTGAGGCAGCTGCTCGTGATCCTGGCCGGGATGGAGATCATCCTGGCCTTCTTCGTCTCCGCCATGATTCCTCCCGTACTGCGGCCGTTCCACGTTGCGTTCGAGGTGCTGCCGGTGCTCACCGCCTTCGGCGCGGTGGCCGCCATGGTGCGGCACCCGCACGTGGTCTCCTCGTCCTCGGTCGTCCTGCGGACGGGGTTCTCGGGGGAGGTGGCCGTGCCTCGCACGTCGGTGCGGTCCGCCACGCGGACCATGCAGACGATCGAGGGCCGCGGACTGCGTCCCGTTCCGGGTGAGGCCGGTGCGGTCGCCTGCTCGAACGGGAGCATGGTGGGCGTTCGCATCCATCTCGACCCGCCGACCGCTGTCGACTTGGGCGAGGCGGGAGTGGTGCAGGCCTCCGCCGTCTACGTGTCCGCCGACGACCCCGGCGCACTGCTGCGCCTCATCGACCCGAGCCAACGGGTCTGATCCTGATCAGGGCGGAATCCATGGTGTGCCGAGCGACCGCCGCGACAGAGGTCCACACGGTGGACCGTCAGATGGCCGCCTCCGACCGGCAGGACCTCGAGGGGTTCCTGATGTGGTCGACACCGAAAGGCTCATCGGCGAGTCTGAACCGGCTTTGCCGCACCCCGGATCGTGTGTGACGTTCCCAGGGTCGGCGAGCGTCGGGTCGACCAGTACGACGCGTACGACGAGGAATTGGGGATCGCCCACGGGACCAGCATGACGACCCCACAGATCGCCTCCCGGAATCCGGCCGCGCCTGGTGGCGGGACCACACCATGGCCGACCGCTCCGCCTGACGTCACCGCAGACCGCCCCGGGCCGTCGTTGCGGAGCGGGTGCTACAAAGCCGGTTTTGGACGGTCCTTTCGATGGTGTTCCTGCCTGTGCGGGGGCAACCGGGTGCGGGGGTTCCATTCCCGTGGAATTTCCGTGCCGTGCGCGCAGGAGGGGGGTGGTAATCCAGTCCGTGTGGCGGAGGCGAAAGCCGTCGCCTTTCGAGATCTCACCTCAGAGATCATCGCAGAAAATGATTTCCGGTCGAGGAGATGTGGTGGTGCTCGCGGCCCTGTGGAAGGGGTGGTGATTCCGGTGGCCTTTGGATGTGAACCCGCCACACCATCGAGGCGTTCGTCGACTTCATCCCGGTATCGCCTCGCGCCTCGCCGTCGCGCACGTTGAAGGGTCGGGGCCCGCCGCCGGCGCGGGGCCTCCACGCCGTCCCGGCCATCAGGACCGCGACCTGCCGGTACTGGTCGACACCCCCCGAAACGAACCCCACTCCGCCGAGTTTCGGCCGGACGGCCCCCCGAGCCACTGCATTGGCCGAAAAATGGCTACCGGACGGTAAGAAATGCACCCGTTTTGTGAACGAGGTGTGTCGCAGTGGCCGGAAAGTTGGCCGAAACGATGCGCGCCATCGCGCCCGGGGTGGCCGGGCGCGATGGGCCTCCTGGCTCCCGGGGAGGGCCCGGTTGCACGGGTCGAGCGGAAGTCGGAGCTAATCGGAAGGTCGAATTCCGGCTGTGTGGGAAACCGTTGACAGTTGCTGATCAGGCTTGCGATGTTTACTCACCGCGCCGATCGAACGAATGGTCGGCGAGGGGTACGGGGGAGAAGTGGGCGCAGTGGGGGCGGCAGATGGATCGCGGCAGGACCAGTCGAGGAGTGTGGACGGCGCAACGACCCTCGTGATCGTCGGCGCCAACCCGACCGTGGCCCGGGAGGCGGCGGCTCTGCCCGTCGAGCTGGTCCACGTTCAGCTGCCCGGCGCGCCCGCCCTCGACCCCGGCGACCGGGTCCTCACCGCCGACTTCCTGGACCTGCCCGCCTTCCTCGCCTTCACCGACGAGGTCCTGCGGCCGCTGGCGCCCACTGCCGTCGTCTCCCTCACCGAACTCGGTCTGGAGCCGGCCGCGCTGGCCGCTCGTAGGCTCGGCGTCGTCGGCGTCGATCCGGCCGCTGTACGGGCCACCCGCGACAAGCTGGAGATGCGGCGGATCCTGGAGCGCGAGGCCCCGCACCTGAACCCGGCCTTCGCGGCGGGCGACGACCCGGAGGCGGTGGCGCGCCTGTTCGCCGCCCACGGTCGGGCGGTGGCCAAACCGGTTGACGGGGTCGGCAGCACCTCCATCGCCCTGGTGGAGGGCATCGAGGAACTCCCCGCGGACCGCCGCACGGCCGCCACGCTGCTCGAACAGTTCGCCGAGGGCGCCGAGTTCAGCGTCGAGGCGCTCTCGGTGGCTGGCCGGCACACCGTCTTCGGCATCGCCGAGAAGGGCACCACCCACGGGTTCGTCGAGGTCAGCCACATGATGCCGCCGCCCTCCCTGGACTCGCGCAGGCAGGAGCTGGTCGCCCGGGCCGTCGGCGAACTGCTCGACGCCGTCGGCATCACCGACGGCCCCAGCCACACCGAGGTCAAGGTCGACGGCGACAAGGTCGTCGTGATCGAGACCCACACCCGGCTCGGCGGCGACGGCATCGCGGACCTGGTCCGCCTCACCACCGGGGTCCAATGGCGCCGCGCCGCCCTCGGCTGGGCGGTCGGCGCGGGGATCGGCCGGGGCCCCGCCACGGCGGCCGCGGCCGCCACCGTCTTCCTCACCGCCCCGCCCGGGTGGGTGACGGCCGTCGCGCCGCCCCCCGCCCTCACCCACGGGCGCGTCCACGCCTGGGACCTCTCCGTCCTCCCGGGAGACCGGGTCCGCTCCCTGCGCTCCTCCTCGGACCGGCTCGGCATGGCCGTCCTGACCGCAGCGGACACCGAGGCCTGTGCGGCGGCCGTCGCGGAACTGATCGGCCACCCGGTGATCACCACCGCTCCCGATCCGAACCTCTGACGAGAACACCGCTCGGACCGCCGCTTCGCACTCCCGCACTCCCGCACACCCGCAGCACCCGCAGGCCCCGCACACCCGCGGGCCCCGCACGTCCATCACTTCTTCGTGGAACACGTCACCGCAGGGGGATACATGTCTGTCCAGAACGCTCCCATTTCCTACGATTTCCATGGTGATGCCCCGTTCTCGATGCCCTTCAAGGACATCAAGCCGGAGGACATCCACATCTACCTCGACCTCGACACCAAGGTCGGAAAGAACACCTGCGGCCAGAAGTGCACCCACTGCTGGTTCGTCAACTACGAGAAGGTCTACGACAAGTCCTTCGCCATGGAGGAAGGCCCCCGCATCCTGGAGGGCCTCCAGTCGCACGGCTACCACGTCTACCCCCGCTACGTGGACAGCTTCGCCTACGACGGCGAGTTCATGCGGATCTACGGGCCCGCCAACAACCGCGAGTTCCGGCAGGAGTCCGACCACAAGCCCACCGAGACGATGGAGAAGGGCGACGCCTGGACCAGCGGCCGCCCGCTGCTCGCCGACAACTGGACCGAGCTCCTCGACCTGGCCGTCAAGAACGGCTACGGCACCATCTCCATCACCTACCACGGCGTGATCGACGAGGACCTCAACGTCATCGACCACAAGACGTACCCCATCAAGGGCGTCTTCTCCGGCGCGGACACCGAGGAGGTGCTGCGCCGCATAGCCGAGTACAACAAGGGCGTCGACCCCGAGGACGCCTTCCGCGTCAACATCGGCGTCACCATCGGCCGCCACAACCACGGCCGCACCTCCCTGGAGCGCTACGCTCACTACTTCAACAAGCTGAGCGTGGCCACCGTCCGGTTCAACAACTTCACCGACCACGGCGGCCGCCACCCCGAACTGCGCCTCTCCCGCGAGGAGATCGAGCAGGCGTACCGCGACTTCAAGTGGGTCCACGAGACGATCCCGCTCGGCTTCCAGCTCGGCGTCAGCGAGGACTTCGGCACCTTCGGCATCAAGGCCATGGGCTTCCCCGGCCACGTCGGCTGGTGCCGGGCCGGCCGCCAGCTGTTCGCCGCCATCCCCGCGCAGGAGGAGGTCCTCTCCGACGGCCCCGGAGGCCGCCGCGAGAAGATCGGCGACGTCGTCGGCTGCGTCAACACCTTCGAGCCGCACCTGGGGATCCTGGTCCGCACGGTCACCACCGACGAGGCGGGCGAGAGCACCGCGTACGACATCGAGTTCGACCACGACGAGATCGAGGCGTTCACCGCCAAGCGGCTCTCCGGCACGTACAAGGACGGTTGCTTCGCCACCGAACTGTCCGAGGAGCTCGGTCTGATCTCCCGCGTCCCCCAGCGGCGCCGGCTGCCGCTCCTCGTCGACTCGCAGTCCTGACCCCCGAGAGGAAGACCGCCGCGATGCGCCACGTCCTGGTCCTCGCCAAGACACCCCATGCCAAGACCCCGTACGACCAGTGGCTGGCCGGCTCGGGGATCGTCCCGGTCATCGTGACCGCGACGGAGTACGCGCCGGGGTATTCCCACCTCCCGCACGTGCACGCCTTCGACGCGTACGACACCAACCAGCTGGTCGAGAAGACCGCACTGCGCCTGGCCCGCGAATTCGCGGTCGAGGCGGTCTTCGCCCGCGCCGAGGCCGACGTCGTACGGGCCGCCCAACTGCGGGAGCTGCTCGGCCTGCCCGGCCAGCACACCGCGAGCGCGCTCGCCTTCCGCGACAAGGTGGTCATGAAGGACCACCTCGCGGGCGGCCCCGTCGACGTCCCCGCCTACCGGCTGCTCGACTCGGCGTACACCGCCCTCGAATTCGTCGCCGAGCACGGCTACCCGGTCGTGATCAAGCCGGTGTCCGAGTCGGGCTCGCTGGGCGCGGCGATCATCCGCGACGAGGCGGAGCTGGACGCGTACCTGGCCAGCCCGTGGCGGGGCACCAGCGAGATCGAGGCGTTCGTGCCCGGTCAGATGTACCACGTGGACGGGTTGGTGGCGGGCGGCGAGGTGGTCTTCGTCCACCCCTTCCGCTACCTCAACGACTGCCTGTCCTTCCGGGACAACGACTGGGTGGCCAACCTCCCGCTCACCCCGCAGGACCCGTCGTACGACCGGCTGGTCAAGGCGGCGCGGGCGGTCCTCGCGGAGCTGCCGACGCCGCCGCAGACCGCCTTCCACGCCGAGTTCTGGATCACGCCCGACGACCGGCTGGTCTTCTGCGAGATCGCCAGCCGCACCGGCGGCGGCATGATCAGCGCGATGGTCCGGCACGCGTTCGGAATCGACCTGGACAAGGAGTGGCTGTACGCGGAGTGCGGCCTGCCCTCGACGCTCGGCACCCCCGCGTACCGGCCCGCCGGGGCGCTGTGCATCCCGCCGCAGAACGGCGTGCTGGAGCAGCTGCCGGCCGCCGGGACCGGTGCGGAGCAGCCCGAGTGCGTCCGCGAGGTGATGCTGACCGGGGCGGCGGGCCAGGAGTTCCACGGCGGGGTCAAGTCCGGTCTGTTCCTGGCCGGCTACGTGGTCGACGGGGACACCGAGGAGGATGTGGCAGCCAATCTCGAACGCGTGGCGGGCTGGTTCTCCGACAACACCCGCTGGCGGCCCGCCGATTCCTCCGGAGGTACCACATGAACGCGACGCCGTCCCCCACCACCGCTGCCTCCGGACTGCCCGGCCCGCTCGTCGGCACCGACTGGCTGGCCGCGCGACGCGGGACGGGCGTGGTCCTCTTCGACGCCTCCGTCGGCGCCCACCGCGGCGCGGCCCGCCGCATCCCCGGAGCCCGGCCCTTCGACCTCGACGGGGAACTGTCCGACCACACCTCCGCCGTCCCGCACACCATGCCCGGCGCCCAGCAGTTCACCGAGGCCGTGCGCGCGCTCGGCGTGCACGACACCGACACCGTCGTCGTCTACGACGCGCAGGGCATCTACTCCAGCGCCCGCGCCTGGTGGATGCTGCGCGCCATGGGCTTCGACCGGGTCGCCGTCCTCGACGGAGGCTTGCCCGCCTGGACCGCGGCCGGCCACCCGGTCGAGCCCGTCCCCGCCGCGTACGACGGCCCGCGCGGCACCTTCACCGCCCGGCCCCGGCCCGGCCTGATCGTGGACACCGAGGCCGTCACCGCCGCCCTCGCCGACCCGGCCGCCGCCGTCCTCGACGCACGCACCCGCGAGCGGTACGCCGGGACCGCGCCCGAGCCGCGCCCGGGCCTGCGCGGCGGCCACATGCCGGGCTCCGCCAGCCTGCCCTTCGGGGAGCTCCAGGCGGACGGTGGGGTGATGCGGCCGGCGGACGAGCTGCGCACGGCGTTCGAGGCCGCGGCGGGGGACCGCGAGCAGCTGTACTTCAGCTGCGGCTCCGGGGTCACCGCCTGCGTCCTCGCGCTCGGGGCCACCCTGGCCGGCTACCGCGACCTCGCCGTGTACGACGGCTCGTGGAGTGAGTGGGGCCTGCCCTCCGACCGGCCGGTGGCCACCGGCGAGGCGGCCACCGGCGAGGCGGCCGCAGAGAGCGGTTCACCGTGACCGGAGGACGCCGCGGCGGCGGGCTCACCGCGAAATGGCGGACCTTCACCGGTCTGCCGGCCGGCCTCAAGGCCTTGATCGGCCTGTCCTTCGTCGTCGCCCTCGGCAGCTACATGGTCACCCCGTTCATCGGGGTGCTCATGGTCGAGGCCGTCGGCCTGGACATCCGGGTGGCCGGAGTCCTGGTGGCGGTGGCCACCTTCATCCAGTTCGGCGGCAGCATCCTCGGCGGCCCCGTCGTCGACCGGCTCGGGCTCAAACGGACCATGGTGCTCGGGCTCACCCTGCGCACGGCCGGCCTGGTCCTGCTCGGCCTGGCCGTCGAGGTGCCCTGGGTCGCGTACCCGGCCGTCGTCCTCGTTGCGGGCGGCCCGGCGCTGTACCTCCCGGCGAACAAGGCGTACATCGTCACCAGCGTCTCCGACGCACTGCGCCCGCTGTTCCTCGGGGTGAGCAGCGCCGCCCTCAACGCGGGCATGGGGCTCGGTCCGCTGCTCGCCGCGCTGCTGATCGACGCCGACCCGGTGCTGCTGCTCATCGGTCTCGCCGGGCTCTTCGCACTGATCACCGCGGCCCACCAAGCCGCCCTGAAGCCCGTCGAGCGCCGACCGGCCCCGGCTCCGGCTCCGGCCGCGGCCGCGGGCCCGGCCCCGGCGGCGACCGGAACCGTGGGGGCCACCGGGAAGCGGGCGGCGCTGCGCGCCGCGCTCCGCCCGGTCCTCTTCACCGCCCTCGCCTTCTACCTCTACTTCTTCTTCCAGAGCTTCATGGGCCTGTACGCGGCCGGAGTGTCCAACATCCAGGTCCTCGGCTGGGTGATGCTGCTCAACTGCGCCATGGTGGTACTGCTCCAACCGGCATGGGCCGACCGCATCGCGCGCGCCGACTACCGCCTGCTGGTGGCCGGCTCGTTCGCCCTGATGGCCCTCGGCATGGCGGCCATGGCCCTCGGCAGCATCCCGGCCCTGCTGGCCGGCACCGCCCTCTTCACCCTGGGCGAGATATTCCTCTTCCTGCGCTGCGACCTGGAACTCGTCGACCGCGTGCCGGGCAATCCCGCCTTCGCCTTCGGCGTTCAGCGGCTGACCGCCGGTGTCGGCGGACTCCTCGCCGGCATCGTCGGCGGATTCGTCTTCGCCCACTACAAAGCCGCCGGCGACCTGGGCACGTTCTGGCTGGTGGTGGCGGCACAATGCGCGGGGGCGGCGCTCCTGGCCATGCTGCTGGGCGGCGGCCGACGCCCCGCCGTACACGAACTGCCTCCGCCCGAACCGGCGGGTTCCGCACAGGTGAGTTCCACACAGGCGGGGTCCGACCAGGCGGGTTCCGCACAGGCGGTGGCCCGGTGAACGAATCCCCCCTCTCGCGGGAGACGCAGTTCGTGCACGCCGGCTCCGACCCGCGTCGGCAGGGCGGCTACGTCAACCCGCCCGTGCACCGCGCCTCCACCGTCCTCTACCAGGACACGGTGGAGATGGACGCCTCCCAGGCAGACCCGCTCAAGCGCGGCACCGCGGTCTACGGCCGCTTCGGCACCCCCACCGGGCGCGCCTTCGAGGAGGCCCTGACCGAACTGGAGGGCGGCCATGCGGCGGTGGCGACCTGCTCCGGCCTCGCGGCGATCACTACGGCGATCCTCGCGTACGTCCGGGCCGGCGACCACATCCTCGTCAGCGACTCCGTCTATCTGCCGACCCGGAAGTTCTGCGACTCGCTCGCTGCGCTGGGAGTGGAGACCGAGTACTACGACCCGTGCGCGGGCGGCGCCGCGATCGAGGAGCTGATCCGCCCCCGGACCCGGCTGCTCTACCTGGAGTCCCCGGGCTCGACCACCTTCGAGGTGCAGGACATCCCGGCGGTCACCGCCGTCTGCCGGGCCCGGGGGGTGGCCACCATCGCGGACAACACCTGGGCCACGCCCGCGTTCTGTCGACCGCTGGCGCTGGGCGCGGGCGTGGACGCGGTGGTGCACTCCGCGACCAAGTACCTGACGGGGCACGCGGACAGCATCCTCGGCGCGATCGTCTGCACCCAGGAGAGCTACCCGGTCATCCGCGGCGCGGCCATCCGGCTCGGCCAGTGCGCGAGCGCCGACGACGTCTACCTGGGCCTGCGCGGGTTGCGCACCCTGGGTCCCCGGCTGGGCCGGCACCAGGACCAGGGACTGGAGCTGGCCCGCTGGGTCGCCGAGCAGGACGGTGTGGCAGCCGTCCTGCACCCGGGTCTGCCCGAGGACCCCGGCCACGACCTGTGGCGCCGCGACTTCACCGGCGCGGCGGGACTGTTCGGGGTGGAACTGGAGCCGGGCTTCGGCAGGTCGGCCGTCGACGCGATGCTCAACCGGCTGCGGGTCTTCGGCCTCGGCCACAGCTACGGCGGCTACGAAAGCCTGATCGTGCCCGCCGACCCGGTCTCCCACCGCCTCCCGGGCACCTGGTCGGGACGCGGGCCGCTGGTCCGGGTGCACGTCGGCTTCGAGGGCCTGGACGACCTGAAGGAGGACCTGACGGCAGGCTTCGAGGCCCTGCTGGGCCGGGGATAGGCAAGGCCGCGCCGCAGTGGTTGCGCGGCACCTGAACCGGTCTGTACAACGACGAAGCCCCAGGTCCCTGACCTGGGGCTTCGTCGCGGAGCCGAGGGCGGGAATCACCCTCCGTGGCCCGCTCGGCGGAGCTGCCGAGGGCCAGGCGCCGGATGAATGCGACGCGGTACGCGCGGGGTGTCAGCCCGGTGTGCCGGGACAGGTGTTGGCGCAGGGAGTCGCCGGTGGCGAGACCGCTGAGGTGGGCACCCCGGTCCATCGGCAGGTCGGTCGCCTCGAGGACTCCCCCGTGGCGCCGACCAGCATCAAGGCCGCGGTCCGGGCCCGGCTGTGGGAGGAGGCTCTCGCCGCCCACGACGCCGGCCGGCTCTTGGTCACGGAGGTCGGCCCAGGTGCTGCCCGCCTCCTACCCGGGTGACCTCGACGCCCCGCACAGCTGGACCTGCACCGGCGACGCGGCGCGCGCCCTCGTCGCCGCGGCAGGCAGCGAGCGGTCCTGGGGCCGGGCTTGGTACGTGCCCTCCACCTCGGAGGCTCCGGTACGCGAACTGGCCGCGCGCCCGGCCGTGGCGGCCTCCGCGGCCGAACCGAGGCTGATCCGTATGACGCGCGAGCAGCTGGAGCAGATCGGGCGGACATCCCTGTCCGGGGACGCTGCCCTGCCGTGTCGCGGCGACCGTCCGTACAGTCGGCGACGTGCGGTCGGCACGCTCGGCGCGGCCCGCCCCGAGCGCGTCGCCTGCTGCGGAATGGGACCAAGCCCTACGAGTGACCTGAGTCCGAGGTCTGGCGTTAGGTCGGCATGAGTCGTGCTGGTCCGAAGCTTCCGCCGTGGTCCGCCGGAAGGCTGCGTGCGTCGTCGTAACAACGGCCCAGGCTCAGGCTGAGCGGTCGCGGATCGTGCGGGAGTGCACCGCCGGGCGCTCGATCACGGAGGTGGCGCGGCGGCGCCTGGCCGGCACGACCGTCATCGACCGTACGAACCCGGTCGACCAGACGACGGGACGCACGGCGGAATGTGGCAGCGGGCCGCGGCCGTGAACCGCGTACCGCCTTCGTTGACCGGGAGAGAAGTATGACCATCAAGGACATCGGGCCGGACCCCCAAAGCTTCGACCTCGAGAAGGCGACGCTCGAGAACACGGACTATCGCGCGGTCGCCTGGTCTGGGAAGTACCTTCAGTTGACCCTCATGTCGATCCCGGTGGGTGAGGACATCGGCTTGGAGGCGCACCCGGAGACCGACCAATTCCTACGACTCGACGCAGGCCGGGGCCGCGTCCAGATGGGCCGAACGAAGGATCGCCTCGACTTCGACCGGGAGGTCGAGGACGGCTGGGCGATCTTCGTGCCCGCCGGCACCTGGCACAACGTCACCAACATCGGGGACGAGACCCTGCAGCTGTACGCCGTATACGCGCCGGTCCACCACGCGCCGAGCAAGATCCATGCGACAGCCGCCGACGCGGAGCGCGACGAGGAGTCGGGCAACGACGAGCCGCCGAGCTGGTCGGTCCAGCCGGCCCAGCAGCCATCGGACGAGCACGCCTGACCGGCGAGGGCTTACCGCGACAGGCGAGCCGAGAGAATCACGCTCTCCCCTCCCGGCAGTCGTCCGAGCGTGCGCAGCTGATCTGCCAGCACTCCACCACGGAGCACCAGCGCAAGCTCGCCGGTGGCACTGACGCCACAGTCCGCAGCCAGCTCGCGCCGGCGGACCGGGGTCGGGCACCCGCGCGACCGCCCCCGTCCACAGGATCGACCGCGAGTGACTGTTCGGCACCCAATCCGACGCCCCGGTACGGCGCTTATGGCACACAAATGGCACGCGGCCCTGAGAGGTCTAGACAAAAACAAAGGCCCCAGGTCGCTGACCTGGGGCTTTGCCGTGGAGCAGATGACGGGAATCGAACCCGCGCTATAGCTCGGGAATCACCAACTTGGCGCCGTCAGGGGGGCCGACCAGGAAGAACGGGTGTCAGAGGAAACCTCTCACTCCTTCTGATCCGTAGCTCTCGCCGGATCGGTCAGAGACGGTCACACCGGCCGCTGCAGGGCCTCGCCGAACCGTTGCCGGTCAAGCACGGTTGCTGTGGTCGCGGTACGCCGCTGCTGTACCACAGCCGGCCAAGACCACGGCCAGCGCCAAGGCGTTCGTGTAGGCGCCGACAGCATCGGCGGCGGCCGGCCACAGGACCAGCACGATGAGGATCACCGTGACCAATCCGTTGACCCGACTGGGATTTGACTCCTGAGTGCACGGCGTCAGAATCGACATGGAATCTCCAGGGTTCCGGCCTGCCCCCGTCGGCCGCGTAGTTCCTAGGCTGACTCGGCCGCGGGGTGCAGGAGTTGAGACACCATCATGAACTGCTGCCGAGTGAGATCAAGCCCGCAGGAAACCGGGAGCAGCACCTCGATTTGCAGACGCGGCATGCTGGGGTGAAATTGCAAATTAGTACACCATAGTGAGTGGTCAGGTCCAAACTTTACAACGCGCTGTTGTAAACTTTTATGTGCCGAGAAGGTGGCTGAAACGCCATCACCTGCTCTGATGTCCACCCGCGTTCGCGCCGTCCATCCCCTTGCGACCGGGGGAGTCGAGGCCTCGGCCGCCCCCCACTCTCTTTGGCGGGCTATTCGATCGACCGCTCGGACGTGGCGGTCGTAGCATGCGCGATCTCCAGATGGGTGATGCATTTCACATGGCGACGCTTGGGGTGCTCGGGCCGACTCGAATCCGGCTGATGGCCTTCGCTCGGTGAGCGGATCCAGCTTCGGATGCCGAACGGGGTCCAGTCGTCTACCGCCCCTACTGGCACGTTGTGGCACGTTGCGGCCCGGCCTCCGGATGGTGCCATCGGAGACAGCAGCCACCGCGTGGTCCGCCTTGCGGACGTGCTGGCATTCCAGCAACGGCGTGAGCATCGCAGGGAGGGGCGGCGCCGGATCGCCGAAGTCTTGGCCGACACCGACCTCCCCGATTGATGTGGGCGTCACCGGCAGCAGTGAAGTAGGAGAAGAGGGGGAGCGTGGCGGCGCGGGTCTTTGTGGACACGAAGGTCTTGTTTCCGTTTTCGGTGATGGATGTGATGTTGGCCCTCACCGAGGACTCAGTCCACGACATCGTGTGGTCCGAGCGGCTGCTCGCGGAGTGGGAGCGGGTCATCGTCCGGGAGGGAAGGCGTTCGGCGGAGTCGGCTGCCGCGGTTGCCCAGGCCGTTCGACGCTTCTTCGCTGACTGTGAGATCCCGGCGGCGGCCTATGGGCACCTGGTCGACGAAATGTCGGGCGATGACCCTGATGATCGGCACCACGCGGCGGCAGCGGTGGCTGCAGGGGCGGAAGCGCTGATCACGTGGAATCTCGCCGACTTCCCTGCCGGCGACTTGGCTGAGCGCGGAGTGCGGGTGGCCGACCCGGATTCGTACCTGTGCGGGCTGTATGACGAGTTGCCGCATGAGGTGGTGGAGACGGTGGTCAGGCTTGCCCGGGAGAAGCGCAACCCGCCAGTGGGGGCGGTGTGGCCTCTGACCTGCGGATACGTCCGCCTGTCGACCCTCGTGTGAGGGTCCGCCGGTGCCCCTGTCGACCGCTGTTCACCGCTCCGAAGGGCACGGATGGGGCACGCCGAACCCGTGCGACATCTCCCGGGGTCGCCCAAGCGGAGCTGCCCGACGCGCGGACGCCCGGCCCCGGTGGTTCGGCGCCGCGACAGGAGCGTGATAGGTGTTGACTCCTCACCGGGATGAGCGGGTGAGGGGTCGACCGTCCGTTCGCCGCACGAGAACAGGCAGGTGTCATGAACTGTGCCGAGTTTGTGGAGCTGGTGACCGAGTTCCTCGACGGCGCCATGGGCGAGCCGGCCGAGCTGCGTTGTCTCGTGCACCTGGCGCGGTGTGAGGGCTGCGAGACGTACCTCGACCAGTTCCGGCAGACCGTGGCGGCCGTGGGCGCGCAGTCCGGCCCGAATCTGCCCTCTTCGACACGTGATCAGCTCCTCGGGGCGTTCCGCAGCTTGCCGCGGGACTGACTTCAGTGGCCGCCGGTCGTGACGGTTCTTACTGAGAGATGAACGAACGCACCCCGCGGATGCCCGCACTTGTCCTGCTGCCCTAGGCTGACGCTTCCAGTTGACGTCCGGCAAGGAGAGAAGAATGGCGGGCCTACGCGAACTGCCCCCGGACGAGGTCCTGGTGCAGCGCCTCCGCGCCGGTGACGAGGAGACGTTCGCCTTGGTCCTGGACTCCTGGTCGGGCGGCATGCTCCGGCTCGCCATGTCGTTCGTGTCGACCAAGGACTCCGCCGAGGAGGCCGTCCAGGACACCTGGCTGGCGGTCATCAGGGGCATCAACGGCTTCGAGGGCCGCGCGTCCTTGAAGACCTGGGTGTACCGGATCCTCGTCAACACCGCCAAGGCGCGCGGGACGAAGGAGAGCAGGACCGTCCCCTTCGCCAGCCTGCTCCCGGAGGAGGAAGGGCCGACGGTCGACGCCGAGCGCTTCCGCGCCCCAGGGGAGCAGTACGCCGGGCACTGGGTCGCCGGGCAGGAACCCCGTCCCTGGCACATCCCCGAGGACCACGTGCTGCGGGGCGAGGTCCGCGAGGTGATCGCGGCGGCGATCGACGAGCTCCCGCCGCGCCTCCGCACCGTGATCACCCTGCGCGACGTCGCAGGGTACGGATCCGACGAGGTGTGCTCGCTCCTGGAGATCTCGCCGGGGAACCAGCGTGTCCTCCTCCACCGGGGCAGGGCCCTGCTGCGCCGTAAGCTGGAGTCGTACTTGACCGGTGCCCATGACGTCGCGAGCGGGAGGGGGCGCGCGTGAACTGCAACGACTTCGTGGAGCTGGTGACCGAGTTCCTCGACGGCGCTTTGTCCGAGGGGGACGAGCAGCGCTTCATCGAGCACCTGGCGGAGTGCTCCGGGTGCGAGAACTACCTCGACCAGTTCCGGCAGACGATCGCCACCACGGGCGAACTGACCCCGGACGGCATCTCGTCGGACGCCAGGCAGCACCTCCTCTCCGCCTTCCGGGACTGGCAGCGGGACGTGTAACGCTCGTGCGGCGCGCCCGCACTGAACGTGCATGACTCTGCTCAGAAGACTCTTGTTCGGCGTCGTCGCCGGACTGCCCGCTGGCGTTGCCGTTGCGCTCGCGACGGGCCCGCCGTGGATCCAGTGGGCCGGGCACACGGTGGTGCTGGGAGCCGTGCTCGGCCTCCTCTTCGGCGAGCACCGCCAGAGCAACGGCTCGGCCTTCTCCGTCGGTCTGTTCATCGGCCTGCTCGACTGGGTGACCTGGACCCTCACCCTCGCCCCCGTCCTTGAGGGGGACACGCCGTCCTGGTCGATCGCGGTGGCCGCGGCGCGCCTCCCCGAGCTGGTCGGGGCTGCCCTGTTCGGCGCGATCACCGGGCTCGTGTTCCACGCCCTGTCGATGTGGCTCCCGCCGCGCCCGGCACCCCAGCGGGTCAAACCCCATGTCGTGATCGTCGGTGGTGGCTTCGGCGGGGTCGGGGCCGCGCGCGAACTGGACCGGCGGATCGGCCGTGGGCTCGACGCCCATGTGACGCTGATCAGCGACTCGAACTTCCTGCTCTTCACCCCGCTCCTCGTCGGCGTCGCCTCCAGCACGGTGGAGGCCAGGCATGTCAGCGCCCCCGTGCGTGTCGGGCTCGACCACGCCTCCTTCCTGCACGGGCGGGTGGCCTCCATCGACACGCAGGCGCGCAGCGCGTACGTCTCCGCCGGCAAGGAGGGGATGCTCCGCGTCCCGTACGACCACCTGGTTCTCGCGGTCGGCGGGGTGCCGCACTTCTTCGACCTGCCGGGAGTGGGCGAGCACGCCTTCCCGATGAAGTCCGTGGAGGATGCGACGGCGCTGCGCGGCCAGGTCCTGGGCGCGTTGGAGCGGGCCGATCTGGAGCCGGACCCTGCCGAGCAGGCCCGGCTGCTGACGTTCGTGGTGGCGGGCGGTGGATTCGCCGGTACGGAGCTGGTGGCCGAGCTCTTCGACCTCGTCCATGACGTGCTCCACCTCTACCCGCGCCTGCACGGGCTGCGGCCCAGGTTCATGATCGTGCACGCGGGGGAGCGGCTGCTGCCGGAGCTGTCGCCCGATCTCGGCCTCTACGCGCAGCGCAAGCTCGGCGGGCGGGGCATCGAGTTCCGTCTCGGAGCGCGGGTGAGCCGGGCCACCGCCGAGGACATCACGCTGAACACCGGCGAGACCATCCCGACCCGGACCCTGGCCTGGACGGCGGGCAACCGGCCGAACCCGCTGGTGCGGCAGGTCGCGCAGGGGACCGGGGGGCCGGTCGCGGTGGAACCCACCCTGCAGGTTCCCGGCACGCCAGGGCTGTGGGCGCTGGGCGACTGCGCGCGGATCCCCGACCCCGCGGGCGGCTTCTACCCCCCGACCGCGCAGCACGCGATCCGCGAGGGCAAGGCGGTGGCGCGGAACATCGCCGCGGTCATCGGTGGTCGCCGTCCCGTCCCGTTCCGCTTCGGCGGGCTCGGTGTGCTGGTCTCGCTGGGGCACCGTACGGCGGCCGGCGAGATCGGCGGGCGCCGGGTCTCCGGGTTCCTCGCCTGGGTGCTGTGGCGAGGGGTCTATCTGAGCAAGCTGCCCGGTGTGGAGAAGCGGCTGCGGGTCCTCGCCGACTGGACCCTCGACCTCGTCTTCCCCAGGGACATCTCCCTCTCGACCACCTCTGCCGCCCCGACCGTTTCGAAGAAGGAGGACCGTCATGCGTAACGCTGGGTCCGGAGCCCTGGCCGGCCTCGCGGGAGGACTGGTCTTCGGCGCGGTGATGGTGCAGATCGGATTCCTGCCCACCGTCGCGGCCATCGTCAGAACCGACTCGTCCGTCGTGGGCTTCGCCGTCCACCTGCTGATCGCCGCGATCGTCGGGGGCGTCTTCGGGCTCCTCGTGGCACGCCAGCGCGAGCTGCTGTTCTGGGGGCTCGCGTACGGCGTGCTGTGGTGGTTCCTCGGGCCGCTGACGCTGCTGCCGCTCCTCCTCGGCAGGCCGGTGGCCTGGGACGTGGCGACGGCCCAGGCGCTGATCCCCAGCCTGCTCGGCCACCTGGCGTACGGAGCGGTCACGGCCGCCGTCCTCGCCCTGATGGCACGCGGGGAGCGCCGGATCGGGCCCGGAATCCTGGTGCGCGGGTCGGTCGCCGGGCTGGTCGTCGCCCCGGTGCTGGGGCTCGGCTGGAACGGGCTGATCGTCGGGGTGGTGCTCGGCGCCTCGTACGCGGTGGGTTTCGGCGACCCGGGCGAGGGCAGTGGCCCCGCCCTGGTGCGCGGCGCATCTTTCGGCTTCGTGTGGTGGGTGCTCGCGTCCGTGACGGTCGCGCCCCTGCTGGCCGGCCGGGGCCTGGAGTGGACGCCGGACGCGGTGCGTACCGCGGTGATGTCCCTGCCCGGCTACCTGCTGCTGGGCTCCGGTACGGCCCTGCTCACCGGCTGGCTGGGCGGCCTGTCGCGGGCGGTGTTCTCCGACGACGTACGCCACGCACTGGAAGGACGCCTGGCCGGTGGGCGGGTGATCTCGGTCTGGCACGGCGTCGTCGCCGGCCTGGCCGGAGGCGCGATCTTCACCGGGGTCATGGTCGCCGTGGGCTTCCTGCCGACGGTCGCCACCCTGGTCGGCTCGAAGTCCCAGGCCGTGGGCCTCGCCATCCATCTGCTGATCTCGCAGGTCGTAGGCGTCACGTACGCGGTCTTCTTCCGCCGACGCAGCTTCGACCCGGCCTCGGGAATCGGCTGGGGGGTGTCGTACGGCTTCCTCTGGTGGATCCTGGGCAATCTGACGCTGCTCCCCGTACTGCTCGGCGAGTCACCCCGGTGGGGCGCGGCCGCGCTGGCCGAGTCCTTCCCCTCGCTCGTCGGCCACCTCGCCTACGGCGCCGTACTCGGCCTGGTGTACCAGCGGTTGGAGGAGCGGGTCAGCCCGTGGCACCAGTCCCGCAGCGAGGCGGTGGCGGCACGGGCGGCCGCGCGTCACGAGCAGACGCTGAGCGCGGCCCCCGCGCTGTGGAGCCTGACGGCGTGCGTGGCGCTGCTCATCCCGATCCTGGTGTCGTAGGTGTCGTAGGTGTCGTAGGAGCTGCTGGTCCGCGAGGATCCGGAAAGGGGCGGTCTGGGTGGGGGGGTATCGAGCGACGCCACAGCGCTATTATAGGGGGCTTGCCTAGGCGCGCAGCTACGCTCACGACGCCACGCGCAAG
>NZ_JBHXTC010000026.1:0-19417 GCF_042677605.1 Streptomyces sp. NPDC127106 | reverse complement strand
TGTTCTGGAGTTTTTTTTGTTTTCCGTGGCGCGGGCTCCCGCGCACCTCCTCACACCCCGCGGGGGGGGCCCAAGCACCCCCCCCGCCCCAGCGGCTTTTCCGTGCTGTCCGACTCCGTCAGGCGCGCTTCAGCTCGGCCGCGCCGAAGGAGACGCTGAAGCGCTCGCACCAGATGGTCACCGTGGAGAACTTGTTCAGGTCGGTGCCGGCGGGGATGGCGTAGTTCTGGTTGCCCTCGTTGCCCTTGAGGTCGCCGAGGTCGATGTGCTTGCCGTCGTCGAGATTGCTGCCACCGTCCTTCTTGACGGGCTGGTCGCTGAGCCACACGTGCAGGGCCGGACCGTCGGAGGTGCGCAGGTTCGTCAGGCGCAGATTCGCCTTCCCGTCGGCGAGCTGCTGGATCTCGACCGAGCCGCTGGTCTCGTGCTCGTGCGAGATGAACGCCCCGTTCGCCACCTGCTTGGCCGTACCCGCCTGTCGGCCGGCGGCCGCCGGAGGCGCCTCGTCCACGCGGTCCGTGGTGACCAGCTTCCAGGGCTGGAAGAGGTACAGCCCGACCGCTGCCACGACGACGAGGGCGGCGGTGGTGATCCAGAGGGCGTTGCGGCGCTTGCTACGGCACATGAGGGTTTCCGTTTCTTCTCGGGTGTTCGGGGGCGCGGAGGTGGCAGCGGCAACTGCCTCGGCGCCCTGGGCACTGGGTATTCAGAGACGGAAAGAGCGGCGAACGTTACAGATGAACGTCCGCCGCTCCGGTCCGTCTACGACGTTCAGCAGTTCTCGGCGTGCGCGTGCTCAGCAGGGGTGGTCGGGGAGCTCGTGACTGCGGGAGCGGCCACGCGGGCGCGGCGCAGCTCGTCGGCCTCGTCGCGGACGGCGTCGAGCCGGACTTCGAGCATGCCGACGCGCTCGCGGTAGCGCTCCAGCTCGGCCCGGACGAACTCGGCGTCGGCGACCTTGCCCGCGGCCTCCTCGCGGATCGTGGTGGTCTCCTGGGCGAACTTCTCGATCGCGGCGTCGAGCGCGGCCACGGCCATGTCGGCCGCCTCCTCGGCGAGCGTGGCGCGCTCCTCGGCGGCGAGGATGCGCTGCGCGGACGCGCGAGTGACCGTCTCGATGCGCGCCTCGGCCGCCGCGGAGTCGGTGATGATCGCCAACTCCTCGATGTAGGCCGGGAGATCGGCGGAGAGCTGCTTGATGAGCGCCACGACGGTGTCGCGGGACTGGGCTCCGTCACCACAGTCGGCCATCGCCAGGGAGGCCGCGGCCGCCATCGCCTCCATGGCCTCCTCCATCGAGCCGGTCTCACCGTGCACGGCTTCCGCCGGCGCCGGCGCCGGTGCCGGTGCCGGTGCCGGTGCCGGGGCGGGCTCGGACGCGTCGGCGGCGGGGGCGTGCCCGTGCTCCGGGGACACGACCTCGACCCCGGGTACGGAGGAACTGGGCCACGACTGCCCGGCGACCGGTGCCGCGTGAGCGGCTCCCTTCGCCTCCTCATTCGCCGCCCGCTTGGCCTCGGCCGCCGCGCGCTTGTCCTCCTTGCGCTGCTGCCGCTTGGCGCGGAACTTCCTGAATGCGCCGAGCGCGTTGTGGTCGGGGTGGTCGCAGTAGCGGGAGGCCGGTCCCTCCGCGCCGGGCGCCTTCGGCTCGGGCGCGTGGGTGCAGCCCGGGTAGGCGCAGGTGGGAATGGTCTCGACCATCTCAACAGTCATGATTCTCAGCCTTTCGTAGCTGATGTCAGTGGTGTTCGGGGTTCTCGAAGTCGAAGCGGCAGCCGGCGTCCCACTCCGACCGACTGGTTCAAGCCGATGGTGGGACCGCCGGAGCACGGAACGAGATACGAGGGGCCGAGACCGGCCTCTTCTTCAGCGTGCGGTTGAGGAACAGCGCACGCAGATCGTCATTGGTCATACCTGTCAGTGCCGCCAAACGGCCGGACGTTACAAGCGGGTTCGGCGGGAACGCGACCGGGCAGTTCAACCGGCCGGTGCGAGCTTTGCGGCAGGCGGACCCGACGCCGGCAGCGTCAGTCGAGGTCGGCTGCCGTCCGACGCTCGGACGGACGTGGCAGAAGGCGCGAGCGGCGGTGGGCGTGCCGAAGGCATCCCGCTTCCACGAGCTTCGTCACACCGGGCACACGCTCTCGATGCGGGCCGACGTCACGCTCAAGGACACGAGGGTGCGGAGGTGGTACCGCGGCACTGCAATTGGTCTGGACAACGACGAAGGCCCAGGTCTCTGACCTGGGCCTTCGTTCAAGAGCGGATGACGGGAATCGAACCCGCGCTATAAGCTTGGGAATCACTCGGTACCAGAGCCTCCATATGGCTTCTGACCTGCGAAAACAGGCGGGCCAGGTGTGATTCCGGGGATTCGCTTCCTCGCCTCTGATGTCCGTTGTTCACCGCTGCCACTGGCACGTTGTGGCACGGACTTCTCGATCTGCCTGCTGCGGCCGACCGCTGCGACGGGCCCGCCGACCGATGCCGGCAGTGGCGTACTCGCCTCAAGCCTGCTCTGGGGGCGTGCCGGATTCGGCGGCGCGGCGGTACTCGGCATTGATGCGCTGGGCCTCCTCGAGCTGGTCCTCGAGGATGATGATGCGGCAGGCGGCCTCGATCGGGGTGCCCTGGTCGACGAGTTCGCGCGCCCGGGCGGCGATGCGGAGCTGGTAGCGGGAGTAGCGGCGGTGGCCGCCCTCCGAACGCAGCGGAGTGATCAGGCGGGCTTCGCCGATGGCGCGGAGGAAGCCCTGGGTGGTGCCGATCATCTCGGCGGCTCGACCCATGGTGTAGGCGGGGTAGTCGTCGTCGTCGAGACGGTCGTACGAGTCGTCTGCTGTCATTTGCACCTCTCTGTGAAACGCATAGAGGGGCCCTGGTGCCAGTACTGGCACCAGGGCCCTGAAGGAACTACTACACCACTTGCCGGCCCTGATGAAGCGCCGGCCTTCTGTGTCCGCACACCCGGCCTGGTAGTCGCCGTCGGCGCGGGGATCGCAGCTGCTTGACCGAAGACCACCTCGCTATCGAAGTCCTGCGGTACCCGGACTCGAGACTTCCGTCCGGGCGATCCTCATGGCGTCGTGTTCCTCCGTTCTTTCCTCGCTGATCAACTTCTTGCCCTGCAGATACTGCGTACTGCTGGTGATGCTTACTGCTCAGCGACCTGAGGGAGCGCCGCTGCTGCCACGCCCTGGTGCGCGCGTCCGCAGCCCGACACCTTCACCAGGGGTACCGCCCTACTGCTCTCACGGGTGCCGCATCTGCCATGCCCGCGGTCCCGCTCTCGGAGGCCCCTGATCACTGCGGGCCGCCCGGTCCGGCCGCCAGTTTCGTCACCGTCCTGCGAAAGCCCTGGCTTCGAAACTCCACCGCCGCACCGTCCTGCTCACTGTGCGTACCTGTGCTGCTTGCCGGCAGTTCGTCTCTGCCAGCCCTGCTGTCTCTGCTGGTTACGAAAGAAAACATACCCCAACCACATCTCGATATCTACTGCAGTCAACATAGATTTTCGTGTCCCGGGTGATGGGGTAGTTGGCTCCTGGCGGGGAGTGCGAAGTGGTCGCGAAGGCGCAGCCGCCCCTGCACCTGCGCGCCCCCGGTTGTCTTTCCCACCCGGCAGGACGACTTGTGGACGGGGTGAGGTGCCCCCGTAGGATCGGGTTTCATGTCGAAGATTGACGAGCTGCTCGTTGACGTCGCCAGGCTGGTGGAGTCCGGGCAGAGCAACCAGATGTCCCTGACCGTCGTGACCGGGGGCGCTGTCATCACAGGTCGGCTGGCACCCGAAGCGGTGTGGCGGCAGCGGGTCTCGGAGGTCTTGGCGGACTCCGACCGGCTGGCCGAGTTCTCCGCCGTCTTCGCGACCGCGGCGGCGAAGGGCGCGCCGCCCACGCACCTGCACTTCCACCTGGCGCGGATCCTCCAGGGCACGGTGGGGATCCCGGAGACAGGCGGGATGTACCGCGTCTCGATCGCGGACATCAGCGCCTGGACCGTGGGCGACGTCAGCTACTCCGATCACTGACCCCGTCTCACTGCAGGAGACACCCGTGGATCACGGTCAGGCACTCGGAGCGCCGAGTGCCGCAGAGGCGTGCTGCACGGGATCGAGGCTGTGGGCGGGCGCGCTGCTCTGCGGGAGGCTGGGGCAGGTGAAGCCGAGTCTGGTCATGGCGCGGACGACTTCACGGGCTGTGAAGTCGCGGCGGTCCTGGCCCGTGATGACCTGGCCGACCTGCTTGACGGGATAGGCGCGGCGACCGATGATCACGGACTCGCCGGTGATCTCCTCGGGTTTGGCGCCCTTCATGGACTCCAGGACACCGCTCTTGGTGAGGTCGAAGGGGAAACGGGCGATGACACAGCGCACGATGCCTCACAGGGAGAGAGGAGAAGAGGTAAGACCGGCTCTGGTTTTGGGAGCGGTGGAGGAGGCGGACGGCCCGCGACCGGAGAGGTCGCGCAGCCGGAGCCGGTCCGTGTAGGCAGCGCTGTCCCGGACGGTGGTGAGCTGGGCCCCGGTCACCAGGCCGGTGCACTGATCGTCGTTGTCGCAGACGCGCAGGTGGCCGGTGCGGGCCCCGGCCATGACGGCCAAGGCCACTTCCACGGTCATGTCGTCGCAGACCTGCGGTGTGGCCGAGTCCATGGTGTCGGCCACCGTGGGGTGCGTCTGGGGGAAGTGTGTCGGACGGGACTGCATCTGGACTGGCGTCACAACGTGCCTCCTGAGGGGACGGGTCGGCTTCCCTGTCATGCGACGCTCAGGCAGCCGTGCCGACGGAACGCCGCCGTGCGGCGGCGCGCCGGGACGCCGGGACGGGACTGCGTCGGCCGCGAGAAGCAGTGCCGCGCTCGCGCTGCTCGGTGGGCGGCGCGGTGATCTTCACGGGAATGCCGGAGGGGGTGCGCGCGCCCGTGATCCGGGCGAGCGCGCCCTCGCCGGAGCGGACCTGGGTGGTCTCGGGCACGATGCCGGCGGCCGTCATGAGGCGTGCCATGGCGCGGCGCTGGTTGGCGGTGACCAGGGTGACGACGCTGCCTGACGCGCCGGCTCGCGCGGTACGGCCGCCGCGGTGCAGGTAGTCCTTGTGGTCGGTGGGCGGGTCCACGTTGACGACGAGGTCGAGCTGGTCGACGTGGATTCCGCGGGCCGCGACGTTCGTGGCGACCAGGACGGTGACGTGCCCGTTCTTGAACCAGGCCAGGGTACGGGCGCGCTGCGGCTGTGACTTCCCACCGTGCAGTGCCGCTGCCCGGACGCCGTGACCCAGCAGGTCCTCGGTGAGGCGGTCCACGGCGTGCTTGGTGTCCAAGAACATGATCACCCGGCCGTCCCGCGCCGCGATCTCGGTGGTCAGCCTCTGCTTGTCGGCGCCGTGCACGTGCAGGACGTGGTGCTTCATCGTCGTGACCGCGCCCTGGGAGGGGTCGACGGAGTGGACTACGGGGTCGGTCAGGTAGCCGCGGACCAGGCGGTCGACGTTGCGGTCCAGGGTCGCGGAGAACAGCATCCGCTGGCCCTCGGGCCGGACCTGGTTCAGCAGTGCGGTCACCTGGGGCATGAAGCCCATGTCGGCCATCTGGTCGGCCTCGTCCAGGACGGTGACGGCAACCTCGTCCAGTCGACAGTGGCCGCGGTCGATGAGGTCCTTGAGGCGCCCGGGAGTGGCCACGACGACTTCGACGCCGCTTCGCAGCGCGTTCGCCTGCCGGCCTATCGGCATTCCGCCGACGACGGTGGCCAGGCGCAGCTTCACGGCACACGCGTACGGGGTGAGGGCGTCCGTGACCTGCTGGGCGAGCTCCCGGGTCGGGACCAGGACAAGGGCCAGCGGCTGACGGGGCTTGGCGTGCTGCCCGGCCGTACGGGCGAGGAGGGCCAGGCCGAAGGCGAGCGTCTTGCCGGAACCTGTCCTGCCTCGGCCCAGCACGTCGCGGCCCGCCAGGGAGTTCGGCAGCGTCGCACCCTGGATGGGGAACGGGACGGACACACCCTGCGTGCTGAGCGTGGCCAGGAGGCGCTCGTCCAGGGGGAGGTCGGCGAAGTTCTCGACAGGAGGCAGCGCCGGGGTGATCGTCTTGGGCAGGGCGAACTCCCCCCGTACCGGGGCCGGGTGGTTGCCGCTTTCGCCCGACCGCCTCGTACCTCCCGTTCGGTTCGCGCCGAAGGAACCAGAACGACCGCCCCGACCCGCTTCGGCGGGAGCGTGGCCGCCCGTGCGGCGGGTGCGGGAGGGACGGCCGTTCGTGCGTGTGGGGTTCATTCAGAACCTTTCGTGATACGGCACGTACCGAGAAACTCCGACAACAGCTGAGAGGTGTCGGAATTGCGGGAACCAGCTGAATGGAATACGAGAGCCGGGCGGTTCGGGCCTGGGTGCAGAATCATTGACGGGGGAGCGCTGAAAACGGGCTGCGGTGATTCGAGTGTGCGCGGAAGCCCCGGGAAGTAAATGCAGCTGAGGCCCGCACCCCGAAGGATGCGGGCCCCAGCTGCGTATGACGCGTCAGAGTCAGGCGGGAACGATGTTCTCGGCCGTCGGGCCCTTCTGGCCCTGCGCGATGTCGAAGGAGACCTTCTGTCCCTCCTGAAGCTCGCGGAAGCCCTGGGCGGCGATGTTCGAGTAGTGGGCGAACACGTCAGGCCCGCCACTCTCCTGCTCGATGAAGCCGAAACCCTTTTCCGCGTTGAACCACTTCACGGTGCCAGCAGCCATGTCATATCTCCTTGGGGCAGTGCAGCGGAATCCGCACTTTGCGGACGCCGTGTCGCCGCGATGATTCCCCGCCCGGAAAATGACCGGAATGCAAAACGCTTCCGTGTGGCGTGAGGCCGCCGGGGCGCCTGAAATTTCGGGTACCAAAACTGCAACTGAATCGACAGTAGCACGCCGGTGCAGTCCGTGCGGGTTCAGTTTTTTGCTCCCGTGTGTCGCCGGTAAAAACTCTCCCTGGGGTGCTGGTTAAAATCTCTGCCCGCGAACCCAGATATCCGCACATTCATAATGCGGCGTTTCGGCCGTGTCTGACGGGGCACGGTGCCGGAGGGCAGGACGCGGTGGCGGAGGCGCCTCCCTGGGGCAAGGGGGCGGCTCGGCGGGGACGGCAGGCGGCATCTCCGCGGGCTCTGCGGCAGGAAGGCCGTGCGGCTGTCATCGGCCTCACGGCGGAGGCGAGTTCGGTCTCAGGCGGAGCCGCTCCGGACCCTGTGGCCGTTCGTCGGGAGCGCCCGCTCCGGCGGCGCGAGCCAACCCGGACAACGAAAAAGGCCCAGGTCGCCGACCTGGGCCTTCGTTCAAGAGCGGATGACGGGAATCGAACCCGCGCTATAAGCTTGGGAATCTATGGCACGTTGGGTGTCGAGGTAGTTCCTGACCTGCGCAAACAGGTGACCCGATGGCTCATTCCCGGGGTGCGCGAGGGACCCGTATCGACCGCTGTTCACCGGTCCGAAGGGCACGGATGGGGCACGGCGGGGAGCAGGTGGCTGCCGGCGTCGTCCACTGGTGCTGAGACAGGTTCTTGACGCGTTGGGGGTTCCGTCAAGGAGTCCGGGGTTTGCGGTCGCCACGCTGGCGGCAGTGTCCCCAGCCGCAGGTCCTACGCGTCGACCGCGGCCGGGGCGAGGGAGTCGACCTCCTCCATGAAGCTCAGCATCCGGGCGTTGACACGTGGGGGTGGTCGATCTGCGGCCCGTGGCCCGTCGCCGCGATGATCTCGGCGCGGGCCCCGGGGACGAGGCGCGGTACCCGTTCCAGCTGTCGCTTCGGGTGAGGAGCAGGCTGTGCTTGCCCCTGATGAGGTAGAGCGGGGTCCGGATGGATCGCAGTGCGTCCTTGGCCAGTGGTAGGGGTGCGGGGCGGCGGACCCGGTCGAGGCCGAGTGCGCCGAGGGCCTCGTCCGTCCACTGGGCCGCGCGCTCGGGCTGCCACATGGGTGCGCGGTGGATGCTGCGGCCGGCGTGTTGTGCCAGGCCGTAAAGGCACCGGGGGCGGGGCCCAGGAAGCGCCCTTGGCGGTGTGGCTCGCTGAGGCGTCGGTGTGGTGCGGTGTGAGCGGGCGAGCGCGGCGGAGAGGCGCAGTGCTGTGCGGGGTCAGGCAAGGGCGTGGGACACCTTGAGGACCAACACCACGTCGTCGCGGTAGTCCTCCTGGTACCAGATCATCACCGGTCCCTCCGCGAAGGTCTTGACCCCGGATGCGCTTTCGGTGATGTCGAAGGGCTGCCCGATGCGGCGGACGCCTACGGCGTCGGCGACGCGTTGGGCGAGGGCTTCTACCTGGTCGCGGTGCTCCTTCGGCATGTCGCCGACAACCCATTCCGCGCCGGGTTCGTACTCCCAGGTCCAGTCACTCACGTGGCCGCGGCCTCCGCCTCGGCGAGGATGCGCGCGAGTTCGCCGGCAGCGGCTCGGCGTTCGGCACGGTCGGGCGACTCGGCCACGATGCGTTCGCACTCGCGGAAGCGGGCAAGGAGTTCGGGGTTCCGGGCAACGGCGACCCATGACCACCAGTGCTCGACGAAGGCGCGGCCGGGCATGAGGCTGTACTCGGTTCGGGCCTGTGTCATGGCGGCTTGCCAGTGGTCATCGAACGTGGCGACGGCATCCGGGGCGAGCTGGGCGACAGCGATGCGCAGGGAGGCGGGGGTCTTGTCGGGCATGGGGAAGATCGGCCCGTCGGGTGTGCTCGGGGCTGTGGTCATGGCGTGGACTCCTTGTCCGGTGCTGCGCTGAGTGAGCGGTGCGGCGCGCCCGGTAGGGGGAGAAGCGGGTCAGGCGGCGGTGCGTGTGGTGCGGCCGCCGTAGCGCTGGTGTACGGCTTGGGGGGTGATCTCCAGGGCCTTTGCGACCTGGGTACGGATGCCGTAGACGTCGGTGGCCAGGGTCAGGCGGGCCAGGCGGTTCTCTTCCTCGGCGGCTTCCTCGGCTGCCTTGGCGGCTGCCTTGGCCTTGGCGTGGGCGGCCTTGAGGGCTTCGAGGAGTTCGGCGGGCGTGGTCGGAGTCGGGGGTGCGGTGGCGGCCATGGCTTCGACGGTATCAACCTGCCGCGATAAACGACAACGCCCCTTTTGATTTTCGCATGAGCTTGATAGTTTATCGCGTGCTTGGTAATTCTCGACCGCGGGCGGAGGGTCGGCCCCCTGCCCTGAGGGGCGGTGAAGACGTACCCTCGCCCAGTCTGCCGCTGACCCCTCGGGGAAGATCTGCCCACTGAAGCGCTCGACCTCGGGCGACGGGCCGGCGCCCGATCTGACGCGTTGTGAGGGTAGTTATGGCGCGCGAATGGCACGCGGCCTGAGGGGTCTAGGCAACAAGCAAGCCCCAGGTCGTTGACCTGGGGCTTTGTGTGGAGCGGATGACGGGAATCGAACCCGCGCCATAAGTTTGGGAATCACGCAGCACTTGAGGGGCTGCACCGCTGTGACCTGCGGGAACGTGATCTCGTGGCCTCGCGCCCGAAGTCGCTGGAAGGCCTCTGCTGACCGCTGTTCACCGCCTCTGCTGGCACGTTGTGGCACGGCCTCGCTGTGGGTGTCGGGCAATGAGGCTGCGGAAAGCCGACAGGTCCTTCATCCGGCCGCCGAGCCGGACTCCTTCTGAGCTGCCCGCTGGGAGCCGGCGGGTGCGGTTCCGTTGCGGAGGTGGCCGGGGGTGGTGCCCAGGCGCTTGCGCAGCATGGTGGTGAGGGTGGAGGCGTTCTCGTAGCCGACGCGGCGGGCCACGGTCTCGGTGGGGAGGTCCGTGGTGCGCAGCAGGTGGGTGGCCTGTTCGAGCCGGATGGTCTGGGCGAACCGCAGGGGTGAGACGCCCAGGACCTTGTCCACGGCGCGCTGGAGGGTCCGTTCGCTCGCGCCGACCGCTCGTGCCGCTTCGGACATTCGCAGGGGCTGGTCGAGGTGCGCGCGGACCCAGCTCTCGAAGGCGCTGACGGTGGGATCGGTTCGGGCGAGGTGGCTGGGAATGGAGTAACCGGCTTGGGTGGGGCGGTGGTCGACCACGAGGTAGCGGGCCGTGAGGTCGGCGAGGGCCGGGCTGGCCTGCCGTACCAGGGCGAGGGCGAGATCGAGGTGTGCCATGGCGGCTCCGGCCGTGGTCACTCCCGGGGCGTGGACCAGCATGTGGCTCTCGTCAAGGGCGACTTGGGGGTACGTCTGCCGGAAGGCCGGGGCCAGCCACCAGCTGGTGGTGGCGGTGAGCCCGTCCAGTACCCCTGCCTCGGCGAGGAGGAATGTACTCGTACAGGCCGCGGCCAGGGGGACGCCCTCGGCCCGGGCTAGCCGGAGCGCCTCGCGTTCGGGTTCGCGTTCCGGGGCGGCCACCCAGTCCAGCAGGGGTGCGGGCTGTTTGGGGCCGGCCCCGGGCACGATGAGGAGGTCGGGCCGCGGTCCGTCCCCGGCGGCCCGGGCTTCGACCACGTGCCCGGAGGCCGTATGGACGGCACCCCGCCCGCTGACGCGGGTCAGCTCCCAGTGCGGTGGGGGGTGGGGCAGTTCCTCCCGCAGTTCATTGGCCATCTGCAGGACGTCGAAGACCGTGGCCAGCCCGGAGTCGAAGAGGCCGTCCATGACCAGTACCGAAATCCTCATGTCGGAAACGGTAAAACATCCGGCGGATGCGCCACTGACTGGAGCCCCTCGGCCGCTCATACGGTGATCACATCGCACGGCGGCGCCAACACCCCACCGGGTCGCGCCGCACCCACCACGCACCGAGGAGCACACTCCATGACCGACATCCTTGTCCCCGAGACCACCCGCATCGGACTGCTCGCCCGCATCGAGGCCAAGCCGGAGTACGTCCGCGAGGTCGAGGAACTGCTCACCGGCGCCCTCGCCCTGGCCAGGGAAGAGGCCGGCACGACCCTCTGGTTCGCACTACGCCTCGGCCCCGCCACCTTCGGCATCTTCGACACTTTCGCCACCGAGGAGAACCGCCAAGCACACCTCCAGGGCAAGATCGCGGCGGCACTCATGGAGAACGTCCCCAAGCTGCTCGCCGAGGATCCCGAAATCCTGCCCGTCGAGGTCTTGGCCGCGAAGCTCTCCTAACCCGTCGATCTGGCCCTTCCGACTGGGAGGAGAGAACCGAAACCGCATGAGCACCGCGCCCCAGCCGTCCGCCCGGCCCGAGGCAATCCGCGCCACCCTCGCTCAGATCGCCCGGCGTTGACGCCGCTGCCGAAGTTGCTGTCGTTGTCGGCCTGCGCCGGAGCGGCCATGCCGATGACGGTGAGCGGCAGGGCGACCGCTCCTCGGGAACCGCGGGCTGGACCGCCCACCCGAAGCGCTGCCCGGCAGTCCCGGCCTGGTCGAAGGAGAACTCGTCGACCAGGCGGACCGGGACTAGACAACAAACAAGCCCCAGGTCGTTGACCTGGGGCTTTGTCGTGGAGCGGATGACGGGAATCGAACCCGCGCTATAAGCTTGGGAAGCTCATGTTCTACCATTAAACTACATCCGCAGGTCGCTCCAGGTGACTGGAGCGGTACCGTTGCACACTCTACCCCATGATCGACCCCCGGTGAATCGTCCGCGGGGTCGTCGTTGTTTGTGCGCTGCATCGACGGTCGTCTGTGCGGGAGTTGGGGCGTAACGTACCGGTGCGGCGGGCCGCGGGAGTGGCGGCTGGAGCAGGTTCCGAACATCCCTTAATGTGGCGATTCGTCGCAGTACGGCAGGTTGGGGAAAGGGCCTCGATGGAGAACACCGTCGTCCGTTGTGCCGAAGGGCATGTGTTCAGTACCGCTTCGTTTCCGCTGCAGCACCTCGGTGCCGGCCGGATCGGCCCGGGCCGGCTGCTGCGGTGCCCGCGGTGCGCGCGCCTGAGGCACGCCGTCCCCGTGGGGGATGCCGGCAAGCGGTAGGCGGCCGGGCGCGCGGGCGCCAGCTCTCGATTGGGGGTGGCTCGCGCGCTCTGCGTATCCTCGGGACGTGCTTCTCTCTGACAAAGACATCCGGGCCGAGATCGACAGCGGACGGGTGCGCATCGACCCGTTCGACGAGTCGATGGTGCAGCCCTCCAGCATCGACGTGCGTCTCGACCGCTACTTCCGGGTGTTCGAGAACCACCGCTACGCCCACATCGACCCCGCGATCGAGCAGCCGGACCTGACCCGGATGGTCGAGCCGGAGGGCGACGAGGCGTTCATCCTGCATCCCGGCGAGTTCGTGCTCGCATCGACGTACGAGGTCATCTCGCTGCCCGACGACATCGCCTCCAGGCTGGAGGGGAAGTCCAGCCTGGGCCGCCTCGGCCTGGTGACGCACTCCACCGCCGGGTTCATCGACCCCGGTTTCTCCGGCCACGTCACCCTCGAGCTGTCGAACCTCGCCACCCTCCCGATCAAGCTGTGGCCCGGCATGAAGATCGGGCAGCTGTGCATGTTCCGGCTCAGCTCGCCCGCCGAGTTCCCGTACGGGAGCGAGCGGTACGGGTCGCGGTACCAGGGCCAGCGCGGCCCGACGGCGTCGCGCTCCTTCCAGAACTTCCACCGTACCCAGGTGAGGCACGAGGCATGAGCAACGTACGCGAATCCCTGAACTACGAGGGCTTCGGCCGCGCCGTCCGAGAGCTGGCGACCACCATCGCCGAGGACGGCTACGAGCCCGACATCATCCTGAGCATCGCCCGCGGCGGCGTCTTCGTCGCCGGCGGGCTGGCGTACGCGCTCGACTGCAAGAACATCCACCTCGTGAACGTGGAGTTCTACACCGGCGTGGGCACCACGCTGGAGATGCCGGTCATGCTGGCGCCGGTCCCGGACGCGATCGACTTCTCCGACAAGAAGGTCCTGATCGCCGACGACGTCGCCGACACCGGCAAGACGCTGAAGCTCGTCCACGACTTCTGCGTCGGGACCGTCGCCGACGTCCGCTCCGCGGTCATCTACGAGAAGTCGCACTCCCTCGTGAAGTGCGAGTACGTGTGGAAGCGCACCGACGACTGGATCGAGTTCCCGTGGTCGGTCGAGCCGCCCGTCGTCAAGCGCGAGGGCCAGATCCTCGACGCCTGACCGTCGCGGGCCCGTCCCGCCGCCCACACCCGCCGCCGCGGGCCGCCAGTACACCGCCGGGCGCGCGGCGGCGGCATGTCCGCCTCCGCCGGCAGGCCGCCCGCGGGCGTCCCCTTCGTCGGAGCCCGGCGAACGAGCCCCGGGAAGCGCGGAGGGGCCCGGCGCGCGGTGTGCGCGCCGGACCCCTCCGTGTGTCGTCGGCCGGGCGGGAAGTCGGATCGGCTACAGGGTGCCCAGCTTGATCAGCGACAGGAGTGCGATCAGCTGGATCGCCGACGCGCCCAGCGCCTTCGGCCAGGGCAGGTCGTGCGACTTGCTGACCAGCGAGGTGAACAGCGCGCCCGCCGCCACCCACGTGGCCCAGCCCAGCACCTGGACGAACATGTTGTCGCCGCCGAGGAACATGGCGAAGACCAGGCGCGGTGCGTCCGTGAGCGACATCACCAGCATGGACAGGCCGATGGTCGGCTGCCAGGAGCCCTCTCCGCCCAGCTGGCGGGCCAGGGTGTGCGTGACGGCACCGAGGATCAGGCCGCAGATGACGAAGGCCACACCGGCGCTGAGGACGATCGGGACCGCGTTGGCGAGGGTGGCCTTGATGACGTCCTTGCGGGCCTCGTCGAAGCCGAAGACCGCGAGCAGCCCGTACAGGAACGTCACGATCAGCGCGGGACCCCAGACCGGGTAGTCGCGCATCTGGAGGAACGTCGGCCCGGGCCGCAGCACGATGCCCTTGAGCAGGTCCTTCCACGGCAGCCGCGGACCGGCCGGCGCCATCGCGCCGCCGCCGCTGCCACCGGCGTCGCCCGCCTGGTAGGTCCCGGGCGGGCCGTACGGGTCCTCCCCGTAGGCGAAGACCTGGGTGTGCCCGGGATTGTCGTTCGCGTACGAGCCGCCGTGGCCTCCGTTGCCGTACGGGGGCTGCTGCGGCTGCGCCGGGTGCGGCGGCTGCGGGTGCCCGTACGGGTCGAAGTACTCCGGCTCGCCATGGCCTCCGGCGGTGGTGGCCTGCTGCGGCCACTGCTGCTGGGGAGGGTAGGGCTGCCCACCGTACGGCGCCTGCTGCGGTTGCTGCTGACCGTACGGCTGCTGCCGCGGGGGTTGTTGAGGCGCGCGGTTGTCGTCCCGGCCGCGTCCGATCCTGAATCCAGCCACGTGATCGAACGTACCTGGTCCGGCGGGCAAGGGTGACCGGGCCGCCGGAATCGCCACGCTTTGCGGCTGAGCTGTGACATCCACTAGGGGAACCCCCGGGGGCGTCCCCACCCCTGCGGGCGCTCGGTCGCCACGCTCGGCCGACATGGTGTGAGGTTCCCCATATGGCGTTCGAGCGGTGGGCACAGCGCGTCCGCTGCCTCGTGTCCGCCGCGGCAGGCCACTCTGACCTGTGCTTTCATCGCGAAACCCCTTTCCAGCTGCCGTAGCCCCCGCGCACAGTTGATCCCCGGCTCGGTGGGGGGTGTCGAGGCGGCGGCAAGTTCCGCCGGCGTGAGGTCCGTTGAGGTCGTACGGGCCCGACGGCCGGACATCCGGCGTGGGAGCCGCTGGTTCGCTGCCCTGAATGCCGCAGTGGCCGGCCCCCTGAGCGGGGGCCGGCCACTGCGGCTCGTTCTCCTGCGGAGCGTGGGTCGCGTCCGCTGTGGGGCTACTTGGCGCTGTCGGCCTTGTCCCCGTCCTCGACCGATTCGGCCTCGGCCTCCGCCTTGGGCTCCGCCTCGGGCTCGGCCTTGGGCTCGGCCTTGGGCTCGGGCTCGGGCTCCACGACCGCCTCGGCCTTGGCCTCCGTCGCGTCGGCCTTGGCTTCCGCGGCTTCGGTCTTCGCCCCCGCCTCGGCCTGCGTGGCTTCCGCCTTGGCCTCCGTCGCGTCGGCTTCGGCTTCCGCGGCTTCGGTCTTCGCCTCCGCCTCGGCCTCCGTCGCGTCCGCCTTCGCCTTGGCCGCAGCGGCTTCCGCGTCCGCCTCGGCCTTGGCCGCGGCAGCCTCCGCTTCGACCTCGGCCTTCGCCGCGGCGTCCGCTTCCGCCTTCGCCTTGGCTTCTGCCTCCGCCTTCGCCTTCGCCTCGGCTTCCGCCTTGGCCTTCGCTTCCGCGGCAGCCGCGGCGGCCTTCGCCTCGGCCTCGGCCTCCGCCGCAGCGGCGGCGGCCTCGGCGGCCAGTTCGGCCTCCGTCGGCGCCGGGGCCTTCACCGACTCCAGGAGCAGCTGGGCCACGTCCACGACCTGGACGGACTCCTTGGCCTGGCCCTCGTTCTTCTTGCCGTTCACCGAGTCGGTCAGCATCACCAGGCAGAACGGGCAGGCGGTGGAGACGATGTCCGGGTTGAGGGACAGGGCCTCGTCGACGCGCTCGTTGTTGATGCGCTTGCCGATCCGCTCTTCCATCCACATGCGCGCGCCACCGGCGCCGCAGCAGAAGCCCCGCTCCTTGTGGCGGTGCATCTCCTGCTGGCGCAGGCCCGGGACGGCGGACATGATCTCGCGCGGCGGCGTGTAGACCTTGTTGTGGCGGCCCAGGTAGCAGGGGTCGTGGTACGTGATCAGGCCGTCCACCGGGGTCACCGGAACCAGCTTGCCCTCGTCGATGAGGTGCTGGAGCAGCTGGGTGTGGTGGATGACCTCGTACTCGCCGCCGAGCTGCGGGTACTCGTTCGCGATGGTGTTGAAGCAGTGCGGGCAGGTCGAGACGATCTTCTTCGCCGACTTCGGCTTCTTCGTCGACTCGTCCTCGTCGTCCTCGCCGAACGCCATGTTCAGCATCGCGACGTTCTCCTGGCCCAGCTGCTGGAACAGCGGCTCGTTGCCCAGGCGACGCGGCGAGTCACCGGTGCACTTCTCCTCGCCGCCCATGATCGCGAACTTGACGCCCGCCATGTGCAGCAGCTCGGCGAAGGCCTTGGTGGTCTTCTTGGCCCGGTCCTCCAGGGCGCCGGCGCAGCCGACCCAGTACAGGTAGTCGACCTCGGTGAGGTCCTCGACGTCCTTGCCGACGATCGGGACCTCGAAGTCGACCTCCTTGGTCCACTCCACGCGCTGCTTCTTGGCCAGACCCCAGGGGTTGCCCTTCTTCTCCAGGTTCTTGAGCATCGTGCCCGCCTCCGAGGGGAACGCGCTCTCGATCATCACCTGGTAGCGGCGCATGTCGACGATGTGGTCGATGTGCTCGATGTCGACCGGGCACTGCTCCACGCACGCACCGCAGGTCGTGCAGGACCACAGCACGTCCGGGTCGATGACGCCGTTCTCCTCGACCGTGCCGATCAGCGGGCGCTCCGCCTCCGCCAGAGCGGCCGCCGGAACACCGGCCAGCTGCTCCGCGGACGCCTTCTCCTCGCCCTCCATGGTCTTGCCGCCGCCGGCCAGCAGGTACGGGGCCTTGGCGTGCGCATGGTCGCGCAGCGACATGATCAGGAGCTTCGGGGAGAGCGGCTTGCCCGTGTTCCAGGCGGGGCACTGCGACTGGCAGCGGCCGCACTCGGTGCAGGTGGAGAAGTCGAGGATGCCCTTCCAGGAGAACTGCTCGACCTGGGAGACACCGAAGACGTCGTCCTCGCCCGGGTCCTCGAAGTCGATCTCCTTGCCGCCCGAGGTCATCGGCTGGAGCGCGCCCAGGGCGCTGTCGCCGTCCGCGTTGCGCTTGAACCAGATGTTCGGGAAGCCGAGGAAGCGGTGCCAGGCGACACCCATGTTGGTGTTCAGCGAAACGGTGATCATCCAGATCAGCGAGGTGCCGATCTTGATCATCGCGGTGAAGTAGATGGCGTTCTGCAGGGCCGGCAGCGACAGGCCCTTGAAGGCCAGCACCAGCGGGTACGAAATGAAGTACGCCGGCTCGTACGAGTCGACGTGGTGGATCGCGCCCTCGAGGCCGCGCAGGGCCAGGATCGCCAGGCCGATGGTGAGGATGACGTACTCGACGAAGTACGCCTGCCAGGCCTTGGAGCCCGCGAAACGCGACTTGCGGCCGGCCCGCGACGGCAGCGACATCAGGCGGATCGCCATCAGCACGACGATGCCGAGGACGGTCATCAGGCCGATGAACTCGATGTACAGCTCGAACGGCAGGAAGCCGCCGAGGACCGGCAGCGTCCAGTCGGCCCGGAAGAGCTGGCCGTACGCCTGCGCCAGCGTCGGGGGCAGCGTCAGGAAGCCGATCGCGACGAACCAGTGCGCGAAGCCGACGATGCCCCAGCGGTTCATCCGGCTGTGCCCGAGGAACTCCCGGACCAGGGTGATCGTTCGGGCCTTCGGGTCGTCCGTGCGGCTGCCGGCCGGTACGGGCTGTCCGAGCTTCACGAACCGGTAGATCTGCGCCACGGCTCGGGCGAGCAGCGCGACGCCGACCACGGTCAGGACCAGCGACACGATGATCGCGGCGAGTTGCATGGGAGGGCTCCTCGGGCGGGACTTACTAAGCGGTAACTTATTGAGTCAAGGCTTGAGGTTACCCATTCTCCGCGCCGCAATGTAGGTGAGCGTGCGGTGATCTGTGTCGCTCAGGCATGCCTGTGTTTACGGGCCGCCCGAGGGGTCTGCGCCAGGATTGCGAGATCCATCCCCAGCCAATGGCTCTCCACATAGTGCCGGTCCAGCAGCGCCATCTCCTCCCAGGGGAGGTCAGAGCGTGCGCTCACCTGCCACAGACCGGTCATTCCGGGGCGAACCAGCAGCCGGTCCGGCCGGTCGGTACGCGCTTCGGGGCGCGGCCCGACCAGCGACATCTGCCCCCGCAGCACGTTCAGCAGTTGCGGCATCCCGTCGAGGGTGCAGCGGCGCACCGCCCGGCCGATCGGGCCGGCCCCGTCCGTGCGCAGTCGCCAGGTGCGGAACGGGCGGCCGCCCAGCCCGGCCGCCGGCCCGCGGGCGAGGACCCGGCCGCCGCCCCGGGCCGCGTACAGCAGGGCGGCGGCGATGAGCAGCGGCACCAGGAAGGCGCACAGGAGCACGGACGCCCCGAGGAGGTCGACCGCCCGCTTCGCCGGGTAGGCGGGGAGCCGCGGGAGGCGGAGCGGGGAGGGCCTGCGTGCGGGGCGCCGGACCGGGGGGAGCGCGAGCGGCGGCAGCGGCATGCAGGCACCGTGCCCTGCCCCCCGTGGAGGTTCCCGGACGCCGCGCAGCGCAGGCGGCGAGCATCGCCCACTCGGCCCCGTCCTGCCCGGGGGCCGCGTGCGCATCGGCCGGAGGTACGGCACCCGAATGAGCGTAAGACCGGGATAAAAGTTGAGTCGACTCCACTCACCTCTGTTGACGCGGGGCGAGGCGTCGGGCACTCTTGAGCCTGTTCCACTCAAGTCAGCTGGAGGAATTGAAATGGCACGTGCGGTCGGCATCGACCTGGGCACCACTAACTCCGTCGTCAGCGTTCTCGAAGGCGGCGAGCCCACCGTCATCACCAACGCCGAGGGCGCCAGGACCACGCCGTCCGTCGTCGCCTTCGCCAAGAACGGCGAGGTCCTCGTCGGCGAGGTCGCCAAGCGCCAGGCGGTCACCAACGTCGACCGCACCATCCGCTCGGTGAAGCGCCACATGGGCACCGACTGGAAGATCAACCTGGACGGCAAGGACTTCAACCCGCAGCAGATGAGCGCCTTCATCCTGCAGAAGCTGAAGCGCGACGCCGAGGCCTACCTGGGCGAGAAGGTCACCGACGCGGTCATCACCGTCCCGGCGTACTTCAACGACTCCGAGCGCCAGGCCACCAAGGAGGCCGGCGAGATCGCGGGCCTGAACGTCCTGCGCATCGTCAACGAGCCGACCGCCGCCGCCCTGGCCTACGGCCTGGACAAGGACGACCAGACCATCCTCGTCTTCGACCTCGGTGGCGGCACCTTCGACGTGTCGCTCCTGGAGATCGGCGACGGCGTCGTCGAGGTCAAGGCCACCAACGGTGACAACCACCTCGGCGGTGACGACTGGGACCAGCGCGTCGTCGACTACCTGGTGAAGCAGTTCGTGGGCGGCCACGGCGTCGACCTGTCCAAGGACAAGATGGCGCTCCAGCGTCTGCGCGAGGCCGCCGAGAAGGCGAAGATCGAGCTGTCCTCCTCCACGGAGACCACGATCAACCTGCCCTACATCACGGCCTCCGCCGAGGGCCCGCTGCACCTGGACGAGAAGCTCACCCGCGCCCAGTTCCAGCAGCTGACCTCGGACCTGCTGGACCGCTGCAAGGTGCCGTTCCACAACGTGATCAAGGACGCGGGCATCGCGCTCTCCGACATCGACCACGTGGTCCTCGTCGGCGGATCCACCCGCATGCCGGCCGTCGCCGAGCTCGTCAAGGAGCTGACCGGTGGCAAGGAGGCCAACAAGGGCGTGAACCCGGACGAGGTCGTCGCCATCGGCGCCACCCTCCAGGCCGGTGTCCTCAAGGGTGAGGTCAAGGACGTCCTGCTCCTCGAC
>NZ_JBHXTC010000025.1:13092-112031 GCF_042677605.1 Streptomyces sp. NPDC127106 | reverse complement strand
GCGGGGGCGTCGGCGGGGGCGTCGGCGGGCGGGCCGGCGGGCGGGGCGGCGGGGACGGCGTGGGCCGGTGGCGGGCTGCCCAGCGTGAGGCAGAGCAGGGCCGCGGCGGCGGCGTGGCGGCGGTCGAGCAAGGTCCTCATGGCGGGCCGCCCTTCATCTCCTCGGATGATCCGATGAGATGTGCCGGGCGGGTGGTTGTACAGGACCCCCGCCGGGTGTCGCCCGGCCGTCGCCCGATCGAGGGAGCGTCAGGAGCTGCTGCTACTGCTGCAACTGGACCCGGACGAGCTGCTGCAACTGGAACTGCTGGAACTGCTGGAACTGGAGCAGCTGGATCCGCTGGAACTGCCGGAGCAGCTCGACCCGCTGGAGCAACTCGACCCGCTGCTGCCGCAGCCCGAGCCGGATCCGGACCCGCCGGTGTCGCTGCTCGCGCACCAGACGATCGGCACCGCGTCCGGGGCGGAGGACCCGCAGCCGTCGTCCGAACCGGAGCGTCGGGGGCTGCCGGAAGCGCCGGAGCCGGCGTCACGGGACCGGTGCTGGGCCGCGGCCAGCCGGGTGTCCCGGGCCGCCGGGACCAGCAGGGACCGCAGGTACGGGTCTTGCAGGCCGCGCAGCCCGAACAGGGCGGTGCGCACCTGCGGGCCGGCTTCGGCGGCGTACAGGGCCCGTATCGTGCGCAGGGCCTGCTGCCCGGCGGGAGTGATCCGCCGCTTGGCCCGTGACGCGCAGACGGCGCCCACGATGATGCCGACGATCAGGGCCGGGTACAGGCCGAGGAAGGCCGGTGCCGCGGAGGCGGAGCCCACCGAGACCGCGAAGAGGAGCATCGGCACGGACAGGAACAGCAGGACCCCGCACACGATCGCCTGGACCTTGCCCCAGCGCCGCCAGGTGCGCCCCCAGCCGGGCGGGGCCAGCAGTCCGCGGTGCGCCAGGCCGTCCCCGATCTCCTGGACCGCGGGGTCGATCATGGCCGCGTACCGCACCTGGTACAGCCAGCCGGACGGGGCCTGCGCGTACGCCTGGAGCACGGCGCGCTCGGCCGGGTCGGCGGCCCGGGCGCCGGGGCGGACCTGGACGATGCCGGGCCCGCCGGCGGCCATCCGGCCGTCGGAGAGGAGCAGGACGAGCGCCGTGTCCACGACCCCGCCGGGCCCACCCGTGAGGAACGCGGCCTCGGACAGGTCGTGCAGCCGCGGCGCCGGGTCCGCCGTACGGGGCCGGGCGCGCCGCAGCCCGGTCACGAGCAGCAGCGAAGAAACGAGGACGGCGATCCAGACGTCAAGGGCGAGGACGTTCACGCGGCCCTCCCCAGCAGGGTGCGGGCCCAGCGCACGATGCGCCGCGGTGGCCTCGCCCCGGCCCGGTCCTGCCACCAGGCGGTGAGCCGGTGCCGGGCGGCGGGGTCGGCGGGCAGGTCCCGGATCAGCAGGTCCTCGACGAAGTCGAGGGCGTCCCGGCGGTAGCCGCCGGTCATGGGGCGGGAGCGGGCGTACGCGAGGAAGGCCTCGCGGAACGCGGCCCGCCCGCCCAGGATCCCGGGCAGCTCGGGGGCGACCTTCGCGACGACGTCGGCCCGCTTCGCGGCCAGGGCGCGCGCCTGCACCCGTACGCGCTGCCGGTCGAAGCCCTCGGGCACGGGCGTGCCGGCGACGAGCGCGGACAGCAGCGCGGCCTGCTCCAGCCCGACCCGCATCCGCGCGGCGTCGGGGTCCGCCCCCGTGGGCGCGCCGACACCCGTGGCGGCCGCGGACGGCTGCGCGGTGGTCCCGACGGCCGCACGAATGGCGGCCAGCTCGCCGGCCAGCTCCTCCTCCGCCGGGAAGTCGTCGTCGCGCTCCAGCAGCACCCCGGCCGGGGCCGTCCGGCGGCCCAGCTCCGCCAGGACGTCCAGCACGGCGGGCGGCACCGGGTGCGCGTGCGTGTCGTGCCACACCCCGTCCCGCTCGACGCCCCCGGCGACGTGCACGTACGCCAGCGCCTCCAGCGGTATCCCGTCCAGCACCGCGGCCGGGTCCTCGCCGCGGTTGATGCGGTTGGTGTGCAGGTTGGCGACGTCGATCAGCAGCCGGACACCGGTCCGCTCGACGAGCTCCGTCAGGAACTGCGCCTCCGTGAGCTCCTCGTCCGGCCAGCTGATCAGCGCGGCGATGTTCTCCAGCGCGAGCGGCACCGGCAGGGCGTCCTGCGCGATCCGGACGTTCTCGCACAGCACGTCGAGGGCGTCCCGGGTCCGCTGCACCGGGAGCAGGTGGCCCGCCTCCAGCGCCGGCGAGGAGGTCCGTACGAACGCGATGTGCTCGGTGACCAGCGGCGCCCGCAGGGCCACCGCCCGCTCGGCGAGCGCGGCCAGCTTCTGGGCGTCGGGCCGGTCGGCACCGCCCAGGCCCAGCGAGACCCCGTGCGGCACGACCCGCACCCCGCGGTCCAGCAGCCGCTGCAATGGGTCGGGCAGATGGCCGGGGCAGACGTTCTCGGCCACCACCTCGACCCAGTCCAGGCCGGGCAGCCGCTCGATCGCCTCGGCGATCTCCGGCCGCCAGCCGATGCCCACCCCCAGCCGTTCCATGGGCTTCATGTCCCCTTGCCCCCTCTCAGCGGTCCGCGTACGGGCCCGTGTGCCGGTGTCATGACCCCGCCGGACCAGCCCCAATCCCGGACAGGGGACGTTCAGAGCAACATTTGAGGTTCCACGCCGGCCGAGTGCTGGAGAGCAGGCGGCGGGCGCTGGCTCTGACCCGCCTGCGCGCCGCAGCCGACGAAGGCGCGTTCGAACAGACACCCTTCGAGGACCAGAACCGCGGGTCGGGCTTGGCAACGCCCCACTCAGCGGAGGCAGCCACCCGCTCCGCGGGTAGGTCGAGGGCGCGCAGGAAGCCGGCCGGGGCCTGTACGGGATGCACTCCTGCGTGCGCAGGGCGGACAGGTGATCCTGATCGCGGACGCCGTCCCCCTCTCGCACCCGGTACGCGAAAAGCCCCGGCCGGGGGAGCACTCCGGCTGGGGCGAACTGCGGGCGGCTACCTCGCGACGACGAACCCGCGTGCGGGCCGTCGGGCGCGGGCGGCCGCCGCAGCGGCGAGGGTCGCGGCCGTGACGTCCCGGCCGGCGTCCAGCACCCGCCACGTCCCCGCCGGATCTCCGGGGGTCACCGGCGTCAGGGTGCCGGGGATGCCGTGCTGCCGCATTATGGCGTGCAGCTCGGCTACCTCATCAGCGCGCATGTCCTCACCTCTCGTTGCGGGTCGGGCTGCGCCACAGCTCCAGTGGTGGACTGAACATGTCAGCAGAGCGGGTGCTCCCAGTGAAGGTGCGGGGAGCCGTCGATCCAGTACGTGTGGGAGCGTTCGGTCACGCGGAGCTGGATCTCGGTGATGCCGGGGCGGCCGATGCCGTCCCATTCGAGGAGCGCCCGCTCGACGTCGTCCCACAGGGAGACCGGACCGCCCTGACGCAGGAGCCACCCCCCGTTGTCGTGCACGAGCTCGGCGAAGGACTCTCGGTCCGGGTCGAAGACGTAGAAGCGGGCCGAGCCATCGCCGGCCCGGGCCCGCAGGACCTGAGCCGCCGGCGCCGCCAGCTGGGCCAAGAAAGCCTGCATGGGCTGGTCCAGGGCGGTCGGGGTTACGACGGCCCGTCGCTCGGTCTTGGGGTACGCCACGCGGGAGGACAGGTCTCCGGCAATCGGTGTGACGGCCTGGGACCGCGCCTGCATGAAGTTGGTGTGGGCGACGAACCGCCCCTCAGCCGTCCCATCCTCGCGCACGGTGACCTTGGCGAGGCCGGTCCCGCTGAGCAGTGACCCGACGGTGGCGAGGATGACGCCGCCGGGGCGGGTCTGCTGTACCCACGTGTAGGGGATGCGTCGGACGCCGCAGGTGGCGATCACCCTGTCGTACGGGGCGCGGCGGGGCAGGCCGAGAAGACCGTCCCCCGTGACGGTCCAGGTGGAGAAGCCGGCGTGTTCCAGCGCTGCGTCGGCACGGGCGGCAACCCCTGCATCCACCTCGATCGTGGTGACGTTGTCCTCGCCCAGACGGTGACACATCAGTGCCGTGGAGTACCCGGTCCCGGTGCCAATCTCCAACACCTGGTGCCCCTCCTCGACCTCCATTTCCTCGATCATCTCCAGCACCAGTTGTGGAGCCGTGGACGAGGATGTGGGGATGCCCCGTACCGGGCCGGGAGCCTGGTCGGTGGTGAGTCGGTTGTCGAGTTGCGTGACGAGGGACTCGTTGGAGTACGCGATCTTGACCCACTCCGCCGGGTCCGTGCCGACGGCGGTCACCGGCCGCCAGAGGCCGTCGTGGGCGGGCAGGAAGACGCCGGGGTTCAGAAACAGTTCACGGGGGACGGCCTCGACGGCCTTCCGCCACGCGGGCGTCCGGACGGCGCCCGCCGCTTCAAGCCGGTCGGCGAGGGCCTGCCGCTCGGGGGTGGTATCGATCAACGGGTTTCTCCTTGGGTGAGCAGGTCGGCAAAGGCGGCTGCCATCGGGAGCCCGGTGCTCTCCTCCAGCCAGCCCCACTGTCCGTTGGGGTTAAGTTCCAAGAGCCAGTACGTTCCGGCGCAGTCCACGGCGAGGTCGAAGCTGCCGGACACGAGGCCGAAGGCATCGAGGAAGGCGAGGAGGGCCGCTTCCAGCGAGGCTGGCAGGATGAAGGCCGAATACGTCAGGGCAGAGTAGTCCCGGCGCCAGTCGAGGAGGCCGGACTCGATGCGCACAGCGAAGACTTGGCGGCCCACGATGAGGACGCGGACGTCGCACACCTTGTCGACACGTACCTGGAAGAGGTGCGGGACGGCTCGGATCCGGTCGTCGATCTCGTCGGCGGTGACCTGCTCCGCCCACGACACCACGGGAACGCCGTCTCGCTGGTAGGGCGTTGACCGCAGCGTCTTGTAAATCACTGCGGGGTGATCTGCGACGAACTCGCCTGCCTCGTCGGGGTCGTTGGTGATGAGGGTAGCTGGAACGGTGAGGCCAAGGCGCTGGGCGCGGGCCAGCTGATGGGGCTTGTAGTCGGCTTCGGCGTTCCGCAGGGGGTGATTCACCCACAGCGGGCCTTCAAGGGCGTGCAGCACACCACCGAGCCCGTACCGCGTCTGCGCTGCGGCGAACCGCGCGTCATCGGCGCTCAGCTGCGGGAAGTCGGGCCAGGTTGGCCGGCGCCAGTACACGGCCCGGACGTCATCCAATCGCGCGGCTCTCGACGTGGTGAGCAGCCGCCCGGCCGCGCGGGCCGGGCGGCTGCCGTACCGAGCCGAGACCGTCAGGCCGTCGCCGATGTCAGCGGGGTTGAACCTGACCACTGGCACACTTCGCCGGTTGAGTTCGGTGATCACCATGTCGGCCGTGACGTCGTCCGCCTCAGTGACCACCAGCACGGGCCTCTTCTCGGTGCCGGCCATCAGTCCTGCTGGCTGTCCTGGTCGCTGCCCTGGTCGCTGGTTCCCGGCCCCCCGTCGGGGCTGGTCGAGGTCGTGGTCCCTGTGGCGCTGCTGGTGCCGTGCTTGCCCATCTCGACCACCTTCCCGTACCGGTCACGGAAGACGCCGAGCTGGGTGGTGGGGTCGATGGTCACCGAGGCATGCGGGACGAGCACGGTGGTGGGGTAGGGGGCGAGGCGGCTGCTTCCCCACGGGGTGACGGGTAAGGAAGGCGTGATGGACATGGGACTCCGATCGGTGGATGAACCCGATCCCGGACGGGACCGGGAAGTCAGTGGGTGCCGCAGACCACCGCCAAGCAGGCGGCCGGACGGGGGCCTCAGGAGCGTGCTACGTCGACGACGAGTGCGGCAAGTACGCCAAGGGCGATCAGCACATACAGAGCTTGGCGGGCCCGCTCGGTCACCGTTCACTCGCCCGGATCGGGCGGCACGCCGGGTCGCCGCGGCGGTGGGCGTGCTGGTCCGGGCGGGCGCCGCTCGACGAGTGCACGGTGATCGTCTCGAAGCGGGTGTCGATGATCGGCCGCTGGCAGCGCGCGCAGATCCGGGCAGCGGTCACTGGCCGACCGCCGGCGGCGGGCACGCCCACGCGTTGACGGTCATGGGGTACGGGCCCTCGCGGCCCGTGGCGAAGCCGGCGAGCACCGCGTCGTCGGCCAGCTGCCCGCCGCAGGCTACGCAGGCCCGGCCGGCGACCTGGTCGGCGGTGAGCTGCTCGTACGACGGGATCGGCATGTCGACGCAGGCAACGGTCCGCGTCATCACGGCGCCAGCCGCATCTGCGCGGCGGGGATGACGAACTCGCGAGCGTCGGCGCCGCGAACGTAGGCCGCGTCGTAGCGGCCGCCGAACTGGTTCTCCTCGACGCAGACGTCCATCAAAATCCCGGTCTTGCCGCTGAGTAGATCCTGTACGCCGAGACCGAGCCAGGCATGCGGCACCGAGGACCCCAGAGGTTCGCCGGTGCTCATCGGGCGTCCTCGACGGGCGTCAGGCCACGCCTCTCGCGGCACGGCGCGCACGCGGACGTGCGAACCGCGGGGCCGGAGTTGCTGGCCCCCAGCACAGTTTTGACCGGGGTCGCGGACGGCCCGCCGTGCCAGTCACACCAGGTCTCGGGTTCGTCGGCCACAGCGGTGCTCTCCCTACCGTCGTCAGCGGGTGATGGACCCAGCTTGACGCCGTGGGAAGGGCGGAACACTCACAGTTTTGTGAGTGCTCCGCGTGCTACATACCGACCCAACGGGCCATACCACCCAGGCTGTCCGGCGCCCGGCGAGACATGTGGACCAGGCCGCGGATCGTGGCGCGCGTGCCGGGCAGGTGCCGGGTCTGCTCCGGCGCGATCTTCCGGGCGTCCGCCAGGTACCTCAGCGATGCTTTCGGGGAACCGGCCTCCATCTCGACGAGAGCGCGGTCTACGAGGTAGCGGGCGCGTCGCGAGGTCAGGGTCGAGGCGGGGAGCTTGAGCGCGCGGGCCTGGCCAAGGGCGGTGTCGTAGTCGCCCATGGCGATCGAGGTGCCGAGTTCGTGTAGGCGGACGTTCGTGCGCCCGAACGACAGCCAGTGCACCTCGCCGGCCTCGCCACCGACCCGCTCCGCCAACTCGCGCGCGGCATCAAGGTGCCGCTCCACACCGGCCCCGTCGCTGTGCTTCGCTGCCACCGTGGCGAGGCCGAGATGCAGCTGACCCGTCACGGCAAGGGCCTCCCGGCCGGTCTCTCCGTTCAGCAGAGCCTGCCCCGAGGTGATGAGCTGTGCGCTCGTCGCGCACCGCCACAGGGTGCCCCGCTTGTACCGCTGCACTGCCTCCATGCACGGATCCGAGGCCCGACCGGCGGCCCAACCCATCCGGTCCAGGGCAACGCGGGCGAGGTCGGGATGGTCCAGCTTCAGCGCAACGTCATGGGCGGTCCGGTACGCCGAGGCGAGGGCCCGCCACGACTCCGTGGACGGTGCGGTCCACACGGTGTGCGTCAGCTCTATGACGACCGTGGGCAGCTCCTTGGCTACGGCGCGCAGGCGGGTGGCTCTCACTCTCTGGCAGAGCGTCTCCGCCGCGGTCACCAGCTCCGGCAGGGGCCGGACGGCGGTCAGGTCGGGGTTCGGGCCGAGGTCGTACCGGTCGAGAGCCTCTCGGATCGGCGCGACCAGGGAGAGCAGGCGGTCGGGAGGCTGGGATGTCACTGCGGGTGGTCCTGTCAGCTCGGACGTGTCCACGCGCAGCGCCTGCGCCACCGCCGCCACGAACCCGGGAGTGGCAGGTCGGGCCCCGCACTCGACCTGGCTGAGCAGGCTGAGGCTGTACGGGATCCTGTTGGCTAACTGAACCTGCGTCAGCCGCGCGAGGCGCCGCTGGGTGCGGATCCGGGAACCGATGTGGTCATCGTCGGGTAGAGGCATACTGGTCTCCGTCCAAGACTCGTCATCAAGGACGGTATCGCCGATCGCCCCCGACTCCGCCCGGACCGGGGGCGATTGCATAGGCTCGACTCCCATGACGCGCACCCTGTACCTGTTCGGCTCGGCCGCCCCGCCCGTGTTCGACATCGCCCGCGTGATCGAGGACGCGCAGGCCCGCGGCTGGGACGTCTGCCTCGGCCTCACCCCGACCGCCGCGGAGTGGCTGGCGGACGGCCTCAACGGCCTCGCTGCGCTCACCGGGCACCCAGTCCGCAGCCGCTACAAGCGGCCGGGAGAGCCCGACGTGTGGCCTAAGGCAGACGCGATCCTCGTGGCCCCGGCCACCTTCAACACCGTGAACGCGTGGGCGCTCGGACTGACGGACCGGTTCGTGGTCGGTGTCGTCGCCGAGGGCATCGGCAAGGGCATCCGGACGGCGGTGATGCCGTGCGTGAACGCGGCCTACGTGCAGCACCGCGCGTTCGAGCGGTCCGTGCAGGAACTGCGCGAGATGGGCGTGCGGGTGCTCTATGGCGAGGGCGGGTTCGTGCCCAACCAGCCAGGCCAGGGCCGACCGGAAACGTACCCGTGGGGTCTCGCCCTGGACGCCGTGGACAGCCTGCTCCCGGTCGCCGAGGCGTAGACGCGCGAAAGCGCCCCCTCCCGCCCCGAAGGCGAGAGGGGGCAGTGTGTTCACGCGATGCGGGTCAACCGCAGCCACGACCCGGCCTTGATGACGGTCGGGAGTCGGGGTGGCGCTGCTGCTCTGGGCCCAGCGGAGCTGAAGCACGCAGTCCGTGCCCCCGACGGTCAGGCGGCTCGCCGGGCAGACCGAGGAGCCGGCGCCGATACCGACGCCGCTCGACGTCGTGGCATCGTGCCGCCAGGCGGGACCGACCACCGGTCGTCAGGTCTCCCGCAGGGTCGCCCTCGACGTCGAGGAATGCCTCGACCGCGTACCGACCGCCCGTGACAACGGACAGAGATGGGTGGTCGTCGCCTGGGAGCGCAATGGACGAGGCGACCGACCGCCGCGGGCCTGGCCGGGCCGGCTGCCTGGGCCTGCGGTGCAGGTCAGCGGGGTGCGAGGCGGGAGGGGAGGGCGGGGTGGTCGGCGATGACCGTGGCCGAGTTCGGGGCGATCTCCGTGAAGCCCGCGTCCCGGACCAGGGGGAGGCCGCTCGTGGTCAGGGTGGGCCACGTGTCGCGGTCCGCCGTGCGGACCTGGAGGCGGAAGCCCGACTGCTGCCAGGCCGTGCGTTCCGCCGTGGTCAGCTCCCACCAGGCGAGCTGGGCCGCGTGGCCGGCCTGGGCCATCGCCTTGCCGGCGGACATCTCCAGGTCCGGGTTGAGCCAGAGGACCGGGGTCTCGGGGGTGGGCGGGGCGACCGCGGCCGGGTCGTCCAGGTCGGTGCCCGACACCTGGAGCTTGGCCAGCTCCTTGGGCCAGCCGTCCAGCGGGATCGGCGGGAAGACCCGCACCTCCGCCGTTTCGCCGTGCACCGTGATGCCGGGGAGGGTGCCGGCCTTGCGCCACTCCGCGCCGCGCGCCCGCCGGACCACCTTGCGGATCCGGGCGTCCTGCCAGTCGCGCACCGCCTGCGCCCACTCGCCCTCGCCGTGCGCGCGCCCGTCCGACAGCAGGACCAGGACGGCACGGGCGGCCGTCTCCAACGCGTCCGTACGGGCGGGCGGTTCGGCCTTCTCGATCCGTACGACCAGGGGCAGCACGAACTGCGGCGCGTCGTCGCGGGCGATGCGCCCCTGCCGGAACGGGCTGTCGGCGCCCACGGCGGGTACGTCTGAAGTGGGGTGCGTGTCCTGGCTGCTCATCCTGCCAAGGATGCCAGGCTCCGCCTCCAGGAGGATGCCGCGGGGGCCCCGACCGAGCGAGGATCAGGTCCATGAAGAGCGACCTTTTCTCGTCCGAGAGCCTTGTCCGGCCCGCCGTCGCCCCCGGCATGTCCCTGCAGAACGCCAAGTCGGTGAAGTACGCCGTCAACGGTGAGATGTTCGCCCGGCAGGGCTCGATGGTCGCTTTCCGCGGCAACCTCCAGTTCGAGCGCAAGGGCCAGGGCATCGGCGGCATGCTCAAGCGCGCCGTCACCGGCGAGGGCCTGCCGCTGATGGCCGTGCGCGGTCAGGGCGAGGCCTGGTTCGCCCACCGGGCCGGCAACTGCTTCATCGTCGACTTCGAGCCGGGCGACGCCCTGAGCGTCAACGGGCGCAACGTGCTCTGCTTCGACTCCACCCTCGCGTACGAGATCAAGATGGTGAAGGGCGCCGGCATGACCGGCGGCGGCCTCTTCAACAGCATCTTCACCGGCACCGGCAAGCTCGCCGTGGTCTGCGACGGCACCCCGATCGTCATACCCGTCACCGCCCAGTCCCCGGTGTACGTGGACACGGACGCGGTGGTCGGCTGGAGCGCGCAGCTGGAGACGCACCTGCACCGCTCCCAGTCCGTCGGCTCCATGCTGCGCGGCGGCTCCGGCGAAGCCGTCCAGCTGAAGCTGAACGGCGACGGCTTCGTCATCGTCCGGCCCAGCGAGGTCACCGAGGCGACGGCGGCCGCCCACTGAAGCTGACCGGCGTCGGACGCCGCCACGGACCCCGGCGGCCCTGGGTGCTGCGCGGCGTCTCCCTGGAGCTGGCGCCGGGCACGCTGGTGCGCATCGAGGGCCGCAACGGCGGCGGCAAGTCGACGCTGATGCGGATCATCGCCGGGATCGACGCCCCGACCGAGGGGCGCGTGACGGGGCGCCCGCGCCGCACTGCCTTCGTGCCCGAACGCTTCCCGGCGGCCCTGCCGCTCACGGCGGCGGCCTACCTCACCCACCTGGGTCGGGTGCACGGGCTGCCGCGGGCCGAGGCCGCGCGCCGGGCCGCGTACTGGCTGGAGCGGTTCGGGGCCGGCGGGCAGGCCCGCACCCCGCTCGCCGAACTGTCCAAGGGCAGCAGCCAGAAGGTCGCCGTCGCCCAGGCCCTGCTAGCCGAGCCCGGCCTGCTCGTCCTCGACGAGGCCTGGACCGGCCTCGACGCGCCGGCCCGCGCCGAGCTGGACCGGGCCGTCGCCGAGCGGACGGCCGCCGGCGGGGCCGTGGTCTTCGTCGACCACGATCCGGCGCGGCTCGCGGGTGCGCCCGACGCCCGCCACCGGGTGGAGGGGACCGGCCTCGTTCCCGTCCCGGTGGGGGAGGGCGGCCCGGCGGTGGAGTTCGGGCCCCGGGTGCGGATCCGGGCGGCCGGGGCGGCCGGCGCGGTGCCGCCGCCCGGGCTGGACACCGCCTCGCTCGCGTCCGACGGCGGCCTGCTGGTCACGGTGCCCGCGGCCCGGTCCGACGCCGTGCTGCGCATCCTGCTGACGGCGACGCCGCCCTGGCACATCCGAGGGGTGGAGGAACTCCTGTGACCGGTCCCGCCGTGCTGACCGGGCTCATCCGGTATCAAGGCGTGCTGCTGCTGCGCTCGCAGCGGTGGATCGGGCCGTTGCTGCTCTACGCCGCCTTCCTGGCCGCCGGGATCCGGCCCGGGGAGCCGGTGCTCGACTCGCTGGGTTGGGCGGCGGCCGGGCTGGTGCCCGTCGCCGCCTGGCTGGTGAGGGTCTGCGTCACCAACGAGCCCGCCGCCGCGCGCGATTGCGCCGCCGCCGCGGCAGGCCCGGTACGCGTGCACGCGGCGGCCCTGCTGACCGCCCTGGGCGGGTCGCTGCTCGCCGGGGCGGTGGCCGCCGGGGTGGTGCTGCTGGTGGGCGGGCGCGCCGGGGTACCGGCCGGGACGGCCGCGGGCGCGGCGGCCCTGGCGGTGCCGGCCTGCGCACTGGCCGGCACGGCGGTCGGGGCGCTGGGCAGCCGGCCGCTGGTGCGCCCGACGGGATTCGCGGTCCTGGCCGGCGGCCTCGGCTCCCTGGCGGCCCTGGGCCTGGCCGGCTCCCCGGCCCGCGGCGCGGTGACGACGCTGGTCGTGGGGTCCCGTACGGGCACGGTGGCGACGGCCGGGTTGGCGGCGGCCACCGCGGCGGCGCTGGTCCTGGCCTGCGGGGCGGGGGCGGTGGCCTGCCTGGTCGCGCGGCGGCGCGGCTGAGCGGGCCCCGTACGGGGTCTCGACCGGCCGACGCCGCCGACGCCGACGCCGCCGCCGACGCCGACGCGCCTATGTTCCGATGAGCTCGGACACCTTCACGAACCGGTAGCCGCGGCTGCGGAGCTCCGGGACGATCGTGCGGATGGCCTCCTCGGTGACCGGGGCGGCGCTGCGCGTGCAGTGCAGGACCACGACCGAGCCCGGCTTCACGCCGGCGAGCACCTGCTGGGCCACCGCGTTCGGGTCCTTGGCGAAGGCGTCCCCGCTGACCACGTCCCACTGGACGGCCGTGACCTTGGCGGTGGACAGGGCCCGCAGCGCCTGGTCGTCGAAGCAGCCGCCGGGGAAGCGGAAGTAGGGGACGGTGTTGACGGCGCCCGCCGTGCGGAACGCGGCGAAGGCCCGGTCCACATCGGCCCGGGCGGCCGCGGCGTCGAGGGCGGGGAGCCCGTAACAGGGGGATTTGAAGGCGTGGTGGCTGTAGGAGTGGTTGGCGATCTCGAAGTTCGGGTCGGTGCCGATCGCCTTCACCTGGTCGGGGTACTCCTCGGCCCAGCGGCCCGTCATGAAGATCGTGGACGGCACCTTGAGGGACCGCAGCGTGGAGATCAGCTGAGGGTTGTCGAAGCGCTCCCCGCCGGCGGCGCGCGGTCCCTGGTCCGAGGTCATGTCGGCGTCGAAGGTCAGGGCGACGGTCTTCTCGGTCTGCTGCTTCGCCCGTGCGAAGACCGGGGTGAGGCCGTTCGGGCCGGGCGGCAGTATCGGGACCTTCCCGGGGCCGGGGGCGGCGGCCGGGGCGGTCTGGGGGGCGTGGGGGGAGGACGCCGCCGGCGCGGGGGCGGCGGGGGTGCCCAGACGGGCCTGCCCGCCCTGGCCGGAGGGGGCGGGGGTGCCGCCGCCTCCGCATCCGGCGAGGGCGGTGCAGAGCGCGGCACCGAGGGCGGCCGTGGCCACCGCATTGCGCACAGAAAGGGTCACGCAGGCAAAATATATGACGATCCGATTGACCGATGTTCGCGGCGCGAAGGTGGGCGGACCAATCCCCCGTCCGGCACCACAGGCGGCGTCGGGCCGGCCTCGGGCCGGGGACGGGCCGGTCTCGGGCCGGGGCGGGCCGGGGTCAGGTCAGTGCCAGGGGCCCGTGACGGCGAAGGTCGTGCCGGGGGTGTAGGCGTTGACGTACAGGGTGCGGCCGTCCGGGGAGAAGGTCACCCCGGCGAACTCGCCGAACTCCGGAGCTCCGGGCCGGCCGATGTCGTCGGCGTTGCGGGCCACCGGGTAGACCTCGCCGCCCGGAGTGACCCCGAAGACGTACTGGGCGCCGCCGCCGTCCTCGCACACCATCAGCCCGCCGTCGGGGGCCAGGCAGATGTTGTCGGGGGAGTCGCCCGGTAGCTGGATGTCGGCCGCCGGCCCGAAGACCACGTCCAGCCGTACCGTGCCCCGCCGCGGGTCGTGGAACCACACCTGGCCGTGGTGGTCGGCCGCGGCCCCCTCGGCGCTGCGGGCGTAGCTGGAGACGAAGTGGACGCCGCCGTCGCCCCAGTAGCAGCCCTCCAGCTTCTGGGCATGGGTGATGCCGCCCGGTCCGAAGTCCTGGAACCGGATCGGGGTGCCGGCCGCCGACGGGTCGGGTACGGGGACCCACTCCGCCGGGAACTCGGCGCCGGGCTCGGTGACCACGGACAGGTCCGGCACGCCCGACACGCGCAGCGCCTGGAGCTGCCCGCCGGCCCGCAGGGAGCCGGGGCCGCCGAGCGGCCGCTCCGGCAGGAAACGGAAGAAGAGCCCGAACGGCTCGACGAACGCGTCCTCGGTCTCGTAGACGGTGCCGCGGTACGGATCCACGGCGACGGCCTCGTGCGCGAAGCGGCCCAGGGCGGTCAGCGGGACGGCACCGGAGCGGTGCGGGTCGGCGGGGTCGACCTCGAACACGTAGCCGTGGTCCCGGGTGTAGCCGGAGGTGCCCGCCCGGTCCTCGGTCTCCTCGCAGCTCAGCCAGGTGTTCCAGGGGGTGCGGCCGCCCGCGCAGTTGACGGCGGTACCGGCGAGGGCGACGCGCTCGATGGTGACGGCGCCGGCCGGATCGAGGCCGAGGAGGGTGCAGCCGCCGAGGGCGGCCGGGTCGTAGGTCAGGCCCTCGACGGCCGGGACGCGCAGGGCGGCCGTGGTCCGGTTCTCGTGGTTGCGGACGAGCCGGACCCCGCCGTCGGCGCCGGCCGCGAAGGCGGCCATGCCGTCGCAGTTGGCGGGCACGGTGCCCTCACCGGAGCGCAGCGGGTCGCCGGCCCGGGACAGCACGCGGTACGCGAACCCGGAGGGCAGGTCGAGCAGCCCGTCCGGGTCGGGCAGGAGGGGGCCGTACCCGGCCCGGGCCCGGGCGGCGGCGCGCGGGTCGGCGGCGTGGAGCGCGCCGAGGCTCCCGGCGAGGGTGATGCCGGCGGCGGCGAGCAGACTGCGGCGGGAGAGGGACATGCGGTTCCCCGGGGCGAGGGCGGCGGTTGACCGGCCCGTGGTACCACGCCCACCGTCCCGCCCCCGCGCACCCCGCCGCCCCCTCACCCCACTGGCGCCGCCCCGAACCGCCGCCCCACGGCGGGGACTCCGGAGTCACGGGCGCCGGCCCGATGTGGGGCTGCCGGGTTGATGCGGGGCCGGCCCGATGTGGCGCGCCGGGCCGATGTGGCGCCGGGCCGATGTGGCGCCGGCCGGTCACGGGGCCGTGTCCGCTGCGCGGCGGATCCGCGCCCACCGCCGGAATGCCGGGCTTCGGGGGCAGGGCTTCGGGGGATCCGGCGTCGGGCCCGGGACCCCGGGCCCGGGCAGCCGGGACCCTGGGCCCGGGCAGCCGGGACCCCGGGCCCGGGCAGCCGGGACCCCGGGCCCGGGCAGGCCGGGGCCCCGGGGGTTCGCCGCGGGACCCTGGCGGGGCGTCAGGCGAGCTTGGCGCTCAGGGTGATGGTCGTGCCGGTCAGGGCCTGGCTCACCGGGCAGTTCTTCTTGGCGTCCTCGGCCGCGGCCTGGAAGCCCGCCTCGTCCAGGCCGGGGACCTCGCCCTCCACCGTCAGGTGGATGCCGGTGATGCCCTCGCCCGGCTGGAAGGTGACGTCCGCCTTCGTCTCCAGGCGGGTCGGCGGCGTGCCCTTGCCGGCCAGGCCGTGGGACAGGGCCATCGAGAAGCAGCTGGAGTGCGCGGCCGCGATCAGCTCTTCCGGACTGGTCTTGCCGTTCGCCGCCTCCGCGCGGGACGGCCAGGAGACGTCGTACGACCCGATGCCCGAGGAGTCGAGGGTGACGACACCCTTGCCCTCCAGCAGGTTGCCTTCCCAGACGGTGTGTGCGTGACGGGTGGTGGCCATGTTCGCTGGTATCCCTTCGGAGGAAAATGGGGAAACGGCCGGTCCGCCCGAAAGCGGTCCGGCACCCCAAACCTACTGGGACACCAGGGGTTTCGCGTCGCGCGCCAGGGCCGTGAGCCGGGATATGGCGCGGAAGTACTTCTTGCGGTAGCCGCCGTTCAGCATGTCGTCACTGAACAGCCTGTCGAACGGGACCCCCGAGGCGAGCACCGGTATCTCGCGGTCGTACAGCCGGTCCGCGAGTACGACGAGCCGCAGCGCGGTCGACTGGTCCGGCACCGGGACCACGTCGGTGAGGCAGACCGCGGTGATGCCGTCGGTGAGGGCGCCGTACCGGCTGGGGTGCACCTTGGCCAGGTGGTCGAGGAGGCCGGGGAAGTCGTCGAGGCTCGCGCCCTCGGTGGCGTACGCGGCCTTCGCCACCTGCTCGTCCGAGAACGGTGCCGGGGCCTCCGGCAGCCCGCGGTGGCGGTAGTCCTGGCCGTCGATGCGCAGCGGCCGGAAGTGGGCGGAGAGCCCCTGGATCTCGCGCAGGAAGTCCGCGGCGGCGAACCGGCCCTCGCCGAGCTTGCCGGGCAGCGTGTTGGAGGTGGCGGCCAGCGCCACGCCCCGCTCGACCAGCCGGCTGAGCAGCGAGGAGACGAGCACGGTGTCGCCCGGGTCGTCGAGCTCGAACTCGTCGATGCACAGCAGCCGGTGTCCGCCGAGGGTGTTCACGGTCTGCTGGAAGCCGAGGGCGCCGACCAGGTTGGTCAGCTCCACGAACGTGCCGAAGGCCTTCAGTGCGGGCTCGGCCGGGGTGGCGTGCCACAGGGAGGCCAGCAGGTGGGTCTTGCCGACGCCGTAGCCGCCGTCGAGGTACACCCCGCGCGGGGCGGCGGGGGCCGTGGCCTTCGGGGCGCGGGAGAACCAGCGCCGCTTGCCCACGCCGGTGGCGTGCGCACCGCCCAGCCCGGCGGCGAAGCCGCTGAGGGTGGTGACCGCCTCGGACTGGCTCGGCTGGGTGGGGTCCGGCACGTACGTGTCGAAGCGCACCGAGTCGAACCGCGGCGGGGGCACCATCTCGGCCACCAGCCGCTCGGCGGGCACCCGGGGCTCGCGGGCGCACAGGGACTGCGGGCCCGCGTCGGCTATCGGGGATCGCCCGTGGGTGGAACCGGAGGCGGAGAGTGATGTTGGCACAGCTCCTCACTGTACGCGGCGTGGCACACTGCACCGATGCGACGCCTGTTCCCTGTGACCGATCAGACACCCCGCCCCGCGGACGCCACCGGCCCCGGGGACCGGCCCGACCGGCCCGGCTCGCGCCCCGCGGACTCCGAGGACCGCGCGTGGTCGCTGGACGAGCTGGCGGAGGCCTACGCGTACCCCGAGACCGGGCCGGCCGGCCACTGGCTGCGGGCGAACATGGTGTCGACCCTGGACGGGGCCGCCCAGCACGAGGGCCGCTCGCAGCCGATCTCGAACGACACCGACATGCGGATCTTCGGCACCCTGCGGGCGCTGGCCGATGTGGTGATCGCCGGTGCGGAAACGGTTCGCCAGGAGGGCTACCGGCCGGCCCGGGCCCGGGAGGCCTTCGCGGCCCGCCGCGCCGCCGCCGGGCAGGGGCCCGCACCCGCCATCGCGGTGGTCACGGCCGGGGCGGACCTGGACTACGCGCTGCCCCTGTTCACCTCCCCGCTGGTGCCGACCCTGCTCGTCACCGGCGCCGGCGCCCCCTCCGACAAGGTGGCGGCGGCGGCCAAGGCGGGGGCCGAGATCGTCGTGGCCGGGGACGGGGCCGCCGTGGACCCGGCCCGCGTGGTGCGGGAGCTCGCCGACCGGGGGCTGCGCCGCCAGCTCACCGAGGGCGGGCCCCGGCTGCTGGGCCAGTTCGTGGCCGCCGACGTGCTCGACGAGCTGTGCCTGACGATTTCCCCGATGCTCACGGCGGGTGACGCCCAGCGCATCGCCGGAGGGCCCGCGGTGGCCGTGCCGCACCGGCTCGCACCGGCCTCGGTGCTGGAGGAGGCCGGGTTCCTCTTCACGAGCTACCGTCGGATCTGACAAAAGCGGAATTCCTCGTTCCGCTTGGCTTCCGCTGGGCACATATATCTGCGCACGCCCCGTGCGAGAGCGGGGCAGGATGGTTTCCGCAGGGCACGGCCGCCCGGTCGCGGCCCATGGAGGAGAGGGCGTCCGTGTTCACGAGCGTTTTGATGATCGAGCAGCCGCTGACCGCCGTCGACGCGGACTTCGTCACCACCCTGCACGGGGACGACCCGGTCTCCTTCATCGTGCTCATGCAGCCCAGGGGCGACCAGGACCGGCTGCTGCGCGCCATCGACGACGTCGCCCTCGGGGAACTCCCCGAGGCGCTCCACGAGGCGGACATCCCCGAGGGCGAAGCCGCGCTCGGCCCCGCCGAGCTGGCCCTCGCCCATTCCCTGGAGGCCCTGCGGAGAAAGGGGGCCCAGGCCGTCGGGGAGATCGTCCAGCACCACCCGCTCGACAAACTGCGCGAGGTCGTCGAGGCCTCGAAGGCCGACGAGGTGATCGTTCTGACCGCCCCGCACTTCGTCGAGGAGTTCTTCCACCGGGACTGGGCCTCCCGCGCCCGGCACAAGGTCGGGGTTCCGGTGCTCAAGCTCTTCGCCCACAACGAATAGGCTGGCGTCCGACACACGCGTCGAGCCCGTCGGGCCGGCCCCACCCCGGGCCGTCCGGCGGACCCGCCCGGCGCACACCGACGTACCGCCCGTACCGCCCGACCCGCACCTTGGGGAGCCCCGATATGACGCCGCCGCCCGGCCTGCCGAACGCCATGGAACGCCCGCACTTCATCGGCATCGGCGGCGCCGGGATGTCCGGCATCGCGAAGATCCTCGCCCAGCGCGGCGCCCGGGTCGCCGGCAGCGACGCCCGCGACTCCGACACCGCCCAGGCACTGCGCGCGCACGGCGCCACGGTCCACATCGGGCACGCAGCCGGCCACCTCGCCGCCGACGCCACCTGCGTGGTCGTCTCCAGCGCGATCCGCGCCGACAACCCCGAGCTGGCCCGCGCCGCCGAGCTCGGCATCCCCGTCGTCCACCGCTCCGACGCGCTCGCCGCCCTGATGGACGGCCTGCGGCCGATCGCCGTCGCCGGCACCCACGGCAAGACCACCACCACCTCGATGCTGGCGGTCTCCCTGTCGGCCCTCGGCCTGGACCCCTCGTACGCCATCGGCGGCGACCTCGACGCCCCGGGCTCCAACGCCCACCACGGCACCGGCGACATCTTCGTGGCCGAGGCGGACGAGAGCGACCGCAGCTTCCACAAGTACACCCCGCAGGTCGCGATCATCCTGAACGCGGAGCTCGACCACCACGCGAACTACGCCTCGATGGACGAGATCTACGAGTCCTTCGAGACCTTCGTCGGCAAGATCGTGCCCGGCGGCACCCTGGTCGTCGCCCACGGCCAGGCCGGCGCGGCCGAGATCGCCGCCCGCGTCAGCGGCAACCCCCAGCTGATGATCACCACGTACGGTGAGGACGAGGGCGCCGACGTCTGGATCCGGAAGATCACGCCCCGCGGCCTGACCAGCGAGGTCTCGGTCGTGATCGACGGCCGTGAGATCGTCTTCACCGTCTCCGTGCCCGGCCGCCACTACGCGCACAACGCCGTCGCCGCCCTCGCCGCCGGCGTGGCCCTCGGCATCCCGGCCGACGACCTGGCCTCCGCGCTCGGCAAGTACACCGGCGTCAAGCGCCGCCTCCAGCTCAAGGGCGAGGCCGCCGGCGTGCAGGTCATCGACTCCTACGCCCACCACCCCACCGAGATGACCGCCGACCTGGAGGCCATCCGGGGAGCGGCCGGGGACTCCCGGATCCTGGTCGTCTTCCAGCCGCACCTGTTCTCGCGCACCCAGGAGCTGGGCAAGGAGATGGGCCAGTCCCTCGCCCTCGCCGACTCCGCCGTGGTCCTGGACATCTACCCGGCCCGCGAGGACCCGATCCCGGGCGTCACCAGCGAGATCATCATCGGGGCCGCGCGCGCCGCCGGTGCCGACGTCACCGCCGAGCACGACAAGGCCGCCGTCGCCGAGGTCATCGCGGGAATGGCGAAGCCGGGTGATCTCGTTCTGACGATGGGCGCGGGAGACGTCACGGACCTCGGTCCGGCGATCCTGGCCCGCCTGTCCGGCTGACGGGCCGGAGGCGAGACACAGGGAGAGGGAGCGGAAGAGCCATGGCGTACGAGGTCGAGAAGACGGACGAGCAGTGGCAGGCGGAGCTGACGCCGTCCGAGTACCAGGTACTGCGGCTGGCGGGCACCGAGCCGGCGTTCCGCGGTGAGTACACCGACACCAAGACGACCGGCGTCTACAGCTGCCGCGGCTGCGGCGCCGAGCTCTTCCGCTCCACCGAGAAGTTCGAGTCGCACTGCGGCTGGCCGTCCTTCTACGACCCGAAGGACACGGACGCGGTCGAGCTGCGGACGGACACCTCGCACGACATGGTCCGCACGGAGGTCCTCTGCGCCCGCTGCGGCTCCCACCTCGGGCACGTGTTCGAGGGTGAGGGCTACCCGACGCCCACGGACCAGCGCTACTGCATCAACTCGATCTCCCTCCGCCTGACCCCGGACTCCGACGAGGGCTGACCTTCCTCCCCCCGGTGGGCCCTCGAGCCCGCCCCGGGACCGGTTCGCGGCGCGGTCGATTTCATTGCGGATCACTCGCACGAATGGTCCGCAGTGAATTCGGGTGGCCGGCATTAATGGTTCGGCCCCATGCTCGGTCGCCCGCACGTCGACCGGATCAAGGGTTCAGAGCAGCATCACATGAAGGAGCTGCGGCCGGGTTCTTCCGGTCGGAGCGAAATTCGGATCTTGTTCGCGTTCGACCCGGCACGCAGGGCGGAGGTCGCCACCCTGCGGCCCTATGTGGAGGCGTCGGGCGGCCGTCTGAAAGTGGTGGCGGACTTCGGGGACACCGAGTACACGGTCGCCTGACCGGCGGTCACGGTCACGTGGGTCGGCCCGAGGCCACGCCCCGTGACCTGTGGGCCTCGCCATCTGCGGGAGATCCGGGAGGAGCAAGGCCCGACCAGGCCGGTCGACACGGCCCTGCCCCGGCGGGGTCAGATCAGGCTGTGGCGGACGGCGCGGGCCACTGCGTGGGCGCGGTTGCGGGCCTGGAGGCGGCCCATCAGTTCGTAGATCACGTTCTTGACGGTGTGCTCCGAGCAGGACAGGGTGCGGGCGATCACGGCGTTGCCGTGCCCCTCCGCCATCAGGGTGAGCACCGCCGTCTGGCGGGCCGTGAGCCGCGGCGCGTCCGGGGCCGCCGTCGGGCGGGGCGCCGTCGGTGCCGGTGCGGTGGTCGGCCCATCGGTCGCGGGGCCGCCGCCGAGCAGGCGGACCAGGGCCGGGTAGGGCATCCGGCCGTCGCCGGCCTGGCGCAGCAGGGTCAGGCGGTCCGCCGGCCCGGCGGTACGGGGCAGTTCGGCCACGGCGGTCACAACAGGCCCACCCGGAGTGCGTAGGCGACCGCGTGGGCGCGGTTGCGCAGGCGGAACCGCTGGGTGATGTCGTGCACGACGGTCGTCACGGTGCGCGGCGAGTAGCACAACTGCTTGGCGATCTCGTTCGTTTCGTGGCCGTCGGCGACGAGCCGCAGCACGCTGCGCTCGCGCTCGGTCAGCCCGGCCGCGGCCCAGGGGCCCGTGGTTCTGCCCGCGGCCGCCCCGCCGTCGGGGGCCGGGCGTTCCAGCAGCCGGTCCAGGAGGTCCGGGGGCAGGGTGCAGTCGCCGCGGGACGCGGCCAGTACGGCGCGCGCCAGCCCGGCGGCGTCCGCCTCGCGGCGGCGCAGCAGCCCCCGGGCGCCGGCGGCGATCGCGTGCAGGGCGCCGTCGGGGGCCAACTCGGCGGCGACCAGGACGACATCGGGCCGGGCCGCGGTGTCGCGGACGGCGCGCAGTACGTCGAGCTCCGTGCGGCCGACCCGGTCCACGGTCATGACCACGACCCGAGGTGCGCCGCCGGGGGCCGTCAGACGCAACTCCGGGCAGGCGGACAGGGTGCTCTTGGTTCCGGCTTCCAGCACGGGGTCGAACGCGACGACGTCGACAGGGACGGCTTCTCCCACCAGGTCCTCCGTTGCTCATCCGCCGTCCGGGGTGCCGGGCGGGCGGGAAGGGGCACTGGACACAGGCTGCGGGCGGCGGGCAGGGGGCGGCATCGGGCCGCGGCCCCCACATTTGTGAAGGTGTGCCGCCGGGCGGGCGGATCCTGTGAAGACGGGCCGGTCGGCGGGGGGCCGACCTGGGCGGACGGGCGCGCGGTGCGGGCCGTGGCCGCCCCGTCCCGCCGCCCGCAGCCTGTGTCCACCCGTGTCCAGTTCCCCCGTCCGCCGGCCCCCTGCCCGCGCACGGTGCGGGGTGCGCGGGGGATACGGGGGCCGCTCCGCGGAATATGGGGGAACCGCCCCCATGCGCGACGCGCCCGCACTCTGTCAGGTTTCTCCTCGTGACCGACACCTCCCTCGCCGCCGCAGAACACCGGGTCGGCGCCCTCGCCCCCGCCTGGTGGGCCCGGGCCCTGAACCTGCGGGAGCGGCTCGCCGTCCCGGGCGCCCCGGCCCCCGCACCGGCCGACGCCCCCCGCACCCGGCCGGCGCCCTGGTCCCTCGGGGACACCGAGGGCTTCACGGCCCGGCTGGCGAGCCTGGGCCTGGCGGAGGGCGCGGTCCGCGCCCTCGCGGCGGAGGCGCCGGGCCGACTGGCCGCCCGTACCGCCACACCGGACTGGGCGCGGTACGTCGAGCGGGCCGTCGCCGCAGCCGAGGAGGCGTCCGGCGCGGCAGCCGTCACCACGGACGGCGGTGCGCCCGAGACGGGTGGGGCCGCCGTGTTCCTGCCCGCCCTGCGCCCGCTGGTCGGGCCGGCCTGGGCGGAGGTCGCGGCGCGCTCCGGGGCCGGCCTCGCGGAGACCGAACTCACCGCCGTACGAGCTGCGTTCGAGGGGTGGCTCGGCGACCGGCTGGTCCGGCAGTCGGCCCGCACCCTGGTCCGGGAGCTCCACCGGGCCCGTACCGCCGGGCTGCTGGCCGGGGACACCCCGCGGGAGCGGTTCACCGCCTTCGTCGGTGCGCTCGCCACCCGGCAGGGCCTGGCCGAGCTGTTCACCCGCTATCCGGTGCTGGCGCGGATGCTCGGCCAGTCCTGCGCGTACGCCGCCGAGGCCTCGGTGGAACTGCTCGACCGCTTCGCCGCCGACCGGCCCGGGATCGTCGCCGGGCTGTTCGGCGGCACCGACCCCGGCGCCCTGGTACGCCTCGACCTCGGCCGGGGCGACGTCCACCAGGGCGGACGCTCCGTCGCCCTGCTGCGCTTCGCCGACGGCTCGACCGCCGTCTACAAGCCCCGGCCACTGGACCAGCACGCCCTGCTGGACCGGGTGGTGGACTGGGCCAACGCCAAGGTGCCCGGGCTGGACCTGCGCACCCCGAGGTCCCTCCGGGCGGCCGACTACGGCTGGCTGGAGTTCATCGGGCACCGCTGGTGCGCCTCGACCACCGAACTCGACCGGTTCTACCGCCGCCAGGGCGCCCTGCTCGCCCTGCTGTACGCGGTCGACGGGGTGGACATGCACTACGAGAACGTCATCGCCTGCGGGGACCAGCCGGTCCTGGTGGACGCCGAGACACTGTTGCACTCCGGGATCCCGGCGGCCGTGACCTGCGGGGCCGACCCGGCGGCGGACGCCCTGGCCGCCTCCGTGCACCGCACCTGCCTGCTGCCGAACCTGCTGATCGGCGAGAACGGCGCCATGGACATCTCCGCCCTCGGCGGCGGCGACGGCGGCTCGTACCCCGGCGACGGGCTGCGCTGGGAGGCCGCCGGCACGGACGCGATGCGGCTGCAGCGCGGCCGGGTCGCCGGCACCGCCGGCCGGAACCGGCCCGCGCCGCAGGGTCGCGACGCCGGTCACACCGTCCACCGGGAGGCCCTGCTGGAGGGGTTCCGGGCCGGGTACGACGCGATCGCCGCGCACCGGGCCGAACTCCTCGGCCACCCCGGCCCCGGCCCCGACCGCGAGCCCGAGCCCGCACCCGACCGCGACCCCGACTACGGCTCCGACGCGGGCGAGGCCGGGCTGCTGGCCGGCTGGGTCGTCGGCCCCGGGCGGCTGATCGCCCGCTCGACCCGCCTCTACACCACCCTGCTGGACGAATCCACCCACCCCGACGTGCTGCAGGACGCTCTCGCCCGGGATTCCGTCCTCTCCGTGCTGTGGACGGAGTCCGAGCACGACCCGGCCCGGGCCCGACTGATCGAGGACGAGATCGCCGACCTGTGGTGCGGGGACGTACCCCTCTTCTTCCACCACCCCGCGCACACCTGGCTGCGGACCTCGCGGGGCACCCGCCTCGACGGGGTGCTGCCCGTCCCCGGCCTGCGCGCCGCCCGCGACAAGATCGCCGCCATGGGGGAGGTGGACCGCCACGACCAGGAGTGGGTCATTGCGGCGACGCTCGCGGTCACCGGGGCCAACCGCGGCCCCGGCGGCCCCCGCCCGGCGCCGGCCGGACCGGTCGCCCCGGCCCTCGCGCCGGAGCCGTCGCGACTGCTGGCCGCCGCGTGCGGGATCGCGGACGAGATCGCGGGCCGCGCGGTGCACGGCGACGGCCGCGCCAACTGGCTCGGCCTGGAACAGGTGGCCGGCGAGCACTGGGCCGTCCTCCCGCTGGGCGGCGGGCTCGCCCAGGGCTACTGCGGGGTGGCGCTGTTCCTCGCCCAGCTCGGCGCCCTCACCGGCGCCGACCGGTACACCGCGCTGGCCCGACGGGCCGTACGGCCGCTGCCCGCGCTGGTGTCCGGGCTGGCCCGGGACCCCGACCTGGCCGCCGCGGTCGGCCCGGGCGCCCTCCACGGGATCGGCGGCATCCTCCACACCCTGGCCCGGCTCGCCCCGCTGCTCGGCGACGGCCTCGGCGACTGCCTCCCCGACGCCCTCACCGCCCTGGAACGCGCGGCCGACACCGCGCCCGGGGGGTCCGCCGGCCTCGCCGACGGTCTCGCCGGGGCGCTGGCCGCCGCGGTCGCGGTGCAGGGGACCTACGGGGTGCACGGGGCGCACGGGGTGCCCCTGCTCCCCGGCGCGGCGGGAACCACCCGCCGCCTCGCCGACCGGCTCCTGGTCCGCGCCGAGGAGCGGCTCGCCGTGCTGGACCCGGCACCCGGGGCCGAGCCGCGCCCGGGGCGCGGGGGGAGGACAGGGGTGGCGCCCGGCTTCGCGGACGGGGACGCCGGGATCGGGTGGGCGCTGCTGCGGTACGCCGCCGTCCGGGCGACGGCCGGGCGGAACGCCCCGATCAGTGCCCCGATCCCGGCCCCGGTCCCGGCCGCAGCCGTATCCGCCGTGCCCGCCGTGCCCGCCGGGTCCGCGGACCCGTACGCCCGCGCCGGGGCCGCGCTGCTGCGTGCGGCGCTCGGTGAAGCGCTGCGCCGCCCCACCGAGCTCGGCTGGTACACGGGTCTCGCGGGGACCGCCCTGGCCGCGGCCGACGCGCTGGGCACCACCGGCGAGCCGGTCGCCGCGGCCGACCTCGACACGTGCGCCGCCCTGCTCGGCGCGCCCTCCGCCTGCCCCGACCTGAGCCTGCGGCACGGTGCGCTCGGCCCGCTGGAACTGCTCGGCGTCCTCGCCGGGCGGGGTCACGCGGGAGCCGCGGCCGCGCTCGGCCGCCGGGCCGGCGAGGCACTGGGCCGGCTGGAGGACCACGGCCGCCGCTGCGGCACCCCCGACCACGTCCCGTCCCCCGGGTTCCTCACCGGGCTCTCCGGCATCGGGTACGCCCTGCTGCGGCTCGGCTTCCCGGAGGCGGTCCCGTCCGTCCTGCTGCTCGAACCCGCCGAACCCGCCGAACCCGCCGAACCCGCCCAACCCGCCGCGCCCGCCGCGCCGGGCCCGGACGGTGGCGGCCGGCACCGCACCCCCTGACCACACCGGCACCACACGGCACCACGAACCACGGCACCACCGCACGCCCCGAGCACCACTTTCCTCAGGCATCGAGAAAGGTACTCACCACCATGCAGAAGCCCCAGGTCAACTCCGAGCCCGTGGCCGCCGGCGAGGTGCTCGACACCGAGGCGCAGGTCGCGGACCCGGTGGACCCGGCCGGCGGGATCACCCTGTCGGGGCGGAACAAGGCGTGCGCCCGGGCCCGTGCACTGGCCGGAGCGGTGCTCACCAGCGGCATCGTGATCACGCTCAGCACGATGGACACCAGCGTCTCGGCCCCGGACTTCACCTGGTAGCGCAGCACGCTGACCGATAGTCGGCTGTTGCGGCCCGAAACGGCCAACTTTCGTCGCACGACGCGTCGTTCGCATGAACTAGATTGCGCGTCATGCGTTCCCGTTCGCGGTACATCGTCGGTCGTGACGCGCAGCTGCGGGAGATCCGGCAGGCTTTGACCGACGCCCGCGACGGGCGCGGCGGCGTCGTCTTCCTGGTCGGCGAGGCGGGTATCGGCAAGTCCCGCCTCGCCGCCGAGGCCGTCGGCACGGCCTTCGGCATGGGCGTCCGCACGCTGCGGGGCCGGAGCAGCACCACCGGCCCGACCGTGCCCTTCCGGCCGCTCACCGAAGCGCTCATGTCCCTCTTCCGTGGCGGGCTGCCCCTCGACGACCTGCCGCTCGGCCCCTACCGGCCGGCGCTCGGCCGGATCATCCCCGACTGGGGCAACGAGGCCCAGAACGACAGCAGTTCCATGGTCATCCTGGGCGAGGCGGTGCTGCGGCTGCTCATCGCCACCGGCAAGGAGCACGGTCAGCTCCTGCTGCTGGAGGACCTCCACGACGCCGACCCCGAAACCCTCGCGGTCGTCGAGTACCTGGTCGACAACCTGGAGTACACCAACGTCGTCCTCCTGGCCACGATCCGCACCGAGCCCTGCGACGCCCTCGACATGGCCGACTCGGCGCGCCGCCGCGGCGTCGGGACCGTACTGGAGCTGGCCCCGCTCACCCGACCCGAGGTCCGCGCGCTCATCGCCTCCCAGCTGGACACCGAGCCCGGCCTGGTGCCGGAGGCCGCCCTGGACCGGCTGTGGGACGACAGCGCCGGCAGCCCCTTCCTCGTCGAGGAACTCCTCCAGGGCATGATCGGCAGCGGGGCGCTCGTCCGCTGCGAGGACGCCTGGCAGGTCGTCGGTGACCTGCGCAGCGACGTGTCCACGGCCCTCGCCCGCGGCATCCTGCGCCGCATCGACCGCCTCGGCCCACAGGGGCTGACCCTGATGTCCGCCGCGGCCGTGATCGGCCGGCGGTTCCCGCTGACCGTGCTCCAGCGGATGACCGGCATCGACGACCGCGGCCTGCTCAGCCACCTGCACGCGGGCGTCGCCGCCCAGCTCGTCGTCCCCGACGAGCCCGCCCCCGACTGGTACGCCTTCCGCCACTCCCTCACCGCCGAGGCGCTGCTCACCCAGCTCACCCCCGGCAACCGGGCGGCGATGTCCGGCCGGGCCGCCGACGCGGTCCAGGCCCTCTCCCCGGACCTGGAGGGCGACTGGTGCCCCCTGGTCGCGCAGCTCCGGGCGCAGGCCGGCGACGACGCCGAGGCCGGCCGCCTGTTCACCGACGCCGGCCTGCGCGCCCTGTCCGCCGGCGCGATCGGCTCGGCGATCACCCTGCTCGGGCGGGCCGAACGCCTGCTGGCCGGCACCCAGGACGCCGCCGCCCGCACCGACGCCCTGGAGGCGCTGCTGCCCGCCCTCGCCGAAGCCGGCGACTTCGACCAGGCCTTCGGCTTCGCGGAGAACCTGCACACCCTCGGCGGCAGCGGCCTGAGCGCGCCCCGGCTGGCGGCCCTGCACACCCGGCTCGCCAAGGTCGCGCACACCGCGGGCCGCTGGGAGGACGGCAACAGACAGATAGCGCAGGCCAGATCGCTCCTCGCCGGCCACCCGGACGAACGGATCAGCGCCTCCGTGGACGTCGTCGCCGCGTACCTGGCCCTCGACACCCCCGGCCCCGACCGCACCCAGCTCGCCGAGAAGCTCGGCCACTGCGCCCTCCAGGCCGCGCAGCGCCACAGCCTGGCGACCGTCGCCTGCCAGGCCTGGGAACTCCTCGCCACCCTCGCCCGCGAACGCGACTTCGACGAGGCCACCGCCCTCCTCGAATCCGCCCTGCACACCGCCGAACAGCACCAGTTGCCGGTGCAGCGCATGTACGCCCTCACCCGGATCGGCGGCAACACCTGGCTCACCGAGGGGACCACCGCCCCGCTGCTCGCCGCCCGCGGCGAGGCCCAGCGCCTCGGCTCCGCCACCATCGTGTACACCGTCGACGGCATCATGATCCTGGACGCGGTCCTGCGGGCCCGGTTCACCGCCGCGCAGCAGGCCGCCGAGGAGTGCCTGGCCGTCGTACAGCGGCTGCGCCTCGCCCCCGCGACCCGGTACGTGCTGATGGCGCAGGCCGCCCTCGCCGCGCACCGGGGCGACCGGCCGCAGATGGAGCGGGCCCTCGCCGTGTTCGCGCAGTGGGACGGCGCCGGGTCCCAGGAGGAGCCGCTGACCCGGGGCCTGGCGCGGGCGTTCTGCGCGCTGATGGAGGAGGACCGGCCCGCCGCCGCGGCCGAACTGCGGGCCGTCGCCGAACTGGAGGACACCAACCCCACCACCTACTACCTCAGCGGCCGCTACGGCATCGGCCTGCTCCTGGACGTCCTGGCCGGGGCGGCCGGCCGGGCCGCGTACGAGGAGGTCGCCGCCACCTCGCCCGGCCGGATGCGCTGGAACCGGCAGTTCGTCCACCTGGCCGGCGCCGTGCTGCTGGGCCGCGAGGGCCGGGCGGAGGAGGCCGCCGCGGCCGTCGCCGAGGCCGCCCGCGCCGGCGAGCCGTACACCACCGCCCTCCACCTCGGGCTGCGGCTCGTCGCGGAGGCGGCGTACGCGGACGGCTGGGGCGAGCCGGTGGCCTGGCTGCGCCGCGCCGAGCAGTACTTCCACCAGGGCGGGGTGGCCGCCGTCGCGGGAGCCTGCCGGGCGGGGCTGCGCCGCATGGGAGCCCCCGTCCACCAGCGCCGCACCGGCTCCGGCCGCATCCCGGAAGGGCTGCGGGCCCAGGGCGTCACGGTCCGCGAGTACGAGGTCCTGCTGCTGCTCGCGGACCGCCTCGGCAACAAGGACATCGCCGACCGGCTGTACATCTCCCCGCGCACGGTCGAGAAGCACATCGCCGCCCTGACCTCGAAGACCGGCCGGACGGGCCGGGCCGCCCTGTGCGAGCTGTCCGCGTCCCTCGCCGCCGACCCGGCCTGAACCGGGCACACGTCCCGCGGAGCGCTCAGCGCATCTCGCGGACCGGTTTCGAGGTGAGGATCGCGGCTGCCGTGACGGCGAGGACCACCGCCGTCAGCGTGAACATCGGGGCGGTGCCCGACTGGGCGAGCGCACCGCACACGACCAGCGACAACGGGGCCACGGCATAGCCGATGACCATGTCCACCGAGATCACCCGGCTCAGCACCGAGCCGTGGATGTTGCGCTGGATCCAGCTCAGGCCGAACACGCCTTGGAAGCCCATGCCGAAGCCCATCGCCAGGACCGTGGCCAGGGCGCCCGCCGTGCTGTCGACGAGCCCCAGCAGGCCCGTGCCGACCGCCAGCCAGCCGGCCAGCGCGGAGATCAGCAGGCCCACCCGGGGGCGGCCGCCGACCGCCCCGCCGGCCAGGGTGCCCAGCATCGCCCCGCCGGCGAGGGCGCCGTTGAGCAGGCCGAGGACCGTGGAGCCGCCGTCCAGGTCGACCTTGGCGAGGGTGGCGAAGCCGACGGTGAACGGCCCGGCCTGGCAGAACGTCACCGCCGCGTCCACGGCCAGGATGGTACGGATCCGGGGGTCCTCGAAGGCGTACCGCAGGCCCGCGCGGATGCGCGCCCCCAGCGAGTCGCCCGCTCCGGCGGCGCCCCCGGACTTCCCGGGCGCGCCCGTCGCCCCTGCCGCCGGCTCCGGTTCCGCCGGCTCCGGGCGGGGGAGCGGCCGGACGCCCGCCACGCACAGCCCGCACAGGGCGAAGCACACCCCGTCGACGAGGAAGGCCACCGACGCGTCGGAGAACGCCACCACCATGCCGCCGACCGCCGGGCCCAGCACCGCCGCGACCTTGGTGCCGACCGCGAGCAGCGCATTGGCCGGGGCGAGCATCTCCGCGTCCACCACCGAGGGCAGGATCGAGGCCCGGGCCGGCTGGAAGAAGGCGTCCACCGCGCCGAAGGCCGCGGCCGCACAGCACAGCATCCACAGCGTGAGGGTGCCGGTCGTGCCGGCCAGGCCCACGCCCGCCATCAGCCCGGCCCGTGCCCAGCTGGAGAACTTCATCAGCGCCCGCGGCGACCAGGTGTCGCTGAGGGAGCCGCCCACCAGGGTCAGCAGGGCCCGCGGCACCGCCTGGAAGGCCAGCACGTAGCCGAGGGCGAGGGTGGACTGGGTCAGGCTCAGCGTGATCCAGGAGAAGGCGATGTAACTGAACCCGTCGCCCAGCAGGGACAGGGACTGCCCCAACCACAGCAGCCGGAACGAGGGCAGCCGGGCCGGTGCGCGCAGCCGCGATCCCGCGCCCGCCAAGGTGGAAGCCATGCGAGGAAACCTTTCAGTAGCGGACCGGAAGGGCCGTCAGGGCCCGGTTGAGCAGGGACGGCTGCCAGGAGTGCCGCTCCTGCAGCAGCTCCAGGCCCGGGTAGTCGCGGACGAGCACGTCCACCACCGCGCACGCGACGAGCCGGGCGAGCGCCGCCCCGATGCAGAAGTGGGCGCCGAAGCCGAAGCCCAGGTGCGAGGCGCTGCCGCGCAGGACGCTGAACCGGTCGGGGTCGGCGAAGCGCTCCGGATCCCGGTTGGCGGCGGCGGTCACCAGGAACATCCGGTCGCCGGCCCGCACCGGCCGCCCGTCGAGGTCGAAGTCCCGGGCCGCCGTGCGGATCGACATCTTCGACGGGCCGTCCCAGCGCAGGCCCTCCTCGACGGCCATGGACACCCGCGCCGGGTCCTCCCGTACGGCCGCCAGTTCCGCGGGGTGCTCCAGCAGGGCGAGGACCGTGTTGACGATCAGGTTGCTGGTGGTCTCACCGCCGGCGAAGGCCATCTGGGTCAGCATCCCGACGAACTCCTCCTCGCTGACCGTCTTCCCGATCCGGCCGCCGGCCAGCACGGAGCTGATCAGGTCGTCCTGCGGGTCCGCGCGGCGCTCGCGCACCAGGCCCGCCAGGTAGTCGTCCAGGCTGACCAGGGACGTGAGGGAGGTGCGGTACTCGCGTTCCTCCTGCGCGGCGCCCAGCACCAGGTCGCCGACCCGGGCGTTCCAGTACCAGAAGGACGGCCCGTGCGCCTGCGGGACGCCCAGCCAGCGGGCGAAGACCAGGGCCGGCAGCGGCCGGGCGATGTCCGCGACCAGGTCGCCGGCCCGCCCGGGGACGGCGCGCCGGGCGAGCATGGCGCGCGTGGCGCGTGCCACGAAGGCCCGGTACCGGCCGACCGCGCGGGCCGCGAACTGCTCCTGGAAGACCTGGCGCAGCCGCCGGTGCTGCGGCGGGTCGTTGAACACCATCCAGCGCGACAGGATGGCGAAGGCCCGCTCGGCGTCCTCGCGGGCGCCCTCCGGGACGGCGTCCATCAGCGGGCGGACGCGCTCGGCGGAGACGGCGGGGTCGCGCAGGCAGTGCATCAGCTGGGCGTGCCCGGTCACCAGCCAGGCGCGGTGCAGGGGGCTCCAGAACACGGGGTCGTGGTCGCGCAGGGCGCTCAGGTAGCCGTACGGGTCGGCGTTGACGGCGGGGTCGAGCAGATAGCGCTCGGTGAAACCGCCCGCCGCGCCGGGTATTGCCGTCGTGGTCGTGGTCGTGGTCGTGGTCGTGTTCGTCGCGGTCGGCGTGGTCATCGTCGTCATCGGCAGGCCTCCGCCCGGATCGAGTGCAGCAGCTCCGCGGTCCGGTGGACCAGCGGTTCGGACATCAGGGACATGTGGTCGCCGTCGGTGACGTGGACGGTCAGCCCGCCGCCGGCCAGCTCGCGCCAGCGGGCGACGTACTCGGCGTAGCCCACGTCCAACCCGGGCATGGGCTCCTCGTCGGGCAGTGCGGCGGCCAGGCCGCTCATCACCAGGTGGATGCGGCCCGGGTAGGGGCGCGGCGCGTAGTCGGCGAGCGCGGCGAGCAGCGCGTGCCACACCTCGACCGGGGCGTTCTCGGCGAGGGCCGCCTCGGTGGGGCTCATGCCGGCGCCGAGCAGGACGGCCGTCAGCTCGGCGGCCCCGCGGTCGCGTTCCGCGGAGGGGGCGAGGGTGCGGAGCCGGTCGCGCAGCCGCAGGGCCTCGCGCAGGTCCCGGCCCACGCCGGCGAGCCGCTTGCGGGCGGCCGGGTTGGGCAGGTACGGCTCGATGAGCAGCAGCGGTTCCACGGTGTGCCCGGCCCCCGCCTCGTGCAGCTGCGTGGCCAGCTCCAGGGCCAGGTTGGCGCCCATCGACCAGCCGAGGAGGTGGTGGGGGCCCGTGCTGCCGTGGGCGGTGAGCTCGGCCGCGTAGTTGGCGGCGATGCCGCCGACCGTGCTCGGGTCCGTCCCGCCCAGCAGGCCCCGGGCCTGGAAGGCGTACACCGGCGAGCCGGCCGGCAGGGCGCGGGCGAGCCCGACGTACCAGGCGGCGCTGCCGCCCGTCGGGTGGAGGCACCACAGCGGGGTGCCCTGCCCCTCGCGCAGCCGGACCAGGGAGGTGACCTCCCGTCCGGCGGGCCCGGCCGCCGCGGCGTCGACGCGGGCGGCGAGCTCGGCGATCGTGGGGCGTTCGACCAGGTCCCGTACGGAGACCGGCAGGCCGAGGGCGGTCGCCCGGGCGCTGACCCGGACCGTCGACAGGGAGCTCCCGCCGATCCGGAAGAAGTCGTCGTGGACGCCGACGTCCGGCAGCCCGAGGACGGCCCGCCACACCTCGGCGAGTGCCTGCTCGGTGGCGGTGCGGGCGGCCACGTACGGGGTGTCGCGGTGCAGGATCCCGGCCGCGGGCAGCGGCAGGGCCCGCGTGTCGACCTTGCCGCTGCCGTTGACGGGGAACGCGTCAAGGAAGAGGAACCGCGCGGGCACCATGTAGCCGGGCACGGACGCCCGCAGCGCCCGCCGGAACGCCTCGACGGACGGCACACCACCGGGCCCGCCGCCGGACTCGCCGCGGGACTCGCCGCGGGACTCGCCGCCGGACTCGCCGCCGGGCCCGCCGCCGGGCCCGCCGCCCGGCTCGGGGACCACGTACGCCACCAGCCCCGGCTCGCCCGGCAGGTCCCGCCGCAGCAGCACCACGGCCTGCCGGACGCCGGGCAGGGCGCGCAGCGCGTGCTCGACCTCACCGAGCTCGATCCGGAAGCCGCGCAGCTTGACCTGGTTGTCGCGGCGGCCGACCAGTTCGACGGAGCCGTCGGGCCGCATCAGGCCGATGTCGCCGGTGCGGCAGAGCCGTTCCCCGGGGGCGCCGTACGGGTCGGGCACGAACGCGGCGGCCGTCAGCGCGGGCCGGTTCAGGTAGCCGCGGGCCACGGGCAGCCCGCCGATGTGGATCTCACCGGGGACGCCCACCGGGAGCGGCTGGAGGTCCTCGCCGAGCACGTACACCCGGCTGTTGCGGACCGGCCGGCCGACCGCAGGCCGCTGCCCGTCCGGTGCGAGCCGTGCGTGCAGGTTCCACACGGAGGTCTCGGTGAGCCCGTAGACGTTGAGGAAGCGCCGGCCCCGGGCCCAGGTGCGGGCCAGTTCGGCCGGGCAGGCCTCGCCCGCGACCTGGAGGACCGCCAGCTGCGGGTACCGGTCCTCGCCGAGGACGGCGAGCGCACCGGGCGGCAGCACGGTGCCGGTGACTCCGTACTCCAGCAGGGTCGCCGACAGGTCCGGTCCCGGCCGCAGGGTCTCCTTGGGCGGGGTGCACAGCCGAGCGCCGTTGGCGAGGGCCCAGGCCAGCTCGTACACGCAGGCGTCGAAGCCGATGGACGCGAACTGCAGGATCCGGTCGGCGGGGCCGGGGCCGAAGACGTCCCGCTGGGCGCCGACCAGGTTGGCCAGGTTGCGGTGGGTGAGCGCGACGCCCTTGGGGGTGCCCGTCGAGCCGGAGGTGTAGATGACGTACGCGGTGCCGTCCGCGGCGACCCCCGGCAGCGGCGGCCCGGCCTCCTGCCCTCCCGGGCCGGGGTCGGCCGTGGCGTCGGGTCCGTCCAGGAGCAGCTCCGGCCCCTCGAACGGTACGGTGCCGACCAGCGCCGTCTGGGTGAGGAGGACCCGCATCCCGCTGTCGCGGGCCGTGAACGCCAGCCGCTCGGCCGGGTGCTGCGGATCCAGCGGCAGGAACGCCCCGCCCGCCTTCAGCACCCCGAGTACGGCCCGCACCAGGTCGGGCCCGCGCTCCACGCAGATCCCGACGACCGTCTCGGGGCCGACGCCGAGGCGGCGCAGCCGGTGGGCCAGCCGCCCGGCCGCCGCGTCGAGTCCGGCGTACGTGACCTCGCCGCCCGCGTGGGCGACGGCGATCGCGTCCGGGGTGCGCCGGGCGTGCCCGGCCACCGCCTCGTGGAAGGGCAGCGGGTCCTCGTCGGGCAGGACCGGCCCGTGCGCCCAGTCGCCGAGCACGCGCTCGCGGGCCGCCCCGGTGGGCGCGGGCGGCACCACCGGGGCGTCCGGGTCGGCGACCATGGCCTCCAGCACCGAGCACAGCACGTCGGCGAGTTGCTCGGCCGTGGCGGCGGGGACGCACTCGGGGTCGGTGTCCAGGGCGAAGGCGTCCACGCTCGCGTTCACCACCAGCGGGAACATCGTCCGGGCGATCTCCACCGACCCGTCCCAGGTGTCCCCGGACAGCCGGTGGAAGTTGACGTAGTTGAAGACCGCCTCGATCAGCCCCGGTTCGCCCGGCCGTAGCTGCTGGAGCCGGAACAGCGGCACCCGGCGGTGCGGCATCATCGCCTGCTCGGCCGCGAACACCGACCGGACGTACTCCAGCCAGCTGCCCGTGGGCCGCCGCACCCCGAAGGGGACGGTGTTGAGGAACAGGCCCCGCATCCGGTCCGCGCCCGGCAGTTCCGGCCGGCCGTTGGTCACCAGGCCGACCGAGTGTCCGGCGGCGGCCCCGTCGCGTTCCGCGAACAGGCCCATGGTGTGGTGGAAGGCGGTGAGCAGGACGGTACGCCGGGGCACACCGGCCCGCTTGGCGAGCCGGCCGAGGGGCTCGGCGAGGCGCCGGCAGGACCGTACGGTCTCGTGCACGGCGGCACCGCCGCCGACGGCCCCGTCCCCAGCCGCGTCCCCCGTCGCCTCCGCGGTGCAGGCCCCGGCCTCGCCCCCGCCCCCGGCCCCGGCCCCGCCTCCGGCCCCGCCCCCGGCCCCGGCCCCGGCGGCGTCCGTGCCGCCCTGCCGCCGGAACCGGACCGGCAGCAGGTCGGCCAGCGCCGTACGCCAGTGACCGAGCGCCTCCTCGTCCTCGGCGGCGGCGCGCTCCAGCGCCACGTACTGCGCGAACCGCGGGGCGGCGGGCAGCCGCGGCGGCCGGCCGTGCGCGACCGCCTGCCGGTGCAGGTCCAGCAGGTCCGCGATGAGCGAGGTCAGGCTCCAGCCGTCCAGGACGACGTGGCAGTCGGTGAGGGTGAGCCGCAGCTCGGTGTCGGTGAACCGGTGCAGGTGGATGCGGATCAGCGGGGCCTGCGCCAGGTCGAACCGGCGGCCGAACTCCGCCTCCACGAACTCCCGCAGCACCGCCTGCTGTTCGGCCTCCGGCCGGCCCCGCAGGTCGGTGACGCCGACCGGCACCCGGGCCGTGCGGTGCACCAGCTGGAGCGGCTCCGAGAAGGAGACCAGGTCGACGGAGGACCGCAGGACGTCCTGGCCCTTAACGACGGTGTCCACGGCTGCCTGGAAGACCGCCGCGTCGAAGCCCTCCGGGACGGTGATCTTCAGGGAGGTGACGTTGTGGTACGCGCCGCGCCCCGGGTCGGCCAGCATCTCGTGCAGCATCCCGGCCTGGAGCAGGGTCAGCGGGTACGCGTCCGCCAGACCCGCCGGCAGCCGCCCCCGGTCCGCCGCGTCCAGCAGCGCGAACGGCTCCACGGCCGCGGCTCCCGCACCGCCGGTCCCTCCGGCGGGCTCCGTGGTGGCCAGCCGGGCCAGGTCGGCCAGGGTCCGGGCCCGGAACACGTCCGCCACGCTCAGCCCGAGACCGGCCGTACGGGCCTTTCCGACCACCCGCAGCGCGAGGATGGAGTCGCCGCCGAGGTCGAAGAAGTTCGCGTCGCGGCCGACCCGTTCGCCGCCCAGCACCTCCGCCCAGACCGCGGCCAGCGCCTCCTCCGTCTCCCCGACCGGTGCGGTGTACCCGGCGGGGGCGGCGGCCCCCTCGGCCGCGACCTCCGCCAGGGCGGCCCGGTCGACCTTGCCGTTGGCGGTGACCGGCAGCCGGTCGTGCCGTACGAACAGGGCCGGGACCATGTACGGGGGCAGTGTCAGCCCCAGCCGGTCCCGCAGGTCGGACGCGTCCAGCGGCCTGCCCTCGGTCAGCACCACGTGCGCCGCCAGCCGGGCCCCGCCGTGCCCGTCGGGCCGGGCCACCACCGCGGCGTCCCGCACTCCGGGCAGGGCGCGCAGGGCCGTCTCGATCTCGCCGGGTTCGATCCGGTAGCCGCGGATCTTCACCTGGTGGTCGGCGCGGCCCGCGTACGCCAACTGCCCGTCGGGCAGCACCCGTACCAGGTCGCCGGTGCGGTACATGCGGCTCCCGGCCGGGCCGAAGGGGTCCGGCGGGAACCGCTCGGCGGTCAGCGCGGGCCGGTTGCGGTAGCCGCGGGCCACACCGCCGCCCGCCACGTACAGCTCGCCGACCGTGCCCCGGGGCACGAGCCGGCCCGCCCGGTCCAGGACGTACCCGTGCTGCCCGGCCAGCGGGCGGCCGATCGGCGAGGACACCGGCGAGACGGTGTCCTCCTCGGTGATCGGCCGGTGGGTGACGTGCACGGTCGTCTCGGTGATCCCGTACATGTTGACCAGCGCGGGCCGCTCGCCCTCCGGTACGGCGAACCAGTCGCGGTAGTCGCGGACGTCGAAGGCGTCGCCGCCGAAGACGACGGTGTGCAGGTCGAGTTCGGCGAACCGGGCGCCCCGCCCGTCCATGTGTGCGCGCAGCCCCTTGAACGCGGCGGGCGTCTGGCTGAGCACGGTCACCCGGTGCTCGCGCAGCGCCGCGTGCACGGCGGCGGGGTCGCGGACCTCGTCCGCGGTGAGCACGACCACCGTGCCTCCGCTGGTCAGCGGGCCCCACAGCTCCCAGACGGAGAAGTCGAAGGCGGGGGAGTGCAGCAGCGTCCACACGTCGTCCGGGCCGAAGGCGAAGTGCCGGTCCGCCGCGTCGAACAACCAGGCCGCGTTCCCGTGGGTGATCTCCACGCCCTTGGGCCGCCCCGTCGATCCGGAGGTGTAGATGACGTACGCGAGGGAGTCCGGTCCCGGGGCCGCCGCGGCCAGGTCCCCCTCCCCGCCGGGCGCTTCCTGCGGGGCGCCGGCCTCCAGCGGGACCACCCCCACCGGGAGCCCCTCCACCGCAGCCCGCCCGACGGCGTCGGCGACCACCCACTCCACCCGCGCGTCGGCCACGGTGTACGCCCGCCGGGCCCGCGGGTGCGCCGGGTCCAGCGGCAGGTACGCCGCCCCCGCCCGCCACACCCCGAGCAGCGCCACGGCCAGGTCCACCGAGCGGTCCAGGCACACCCCGACCAGGTCCCCCGGGCCGACGCCGGCCGCCCGCAGCCGCCGGGCCAGGGCGTCCGCGGCCGCGCCGAGAGCGCCGTACGTCAGGCTGCGCCCGCCGCCGCGCACCGCCACCGCGTCGGGTGCCCGCCGCACCTGCTCGGCGACCCGCTCGACGGCGAGCCGCGGTGCCGGCCCGGGCAGCCCGTCCCGCGGGGCGCGGGCGGCGGGCCCGTCGGGGCCGAGGAGCTCGCCGGCCTCCTCCTCGGTGAGCAGGACCGCCCTGCTCAGCGGGAGGTCCGGGGTGCGGGTGAAGGCGCGCAGCGCGGCCTCGGTGTGCGCGGCCAGCCGGGCGACCGACTCCGCGGTGAACAGGTCCGGCCGGTACACGAACCGAAGCTCCAGCCGGCCCGCGCCGGCGTCCTCGTACAGGTCCAGCGTCAGGTCGAACTTGGCGGTGGTGAGGTCGACGGGAACCGGCGCGCCCGTCGCCCCGCCCAGCGCTACGGGGCCGGCCGGCCCGCCCAGGGTGTGCGAGAACAGCACCTGGAACAGGGGGTTGCGGGACAGGTCGCGGTCCGGGCTCAGCTCCTCGACGACCCGCTCGAAGGGCAGCCCCTGGTGCGACAGGGCGCCGAGGACGCTCTCCCGGGTGCGGGCCAGCAGCTGCGCCGGGGTGGGGTCGCCGCCCAGGTCGGTGCGGATGACCAGGGTGTTGACGAAGAACCCGACGAGCTGCTCGGTCTCCGGCCGCTCCCGGTTGGCGACGACCGTGCCGATCGCGATGTCGTCCTGGCCGCTGTGGAGGGCCAGCGCCGCCTGGAACGCCGACATCACCGTCGTGTACGGGGTGGTGTCGGCCCGCCGGCCGAGCCCGGCCAGGGCCTCGGTCAGCTCCTGCGGCAGCTCCCGCGCGTGCACGGCGGCGGCGTGGGAGCGGACGGCCGGGCGGGGGTGGTCGGTGGGCAGGGCGAGCGGGGTCAGGCCGGCGAGGGCGGTGCGCCAGTGGGCGAGGGCCGCACTCTCGTCGTTGCCGCGCTGCCAGAGCGCGTAGTCGAGGTAGCCGATGGCTTCCGGGTCGGCCCCGGGCGCCGGCCCGTTCCCGGTCCGGGCGCGGTAGAAGGCCTGGAGGTCGCGCAGGAGCAGGTCCAGCGACCAGCCGTCGGAGACGATGTGGTGCAGGGCGAGCACCAGTACGTGGTCCTCGTCGGCGACCCGCAGCAGGTGCGCCCGGAAGGCCGGTTCGGCGGCCAGGTCGAACGGGCGCACCGCGAGCTCCCGCACGGCGGCGGCGACCGCCGCCTCCTCCGCCTCCTCCGCCTCCTCCGCCTCCTCCGCCCCCTCCTCGTTGGTGCGGACGGACGGCGGCAGGTGCGACACGTCCAGGCCGGGGCCCCGCCCGGGCAGCACCACCTGTTCCGGAACGCCCTCCACGTCGGGGAAGACGACCCGCAGCTGCTCGTGCCGGGCGACCAGGTCGCCGATCGCCGCGTCGAGCGCGGCCACGTCCAGCGGCCCGGTGAACCGCCAGGCCGCGGGCATCAGGTACTCGGTGCCGCCCGGCTCCAGCCGGTCGAGGAAGTACAGGCGCTGCTGGGCCGCCGACAGCGGCGCCCGCTCGGGGCGCGGCTCCAGGCGGGGGATGCCGGCCGGAGCGGCGACGGACGCCTTGCCGCGCAGCCGCCGTTCCAGGAGCGCGCGGGCGGCCGGGGACAGACCGCCGGCGGCGGGGGAGGATTCGACCGGGGAGGTGGTCATGGGAAGTGCCGTCCAATCTGGGGCTGTGCCGTCGGGGACGATCGGGGGTCCGGCCGGGGGCCGGTAGCCGGAGGCCGGGGCGGGGTCGGAGGCGGGGGTGGGGCAGGAGGCCGGGGCAGGAGGCCGGGGCCAGGGGCGGGGCGGCAGCCCCGGCCCGCGCCGGCCGGACCGGTCAGCAGTCGGAGGTGAGGGAGAGGTCGATCTCGTCGTCGCTCATCGCGGAGATCTGCTCGACGAGCTGGCGCTCCACCTCGGCGGCGAGCCGCTCCACGGTCGGGTGGTCGAACAGGTCGCGGACCTGGATCGGGCAGTCGAAGGCGCTGCGCAGCCGGGACGCGGCGGCCACCGCACGCAGCGAGTGCCCGCCGAGGGCGAAGAAGTCCTCCCGGACCGACACCTCGGCCAGCCCCAGCACCTCCGCCCAGATCTGCGCGACGACCACCTCGGTCGGGGTGCTCGGCGCCGTGAATCCGGCGGGCGCGGGCAGCGCGGGGTCGGGCAGGGCGGCGGTGTCGAGCTTGCCCTGCACGGTCCGGGGCAGCTCGTCGAGGACGAGGAGGGCGGCGGGGACCAGGTAGCCGGGCAGCAGGCCCCGGCAGTGCGCGGCCAGCGCCCCGGTGTCCAGGCCGCGCCCGGAGACGTACCCGACGAGGACCCGGTCGCCGCGCACCTCGCGGACCAGGACGGCGGCGCCGTGCACGCCCGGGTGCTGTTCGAGGACGGCCTCGACCTCGCCGGGTTCGATGCGGAACCCGCGGATCTTGACCTGGTCGTCGGTCCGCCCGAGGAAGTCCAGCTCCCCGGACGGCAGCCGGCGCACGATGTCGCCGGTGCGGTAGAGCCGGCCCCCGGTGCCGCCGTACGGGTCCGGGACGAACCGCTCGGCGGTCAGGTCCGGCCGGCCCAGGTAGCCGCGGGCCAGTTCCGGGCCGCCGACGAGGAGTTCGCCGGGTACGCCGTCGGGTACGGGCCCGTCGTGCGCGTCGACCACGTACAGCCGGCGCTCGCCCCAGGCCGTGCCGATCGGCACGCGGCCCTCGACCGGGCCGGTGACGAGGCGGGAGGTGGCGGAGATGACCGATTCGGTCGGCCCGTAGGTGTTCTGCACGGGCACGCCGGGCAGGTACCGGAACCAGCGGGCCAGCGGCGCCGAGGGCAGCGCCTCGCCGCCGGTGACGGCCAGGCGCAGGCTCTTCAGGTCCCCTGCGACGGTGTCGAGGCGGGCCGTGACCTCCTCCCAGTACGAGGGGGTGAGCTCCATGACGGTCACGCCGTCGGTGCGTACCCGCGCGGCGAGTTCCTCCACCGACCACACGTCGTCGGGCCGGACGACCACGGCGGCGCCCGCGGTCAGCGCGGGCAGGACCTGCTCCAGGGAGGCGTCGAAGGAGAACGAGGCGAAGTTCAGCACCCGGTCCCCGGCGGTGATCCCGAACCGTTCGCGGGCGGTCCGGACGTGCGCGCCGAGCGCGTGGTGCTCGACCCCGACCGCCTTGGGCCGGCCGGTGGAGCCGGAGGTGAAGATGACGCAGGCGAGTTCGCGGGGGCCGGGCGCGTGCCGGGGCGCGTCGGGGGCGGGCCGGACGCCGTCGACGGTGAGCAGCGGCCGGCCCGGCGCCCCGGCCCGGGCCGCGGTGGCCGCGTCGGTCACCACGCACCGCACCCCGGCCTGCTCGACCATGTACCGCAGCCGGTCCTCCGGGAGCCCCGGGTCCAGCGGCACGTACGCGCCGCCGGCCCGCCAGACGGCGGCCATGGCCGCCACGGACCACACGCCGCGCCGCAGGCACACCCCGACCGGGACCTCCGGGCCGACGCCGGCCGCCGCCAGGTCCAGGGCGAGGCCGCCGGTCAGCCCGTCCAGCTCGCCGTACGTCACGGTCCGCTCCCCGCACACCAGGGCCGGTGCGTCCGGCGGGCCGGCCACCGCGAACGGCGGGGCCGCCGACACCGCGGGCGCGCCGGCCGCCGCCGCGGTCAGCTCCGCGTACTCGCCGGCCGTCAGCAGGTCCAGGCGGCCGACGGGGCGGCCCGGGTCGGCGAGGGCCGACTCCAGCACCCGGCGCACGTGCCCGGCGAAGCGGGTGGCGGTGGCGGCGTCGAACAGGTCGCTGGCGTACTCGACGTTCAGCGCGAACCGGTCCGGGTACAGCAGGAAGGTGGCCGTCAGGTCGAACTTGGCCGACCCCCACGGCAGCGGGAAGTGCTCCGCGTCCAGGCCCTCGACGCGCGGTCCGCCCGCGGCGCTCTCCTGTACGTCGAACATCACCTGGAACAGCGGGTTGCGGGACGGGTCCCGCTCCGGCCGCAGCTGCTCCACCAGCCGCTCGAACGGCACCTCCTGGTGGTCGAAGGCCCCCAGCACCGCCTCGCGGACCCGCCCGAGGTACTCGACGAACGACGGCTCCCCGGACAGGTCGCCGCGCAGCACCACCGTGTTCACCAGCAGCCCCACCAGCCGCTCCAGCTCCACCTGGCCGCGGCCGGCCACCGGCGTGCCCACCGCCACGTCCTGCTGCCCGGACCAGCGGGCCAGCACGATCTGCACCACCGCCAGCAGCACCATGAACCGGCTCGCCCCGGACCGGCGGGCCAGCTCGTCCAGCCCGGCCTCCCACGCGCGCGGCAGGTCGATCTCCACGGCCGCGCCCCGGCCCGACCAGCCCGCGGGCCGCGGCCGGTCCGTGGGCAGCTCCAGCACCGGTACCCCGGCCAGCGTCCCCTCCCAGTACGCCAGCTGCCGCTCCAGCGCCTCGCCGGCCAGCCGCTCGCGCTGCCAGACCGCGAAGTCCCCGTACTGCACGGGCACGGGCGGGAGCCCGTGCGGGACCCCGGCCAGCCGGGCCGCGTAGCAGGCCGACAGTTCGCCGATGACGATGTCCTTGGACCAGCCGTCGGTCGCCGCGTGGTGGAAGGCGATCACCGCGACGTGGTCCTCGGGCGCCAGCTCCCACACCCCGGCGCGCAGCAGCGGCGGGCCGGCCAGGTCGAAGCGGCGGGTGGCGTACCGGACGGCCTGCTCGCGGACCAGGGCCTGCCGGGCGGCCGGGTCCGCGCCGGCCGGGTCCGTGCCGGGAGGGGCGGGCTGCCACAGCAGCGGCACGGCAGCGCGGGGCAGCACCCGCTGCACGGGACGGCCGTCCTCCTCGGCGAGGGCGGTCCGCAGCGCCTCGTGCCGGGCCACCACGTCGTCGAGGGCGCCCTGCCAGGCGGAGCGGTCCAGGGGGCCGCGCAGCCGCCACGAGTACCACAGGACGTATTCGTCGCCGGTGTCGGACATGCGGTCGAGGAACCACATCCGCTCCTGGGCGAAGGACAGCGGCAGCGGCCCCGAGCGGTCGACGGGGACGACGGCGGCGCCGCCCGACTGCCGGGCGGCGGCCACCAGCGGGCCGAACTCGCGGATCCGCGGGTTCTCGAAGAGGGTGCGCAGCTCGACCTCGCGGCCGAGGCGCTCCGCGATCCGGGACACGGCCATGGTGGCGAGGAGGGAGTGCCCGCCGAGGTCGAAGAAGCCGTCGTCGATGCCGACCCGGTCGACGCCGAGGACCTCGGCCCAGATGTCGGCGACGACCTGCTCGGTCGCGTCGCGCGGGGCGGCGAACTCGGCCCCGCCGGCCGCCCGGTCGCGGACCGAGCCCGGCGTGCCCGGGGTGACCGGGGCGTCCGGGCGGACGGCGGGGAGGGCGGTGCGGTCGAGCTTGCCGGAGGCGTTCACGGGCAGCGCGTCGAGGGTGACGAAGTCGGCGGGGACGGCGTGCTGCGGCAGCCGGGCGGCACAGAACGCGCGCAGCGCGGCGGGGGCGGTCGCGTCCGGCCCGTCCGAGCCGGCCGCCGGGACCACGTAGCTGGTCGGGACCACGTAGCCGGTCAGGGCCGGGCCGCCCTGTGCGTCGGTGCCGACGGCCACCGCGGCGGCCGCCACGCCAGGGCACTGTGCGAGGACGGCCTCGACCTCGCCGAGTTCGATGCGGAACCCGCGGATCTTGACCTGGTCGTCGGTCCGTCCGAGGAACTCCAGCTCCCCGGACGGCAGTCGGCGTACCAGGTCGCCGGTGCGGTAGAGCCGCCCGCCGGTGCCACCGTACGGGTCGGGGAGGAACCGCTCGGCGGTCAGCGCGGGTTGCCCCAGGTAGCCGCGGGCCAGTTCCGGCCCTCCGATCAGCAGCTCGCCGGGTTCGCCGTCCGGCGCGAGCTCCCCGTGGGCGTCGACGACGTACGCGCGGCGGGCGCCCAGCGGCCGCCCGATCGGGATCCGGGCCCCGGCCGGGGCGCCTTCGCCGTCGGTGCCGGCGACGTCGTACGTGGTGGCGGTGACGGTGGTCTCCGTCGGGCCGTAGGCGTTGACGACCCGTACGTGCGGGGCGCGGGCCGTCCAGGCGGCCAGCGCGCCGGCCGGGACGGCCTCTCCGCCCAGGATCAGCAGGCGGAGCCCGGCCAGGGCAGCGGCGCTGCGGGCGGTGAGGGAGAAGGCGAGCTCGTTCCAGTAGGTGGGCGGCAGGTTCAAGGCGGTGATGCCGACCCGCTCGACCAGTTCGGGGATCCGCGCGGGCAGCCACTGCTCGTCGGGCCGGATCACCAGGCAGGCCCCGCAGCCGAGCGCGGTCAGCAGCTGGTCCAGGGAGGCGTCGAAGGAGAAGGAGGAGAAGGCGAGGACCCGATCGCGGGCGGTGATGCCGAACCGCTCGCGGGCGGCGGCCGCATGGGCGGCCATGGCGCCGTGCTCGACGCCGACGGCCTTGGGGCGGCCCGTCGAACCGGAGGTGAAGATGACGTACGCGAGCTCGTGCGGCCCTGCCACGTGCCGCGGCGCTCCGGCCCCGGCCGGCCCGTTCTGCGGCTCCGGTACGTCCTTCGGCTCCGTTACGTCCTCGACGGCCAGCACCCGCGGGCCGAGCCCGGCCGCCCGCTCCGCGGTCTCCGCGTCCGCGACGACGCACGCCAGGCCGGCCTCGGCGGCCATGAACCGCAGCCGCTCCTCCGGCAGGGCGGGATCCAGGGGCACGTAGACCCCGCCGGCGCGCCAGATCGCGGCCATCGCGGCGACCGACCACACCCCGCGCCGCAGGAACACGCCCACCGCCGCGCCCGGGCGGACGCCCGCCCCGGCCAGGGCGGCGGCCAGGGACCCGGCGCGGGTGTCGAGCTGCCCGTACGTCACGGTCTCGTCCCCGCAGACCAGGGCCGTCGCGTCCGCCGGACCCGACACGGCGAACGGCACCGCCGCAGCCGCCGCGGGCGACCGCTCCGCCCCCGCCAGGGCCAGGAGCCGCCGGCGCTCCTTGCCGGGCAGCGGCTCCAGGCCGGCGGTGAGCTCCGCCAGCGGCCGCTGCGGCGCGTCGACCACCGCGCGCAGCAGGGCCGTGTATCCCTCGGCGAACCGGGCCATGGTGCTCCGGTCGAACAGGGCGGTGGAGTACTGCAGCCGGGCGGCGATGCCCCCGTCGGCCCGCAGGCTCAGGTCGAGGAACACGTCCAGCGGGGTGCCCGTCAGCGGGGTCCGCACCAGCTCCACGTCCAGACCGGCCAGCCGGGCCGGCGTCGGGGCGGTGTTGAGCAGGGTGAAGGAGGCCTGCGCGAGGGGGTGGCGGGACAGGTCGCGTTCGGCGGCGACCTCGCCGACCACCCGGTCGAACGGGGCGTCGGCGTGCGAGAAGTCGCGCAGCGCGCCCGAGCGGACCCGTGCCAGCAGCCCGGCGAAGGTCGGGCCGCCGCCCAGGTCGGTGCGCAGCACGATGGTGTTGACGAACGGGCCGATCAGCCCGGCTACTTCGGGGCGGCCCCGGTCGGCGAGCGTGGTGCACACGGCGATGTCCGTCCGGCCGGAATACCGGCCCAGCAGCGCCTGGTACACGGCGAGCAGCAGCATGTAGCGGGTCGCGCGGTGCTCGCGGGCCACGTGGTCGGCCCCGGCCACGAGCGCGGCGGGCAGTTCGAAGCGGACGACGTCGCCGGAGCCGTCCCAGAAGGCGGGCCGCGGCCGGTCCGCGGGCAGCGCCAGCGGGGCCACCCCGGCCAGCCGCTCCCGCCAGTAGGCGAGCAGCCGCTCCATGCGGGGCCCGTCCAGCCGCTCGGCCTCGGCCCGGGCGACGTCCGCGTACTGCAGGGCGGGGGCGGCGACGGCCTCGCCCCGGTAGCCGGCGTCCAGTTCGCCGAGCAGCACGTCCCAGGACCAGCCGTCCACGGCGATGTGGTGGACCACGACCAGCAGCAGGTGGTCCTCCGGGCCCAGACGGGCGAGCACCGCCCGCAGCGGGTGCTCCTGGGCGAGGTCCAGCGGGCGGGCCAGCTCCCGGTCGAACAACACATCCGGGCCGGCGGCATCGACCCGCTCCAGCACCGTCCGGCCGCCCGGCGGGCCCACCTGCGCGACGGGCTCCCCGCCGACCGCGGTGAACCGGGTGCGCAGCACCTCGTGCCGGTCCACGATGCCGGCCAGCGACCGCTCCAGGGCGGGCACGTCGAGGGCGCCGCGGATGCGCAGGGCCAGCGGGAGCAGGGACTCGGCGGAGCCGCCGGTGAGCTGGTCGAGGAACCACAGCCTCCGCTGCGCGAACGACACCGCGCCACCCCCACGGGCGGCTGCCGCATCGCCCGCCCCGGTGCCGTGCCGACTCGCCCCGCCGTTCGCTGCGACAACCTTCACTCTGGGCCTCCAAGCGGTGTTTTCCCCCACCCTGCTGGCTGCGGGGGAAGGCCAGTAGGGAAGAAGAAGCAGCCGCGTCGGCAGGCCCGGGGGAAGAAGACGCAACGCCGGAACCGCCGTCCCACCGACGGCCAAGAGGCCGGCGCAGAACGGCGGTTCGTCACGCAGGGAAAGGCAATGGCCACGGCCTGCTCGTAGACTGGCCCGTGCCGGGGGAGGCACGGCCCCGGGCCGTGCGGCACACGGCCGCACCCAGTACGACACACGACGCGCCACGAGGTGAACGAGCCATCCTGTACCTGATCATTGCCTGCGACGTGCTCTTCTGGGTCTTACTGGCGGCCGGACTCACCGCCCGCTACGCCAAGGGCCGGAGACGCCTCGGCGGCGCGCTCCTGCTGTGCGTCCCCCTCCTCGACGTCGTGCTGCTGACAGCCACCGTCCTCAGCCTCCGGGACGGCGCCGAGGCGTCCATCTGGCACGGGCTCTCCGCCGCCTACCTGGGCTTCACCGTGGCCTTCGGACACGACACCCTGCGCTGGGCCGACGCCAAGTTCGCCCGGCGCTTCGGCGGCGCCGCCGAAGCGCCGCCGCGGCCGACCCTGTACGGCGCGGCCCGCATCCGCCAGGAATGGCTCTCCTGGCTCCGCTTCCTCCTGGCGTACGCGGTCAGCTGCGCGCTGCTGCTCGGCATGGTGTGGCTCGTCGGCGGCCCGGAACGCGGGGCCCTCCTCCTGCCCTGGCTGAACCCGCTCACCAAGATCCTGCTGTACAGCCTCGTCTGGCCGGTCATGGTAACGATCCGCCCCGGCCGCACCCCGGCCTGATCCCGGAGCGGGGGAGCTGACCCTGGCACGGGTGGCGGAGCCGATCCGCCGCCTGTTCAGCTCCCGGTACACTCCGCGCGGGGTGTCGTACCTGCTGCACGGGCTGGGCTGGTCACCGAAAGCCCCAGCCCACCGGGCCGTAGAGAGGGCGACGAACAGGCCGTGGCCAGGTGACGGACGAAGGAGTGGTCACGGGTAAGTCGTCTCACCCGCGGCTTCCACTCGGACTGATACATGGCCACCATCGAAAGTGACGGTAGCTCTGCCCCCGCAATTGTGAACCAGGACCGGAGTGGTGCCCGCCAGTACGCGGCGCCAAGAGGTGCGGGAAGGCAAGCCCAAAATACGCGCCAGAGGCCCCGCCGGACGAAAAAACCGGTGAGGCCTCAGGCATTCACCCTTTACCCCTTGCAAGCTACCAAAGGGTGGTGATGTGGCGCCGAAAACTGGTGCAGCAATTACAATTCACGAGGAGTGAGTGAACCGATCCGTTCCTCTATCTCCTCGTCTGAGAGGTCTCCGCCGATTGCATGCCATCGCGACAGGCGCTTTGCGTCCCACAGTGACATTTCGAATGCGTCATGCATGCATCCGACAACTCCGAATGCGACTTCACCGAGATCGTCGCGTGGGCCGATCGCCGATACCAGGAAGCGCATGACGGAAATCGCAGATCTCTCACTGGCCCAGCACTCCTGGAGACTACGGACAATGCGCGCCCTCTTCGCGAAATATTCCTCTGAATCCACTCATCCTCCCGGTCGCATGAAATTTACGACGAATTCTTCGTAGTTGCCAGGGTTTCCAACCAGGCTGTCCTGGTCGATAACGGCGTCCGTAAACCCGTTGCGAGCGGCGAATTTTCCGGTAGCTGTCTGCCAGACTGCCTGTCGAACGGTCAATCCGCTCTGTACGGCCGCGTTCAATGATTGCAGATTGTCCGTCAGGTCACCCTTCGCAACCCAGGCGCCACGAATTCCGTCTACCGGTAGACCTGCACCTTCAAATGCGGTTATGGCCTGCCTGATCATCTGTGAACCGCTGGGGAGCCCGTCGATACCCTTCGGGGCTCGCACAATCATTTCCAGGACTCCATAATCATAGGTCGCTTCGATCCCTTGCTGACCGATGTCACCGTTGTAGCTGTGCACCCACTTCTTTGTGGGGATGGTGAAGGATCCGCCACAATTGTGAACAAGGACCGGCGTGGCGCCCGCCAGCACATAGTACGTGTGGAGGTCTGCAACGGTGAGGTTGTAGGTCTCCTTGACATCCTGGTAGGTGCGGACCTGAGCAACGACCGCGGGCGTGCCGTCGTTGGTTCGGAGTGTCGTGCCCGGCTTGAGGTCCCCTGCGTCCTTCCAAGTTTGGTCCGATTCGGACCAGAACGGGTGGTGGTCTGTCGTGGTGATGGTCTTCACGCCGTCGTCTGTCTCAATGGAGACGTCGACGTACTTCTTGTCATCAGTGGTGAAGATGGTGGCTGAGACGGCCTTGGGTCCGGTTTCCCCTGTCTCCGGGTCGGTGGCCATTACTTCATCGCCGGCGGCCAGTTGTTCGATCGGCTTCGAAGTGCCGTCTGCAAGTTGAACCTTCGCGCCCGCGACGAAGCTGTTGCATTTACTGGACAAGCGGGCGAACAGTCCGCGCGCTGCCATCGTCCCCGTCTTGGCCTTGCTGCCGAACCCAGGGGAGAAGAGTTCCGCGATTTGATATGCGGCAGACTTCTCGTTCAGGCCGAACTTCTCGGACATTCGAGTGGCGATCTGACCGCCAGACATACCGAAGCGCGTGAGAACTGGGGCAAGCGGATTAACCATGTCGCCGGTACGGAGTAGGCCGCCGATCAGTCCTCCAACAGCATCCTTTGCTACTTGGCGGAGGTTGCGGGGAGCGGGCTTGATGCCCTCGTTCTTTCTGATCTGCTTCCTGATGTCGCTGCCACGCCAGTGCCAGGTTTCACCAGAGGTCTGGTAGTACCTGCGCTGAGCTTCCGGCTCGCGGTAGGTGATTGTGGAAGCGTTTGAGAAGGTGATAACGCTGCTGCCGTTGCAGTTGTAGAGGGTGCCGCATTCCTCGCTGCGCAGGCCCGTGGGGTCCGACCCGGTGATGGGGTTGCCGCCGGAGTAGGTGTAGCCGTTCATCTGGAGCGGGTCGGTGATGTCGATGATCGGGTCGACCGAGATGAAGCGGCCCGTCGAGGGTTCGTACTCGCGGGCGCCTATGTGGGTGAGGGCGGTCGCGGTGTCGTCCACGCCCGTCCCGAGGAACGTGCGGTCGCCCGGCCAGTCCGAGGGCTGGGCGCCTCGGGGGTTGCCGTACGGGTCGGACTTGCGGCGCGAGTCCTTCTGACCCGGGGCCTGTTCGATGCTGGTGGTGGCGGTGTTGTGGTGGTCGGTCAGCAGGACCGAGAGGGTGTGGCCGGTCGCCTTGCCGTTGGTGCGGCGGACGGTGGTGGGGCCGCCGCTCGGGCTGCCGTAGTAGCGGACGGCATCGATGGCCTGGCCGTCCTTGTTGACGGTGATCTCGGCTTCGCCGAGGTAGAGGGTGCGGGAGCTGCCCGTCTCCTCGATGATCCGGTTGCCCGAGGCGTCGTGGAGGTAGTTGGTGACGTTGCTGAAGCTCCACTGCTGGGCTGCGGTCGGGGCGGGGCCGGCGCAGGTGTAGATGTCGAGGTCGTTGCCCTCGGCGGCGTTGTCGTTGGGGACGGTGACGCAGGCGTTGGTGCCCGTGTACAGGGCCTTGTCCGCTGCCCGGTAGGTGAACTTCTGTTCCGGCCTGCCGTCGCAGGTCCTCAGGACCGCGTCTCCGTTCTCGGCGGTGAGGCACTTGCCGAGAGCCTGGACGGTGTCACCGGTGACGCGCCACTGCTGCGGCTTGGTTTCGTTGCAGGACAGGAGCTGCACCGGAGTGCCGTCGGCGGTGCTGCCGTTCTGGACGTCGAGGCACTTGCCGGCGAGCCCGGTGATGGCGACGGCGCCGATGCCGGGGCTGGTGGCGGAGGTGAGCTTGTTGCGGCGGTCCCAGGCCAGGGTCTGGGTGTCGCCGTCGATGCGTCGGGTCTTGGTGTTTCCGGCTGCGTCGTAGGTGTAGCTGGACGAGGAGTTGACGGTGGAGGTCGCGGTCTTGGCGGTCTTGGCCATGCCGGTCAGGGCGTGCGGCTGCTTGACCGGGGATCCGGCGCCGTCCTTGAGCGCGACGCCGTAGCCGTAGGTCGTGACGTCGTCGAGCGCGGCGTTCGTGAGGTCGTGCTCGGTCAGCTTGGTGCGGTTGCCGATCGCGTCGAACTCGTAATCCTGCCAGTAGGCGTCACCGGGAGCGGCGGAACCGACCTCGGTGAGGGCGGGGCCGTTCGAGCCCGTGGGGCAGCCTTCGGTCCTCCCCGTCCAGGCTCGCGTGAGCCGGCCGATCGCGTCGTAGGTGTAGCACTGGCGGTCGATGCGTCCGCCGGGCTGGGTGTCGGTGATGGAGGTCGGGTTGCCGACCTTGTCGTAGGCGTAGGTGAGGGCGGAGACCAGGTTGGACCTGGTGAGGTCGTCCTTGGTCTCGCGATGGCCGGCGGCCTCGGTAATCCGGCCGGTGTGGGGGTCGTACGCGTTGGTGGTCCACACCCGGTGAGGGGCGGGGCCGGCGGCCGTGCGCAGGACCTCGCCGAAGGGGCTGTAGACGGTGTCGGCGGTGTACCAGGTCAGGCCGGACATGGTCTGCACCATGCCGTCCGCGTTGTAGCGGGTGATCAGCTTCTCGGCGGCGAGGCCGCCGATGGTGGCCGGGAGTGTCGTCGACTGCACCTTGCCAGTGGGTGTGTACGTGGTGCTGTAGGCGTACGTGCCGGCCAGGCCCCTGGTACTGGGCAGGCTCGGGACCGTGATCTTCGATCCGGTGGGCCGGTACTCGCTGTCGTAGCCGGTGACCTCGCTGACGTACGAGCCCGCGCCCCAGTTACGGGTGGCGGAGACGGGCTGGCCCTTGGCTCCCGGCAGGGTGTCGTAGGTCCACGTGGCGACGACCGGGCCGGTTTCGGAGTCGTCGTGCAGTGCGGTCTTGCGGCCGAGGACGTCGTACTTGGTGAACTGGGCCAGGCCGCGGGAGTCGGTGACGGAGACCTGTCGGTCGAGGATGTCGTAGGTGAACGTCGCCTTGCCCATGTCGGGGTCGTCGGACGAGGTCATCCGACCGCGGGCGTCATGGGCGTACGTCCAGCTGTTGCCGGCCGCGTCGGTGACCTTGGCGAGCTGTCCGCGCGCGTCGTAGGAGTACTGGGTCTTGATGGTCGCGGGATTGTTGTCCTTGCCCGGGTCCACGTCCGCGGGATTCGTGGACGTGTAGTGCTCGACCAGGGTGGTGCGGTTGAGGGCGTCGGTCGTGGTCTTGACCGCGCGGCTGCCGGCGAGCGGTGTGGCCCCGGTGGGGGACATGGCGCTGCGGGTCAGCGTCCAGTCGCCGCCGTACTGGGTGAGGGCGGAATGCTGGGGTGTGCCCTTCTGCAGGGCGGTGGTGCGCACGGGGCGGCCGAGGCCGTCGTAGGCGCTCTGCGTGGAGTTGTGGATCTCCGTCAGCGACTGCGGGACGAAGATGGCCGTGTCCACCCGGCCCTCGGCGTAGTAGCCGTTGTTGGTCTGGCTGACCGTGCCGTTCGCGCTGTACAGGGTGTCGGTGATCAGGCGTCCGCCGCCGGGGGCCTCGGCCTGGGTCTGGCGGGGGCGCAGCAGCCCGTCGTAGATCGCGATGGAGGTGTTGTACGTGCCGTCGTCCTTGAGCGAGCGGGACGTGACGGCCGGGGTCTTCAGCTCCTCGATCTGGTACTCGAAGGTGTAGGCGGGCTTGTCGGAGGGCTTCTGGGAAGGCGTCCAGACCTTGGTGCTGCGGCCGAGTTCGTCGTAGGCCGTGGTGACCTTGCGGCCGTTGGCGTCGGTCGTCTCCAGCACGCTGCCCCGGGCGGGATCGACCTTGGTCGTCACCGTGTGTCCGAGGGCGTTGGTGGCCGTCGTCGCGAACGCGGGACCGGTGGCTGGGCTGAACGCCGTGGTCGCGGCGTTGCCTGCGGCGTCGTACGCCTTGACGGTCCGTCCCAGCGCGTCGTACTCGGCGCGCCCGGCGGTCGTCCAGCCGGTGCCCGCCGCGTCGAGGCCGTCGACCTGGTAGGGGAGGCCCTTGGTGGGGGCCGCGCCGAAGTCGTTCACGGCGTCGAAGGAGGTGCGGGCTGCGCCGAGGACCGTTCCGGTGCCGGTGGAGGCGTCAGAGCAGTCGCCGGCCGTCTTGCGGACCTGGGAGGGCAGGCCGATCAGGTTGTTCGCCGTGTTGTGGACGAAGGTGGTCTTGTCGCAGGACTGGTCGACCGTGGTCCAGCCGGTGCCCTTGTTCTCCATGACGTCGGTCTGCGTGCTCTTGACCAGGCCGTACGTGGTTTCGAAGTCGTTGCGGGTCCGGACCATCCTGGACTTGCCGCCGCTGACCGACTGGATCTCGTCGGTGCGGGCGACGCCTCTGCGATGGGCCTCCAGGTCGGTCGTGTCGACCCGCTTGCGGGTCGCGGTCGGGGCGCCGGAGTCCCAGGGCCAGGTCAAGTGCCGGTTCTCGACAGCTCCGTTGGCCTTCGTGTAGGTGATGGTCTCGGCGGTCAGGCCCTGGTACCGGGGCTTGTCCTCGCCGAGCTCCTCGGTTCCGGTGGAGTCCTTGACGGTGACCTTGGCGCCTTCGCGGGAGAGGCCGCGGAAGTAGCGGGTGCGCGTCTGGGACTGCTCGGTCGCGGTGGGCGTGCCCGCATTGGCGGTCTGCCCCGTCGTGGTGAGCACGCTCGCGTAGCCGCGCCACTGGCTGTACGTGCGCAGCTCGGGCTTGGTGAACTCGTCGTCCTCCTTGGCCCAGGCCGCGCCGCCCTCGTAGGTGTAGCTGGTGGTGACGGCGGGACGGAGCGCCACGCGGTCCATTTCGACCACGCTGTCCACGACGTACTTGTTGAACCACTCGATCGGGGTCTTCTCCGGCGGCAGCTCCGGATCCGGGGACCAGCGGACGGGGAAGCAGCGGGTGGTGTTGCCCTCGGGTTTGAGGTCGCCGGTGCCCACCGGGCAGGGGGCGGAGTAGTTGACCTGGATCTCGCCGCCGGTCTCGGTGCGGATCGTCGCGATGCGGAGCCGGTCGAAGTCGGGCGTGGCTTCGTTGGCCGACTTGCGGACGCGGTTGGGCATGTCGTTCTTGTTGGCGGTGAAGGTGACGGCCGGCAGGGACACGCCGATGGAGCCGTCCTTGGCGCTGTAGCCCGTGCGGGTGACGGACTTCAGCCACAGCGGGGGGTGGGTGTCGGTCCGCTGAGCGGGGAACGACTGGTCGAGGGACCACTGGTCGACCTTCGACAGGACCGTGGAGCCTTCGGTGCGCTGCCCGTAGGTGCTGATGCTGGCCAGGCGCATGTTCGACCAGAAGGTCGGGGCGGCGGTGTAGCAGTTCGCCGCGTCCATCGTGCAGTGCAGGGTGGTGGGGGTGTCCCACCAGCCGCGCTTGTCGCCGGCGTTCTTGGAGTTGAACTGCTCGTCCCCGCACTTGATGTCGCCTTCGGCGAAGCAGCGCGGCTTGGCCTCGAACTCGACCCGACCGGCCGGGGCTCCGGCGAGGTTGTCGGCGCGCAGGCCGTAGAGGATGCGGAGGGGGTAGCCGCCGCGGACGTATCCGACCTTGGCCCGGTCCTTCTCCGAGAACTTCTCGTTCCTGGCGTAGCGGTTCTCTTCCTTCTTCCAGTCGATGACCATGGCGTTGCCGTGGACGTCCTCGACGTAGTCGAGGTTCCAGCGCCAGGCCTGGGTGCAGGAGGAGGTCGCGTAGGACGTCTGGTAACAGGGTTCACCGGGGTGGTTGCCGAAGACCGGCACGGTGAAGACCGAGTCGGTGGCGGTCTGCGGCGTCGAGCCGTCGCCGTGGGCGCCTACGTTGTGGCGTCCGTAGTGGTAGCGGGTGCCGTCGCGCGTGGTGACGACCCAGTACTCGCCGTCCTTGGCACCGTTGCTGCCGCCCGTCTTGCGCTCGACGGTGGAGCCGTCGTCGGCAGCGGGAACCCACTTGCCGGTCTTGTCGTCGTGGACGAGTTCGGTCGTCACTCCGCCGAAGGACAGGACCACGTTGTCGCCGGCCCAGCAGAGGTCGGCCTTCTTCTTGTCCGTGGCGTTGTCGTTGTTGGGCTTGCTGATCCTGGTGCTGCGGTCGTCGGCACAGGAGCGGTAGCGGCGCTCGATGAAGCCCGGGTTGTAGTCCCAGCCGTCACCGATCCACGACGCCTGGCCGTTGGTCACGGACGTCTTGCCGTCGACGGCCTGCGAGGAGTAGGAGAACGCGATGGAAGGCGTCGGGCCTGCCGGCGCCGGAGGCACGGTCAGCGGATAGGTCCAGGAGAAGCCGCCGCCGCTGCCGCCCGCCGTCCACGAGCCCGACGGCGAGAGGGAGGTGGCCTTGTAGCTGCCGCCTGCACCTGCAGCGCCGTCGGAGGCGGCCAGTACGACGGCACCGCCTGCGCTGCTGCCCGTCATCGTGCGAAGACCCTGGGCGGGTGCGCTGGTGGTCGGGTCCACGGTCGCGACGACCGTCTTCTCGGACGGGTTGTTGGTGCTCGCGAGGTCCTTGGAGACCGAGCACTCGGGAAGGTCCGGGGTGCTCAGGAAGCACGCGGGAAGCTGCTTCAGCTGCAGGCGGGATGACCACTCGGTGCCGTAGAGGTCCTTGAACTTCGTGTAGTCCAGCTTGACGTCGACCGGGGTCGATGCACCGGCGGGCGGCGTGATCTTGATGAGGGCGCCGTCGACGTCGGCCGCCTCGGTCGCCGGGCGCGATTCGACGGACACGTTCCAGGTCCCCGAGGGGGCCGTGGCGGTCCCCTCGGCCTTGCCGATGCTCACCGGGAGCGTGCCTGCCCGGACGGGCTGGTCCCCGGTCAGCGTGACGTCGTAGGAGCCGGCGGCCGGCGGCGCCAAGGCCTTCGGCTCGAACGCCGGGGGCGGCGAGGCCGCTTCACCGGCCCAGCCCTTGAGCTTGGCCGCTTCGATGGCATCGAGTCTGGTCTTGAGGTCTTTCTGGAGACCCGGAAGATCGACGCCCGTGCGGTCGCCCGGTGGTGCCGCCCAGGCTTGGACGGGAAGGAGAGATGCGACCAGCAACACGGACAGCGTGATGCCGGTGCGCCCGGCGAAGCGCGCACGCGTCGCGCGCGCTTTTCTGTTTCCGGGCAGGCGGAAATTGTTCGCCGAGAACGGCGACATGTGGACCCCCCCACGCGCTGCCGCCCAGGCAATGGCACACAGGCGGCAGGAAACTGACAATGAGCCAGTTGATTCTGCGGCCAGTTGATCAGAAAAGCCACGGTTCCGATATCCGGTGTGTCCCTTGTCACCTTAACCACTGCATACGGTTGGATAAACGGCGTAAATCGACGCCAAATGGTACTCCGGCCATTCGACCCGGGGGTGAATACGTCGGATGAATGGTTCATGCTCGACTGGCGTGCCCGCCCTATGCGCGGACGACGAGCGGGGAGTGAGTCATTCGCGCTTTTCAGGCCAGTGGCCGAAATCATCTGTGAATACCGAGGGCTGCGGAAGTAGGAGCGCCCGAGGGGGGAGAAGACGCTCGTGTCCGTTGGTGAATCCGTGGACGAAAGTCCGCCCGCTGCCGCCGAAGAGAAGGCTGCTGCCGCACCGGCAATCCGCTGGTTCAAGCGCCGCAGGACCCTGGGGGGCCTCGCTGCGCTCCTCGCGGTCGCCGTCGCGCTGCCGGTCGGTCTAGACGTGGCCGACAGCGACAAGGGGCGCACCCGGCCGGCGCAGGACGTCCCGCCCGTCGCAGAAGCCGAGGCGCGCCGTCTGGCCGTGAAGACCGGCAAGGGGGTCGAGGTCACCGCCGCGCGCAGCGCGAACACCACGACCTGGGCGCAGCCTGACGGAACGTTCCGCAAGCAGGTCTTCAGTGCGGCCGTCCGCGCCATGGCGGACGGCCGGTGGCAGCCGATCGACACCGGTCTGCAGCGGGTGGAGGGCGGCTACGCCGCCAAGGCGGTGAACGGTCGTGTCGTCTTCAGCGCCGGATCCCAGCAGCAGGCGGGCGGAGGTCAGCGGTCCTCCCGCGGCGTCAGCCGGGTGGCGCTGAAGCAGGACACTCCGGGCGAGGTGTGGACCGACCTGGTCCGGTTGAACACCGACGGCCACGACATGGCAGTCAGCTGGCCCGGCCCCCTGCCCGAGCCCGTCATCGACGGCCCGCGGGCACTGTACGAGAACGTCCGCCCCGGAATCGACCTGGTGATGACCGCGCAGGACGGCGGCTACTCGCACCTGTTGGTCGTCAGGGACAGGCGGGCCGCCGCCGATCCGCTACTGGGCCAACTCGACTACCGCCTGGCCTCGCCCGACCTGGCGTTCAAGCTGGACGCCGAGTCGGGTGCGGTCAGTGCCCGTGATGCCCAGGGTGCGGAGGTTGCCGGTTCACCGACCCCGATGATGTGGGACTCCAGCGGCAAGGTCGCGACCACCGACAACGAGCCCGCCTGGAAGCCCACCGCGGTCGCGAAGCAGCATCCCACGCTGGCCCTGCCCGGCCTGGCCGGCGCGGAAGGCGCACGCCTGAAGCCCGCCAAGGTCGCACTGGCCGAAAACCGCCTTTCCGTGACCCCGGACAGTTCCCTGCTGAACGCCGCGGAGACCGTGTATCCGGTGTTCATCGACCCCTCCTTCAAGGGGCACAAGCATTCCTGGACGCTGCTCTACAAGACGGAAGGAAACTCCAGCTTCTTCAACGGGCAGAACTACAACGCGAGCGGCACCAACGAGGCCCGCGTCGGATACGAGTCGACCACAGGCGGAACATCTCGCTCCATTTTCAATTTCGACTTCGGCAGCCAGCTTCACGGCACCGGCATCATCTCCGCCAACGTGCGCGCACTGCAGACGTACTCCTGGTCGTGCGACCAAAAGGCGATGGACATCTACTCGACCCCGTACATCACCTCATCGAGTACGTGGAACAACACGAACACGGCCGCCTACTGGAACAGGAGGGTCGCCTCCGAGTACTCCGGCTACGGCTGGAACAGCTCCTGCCCGGACAACTGGATCGCGCCCGACATCAAGGGTCTGGTCGCGGAGGCCGCCAGCAGCGGCTGGGGCGCGCTCTCGCTGGGGTTCGCCGCACCGAACGAGTCGGACTCGTACTACTGGAAGAAGTTCATCGCCAACGGTGAGACCGCTCCGTACATCGAGGTCGTCTACAACACCCCGCCGGACACCCCGGTCGCCGCGAACATGAGCACCTCACCCGGCGGCGCCTGCCTCGCCAGCGAGAACGGGGCGAGCATCGGCAAGACGAACGTGACCTTCCAGGTCAAGGGAACCGACCGCGACGGCAACCTCAAGGGTGTCCAGATCGAAGTGTGGGACGCGGCCAGCGGCCAGCACGTACACAACGAATGGCTCTCCCCCAACAGCGACGGCGTGGTCACCCGGGAAGTTCCCTGGGACAAGTTCACGTCGGGCAGGAAGTACTACTGGCTCTCGCGCACCTACGACTGGGACGGATGGGGCTCGCCCGGCAGCGGCCCGGCCGACTCGGGGAGCGGTGGCTGGTGCACCTTCACCGTCAACCATGACGTTCCTCCTAGCCCTGAGATCTCCTCCCCCCACTTCCCTCCCCGCGGCGACGCGCACACCGACTGGAGCGTCAACCCCGCCGGCACCCCGGACCAGGAGATCAAGCTCAGCGGCAACGGCGCCAAGGCCGAGGACATCCGCGAGTACCAGTGGAGCCTCAACCGGCCCGCATTCGACAAGAAGGCCACCCCGACCACCGGCGACGCAGCCGTGATCAAACTTCAGGTCGACACCAGCGGCCCCAACGTGCTCTACGCCCGCACGGTGAACAAGTACGGCAACGTCTCCGACCACCGGGCCTACCCGTTCCTCGTCCGCCCCAGGCCCGGCCTGGACGCGCCCGGGGACGCCAACGGAGACGGACACCCCGACCTCTTCGCCGTCGACAAGGACGGAAACCTCCGCTCGTACGCCGGCGACGCCGCAGGCGACACCGACGACTACATCCGCGGGGCCATCCAGGACGGCGTCCCGGTCGGCGACGGCTACTGGAAGAGCTCCGCCGCGGGAAGGAAAGCCCTCATCGGCCATTCCACGGACTGGTTCCCCGGTGACGGGCTCACCGACCTCATCGCCCGGATGCCCGACGGCAAGCTGTACGTCTACCCGGGCATCGGGACCGGCCAGGTCGACGTCGGCCGCCGCATGGAGATCCTCCTGCCGGCCGGGGCTCCTGACCCGGCGACGTTCCGGCAGATCGTCGTCACGGAGGACGTCGACGGCGACATGTTCGCCGACATGTTCGCCGTCGCGGACGACACCCTGTGGGCCTTCTCCGGATACACCGGATCGAGCTTCACCTCGTACACGAAGATGGCCGCGGGACCGTGGACCGACCGCGACGTCGTCGGGGTCCGCGACGTGTCCGGGGACAAGGTCCCCGACCTCCTCTTCCGCGACAACGCCGACGCCAACCGGGGCCTCGCGCTCCGCAAGGGCAGGCCGGGGGCGAACGGCGGAGTCGACCTCGCCTCCCTCAAGGACGCAGCCAGCTCCGCGGGGGGCCAGGACCACACCTACGCCACCACCGGCTGGGGCCGGGCCACCATTCCCATGATCCTCGGCACGTCCGACACCAACGGGGACGGCATCCCCGACATCTGGGCCGTCGACACCCTCGGCAACCAGTGGCTCTTCCGAGGCGGCGCCACCGCGATCGGCCCCGCAGCCGGCAGGGACGAGGACGGCTGGAACGCCTTCCTCGCGATCGGTTAGCGCCGCCCCGAACCCCGAACCCCGAACCCCGCACCCCGCACCCCGCTCCACCGACAACGGCGCCCGGCCGGGACGGCAGTCCCCGCCGGGCGCCGTTCACGTCATCGGCGAACCTCGTCCCAGCCCTCGTCCACCGCCACGAAGCGCAGCTCGGAGGTGTACGCGTTGCCCTCGTCGTCAGTCAGCCACGTGTCCTCGGGGCCGGGCAGCATCTCGGTGAACACCGCCCGGCCCTGCGGGTCCTTGCGGGACATCCGGCGGAGCGCCTTGGCGAGGACGTTGACGTACACGGGGCTGTCGAAGTCCACGTAGAACGGGCGGGTTTCGGTCGGCAGGACCGTGAACACGAACCGGGGCAGGCCGTGCCGCTCCCGCCAGCGCCGGGCCCGCACGAACCGGCGCGCCTCGTCCTTCTCCCCGGCGAAGTCCAGGTCCGCGGGCGGCAGCCGCCACGTCTCGCGGGCCACGACCAGCCGGTCCACGGTGACCCGCGGCGAGTGCTCCGCCCCGTCCGGCAGCAGCTGGAACAGGTCCATCGCCAGGGTGGTCAGCACGTGCGAGAACACGTCCACCGCCGGGAACTCGGCCCCGTCGGGCAGGACCACCGCCAGTGCGCCGTCAGCCCGCTCCACCACGGCCACGTCGGCGCTGAGGACCGTACGGGGCCGGGCCGGGTCGGCGGTGAAGTCGACGAGGGCGACGTAGTAGTCCTCGGGCCGCACCAGGGAGTTCCGGATGCGGGCCGAGAGCCGGGAGCGGTGCTCCTTCGGCAACAGCGGCAGCAGCCGGGGGCCGGGATGGTCCCGGTCGGTGAGGCGGAGCAGCTCCTCGGGATCCGGGTGCTGGTGGACGAAGAGCGACGCGCCCAGCGTGTTGGAGGCGACGTGCAGTTCCCCCAGGACCAGTTCGAAGTCGCCGCGCGCCACGGCCTCCGCCCCGGCCGCCGCGACCATCACGTCGGGGCTGAGGTACCGGGCGGCCGTCCAGCCGCCGCCCGGCACCGTCCCGAACCGCTCGGCCACGGGCCCGGCGATCGCCGACAGCGGCAGCCGCACCCGCCGGGCGCCCGGCTCCGGCGCGAGGATCGCGTCCCAGCGCCGCCGGAACTCCCGCTGGAGCGCGACGGATTCCTCGCGGGCCGCTCCGTGCAGGACGGGCATGCAGGCGAACCAGAACGCCGCCAGGTCGACCGGCCCCTGCGCGGCGAGCCGGGCGTACACCTCCTTCGCGCGGGCCATCACGGCCTCGGCGAGCCGCCCGGTGAGCCAGCCCGCGCTGGTCAGCAGCGGGCCCAGCGGGGCGAGCGCCTCGTGCACGCTCCGGCCGAGGGTCGCGCTCGCCGCGCGGCGGCAGTCGGAGTACACCAGGGCCCGGCAGGGCGCCGTACCGGAGGCCTTCTCCCGTACGGCTGCCGTCTCCGTCAGGGTGGTGAACTCGCCCTCCAGGGCGGTCAGGGCGGCCACCAGGGCGTCCGGCCCGTCCGCTGCCCGCACCCGTTCCCGGCCCCGCTCCAGCACGTCGAGGGTGTCCAGCCCGGCTCGCCGCAGCTCCGCATCGCCGACCCCTTCCAGCCAGGCCCGCAGGTCGCGCTCCGGGCGGGCCCCGGCCGGCACCTCCAGCCGCCACACCACCCACCGCCGCGCGACCAGGTCCGCGAGCGCCGTCGGCACGTCGACGCCGGGCAGCGCGGCCCGGATCTCCCGGGCCGTTCGTACGCCGTCGCACAGCGCGAGCACGGCCCGCGCGGCTGCGGTCAGGGCCTGCCGGGGCCGGCCCGGCACGGTCACCTCCTCACCCGTCTGCCGGACGAACGGCACCCGCCGGGGCGCCACCCACTCGCGCAGGGCCGGGTCCGCGTCCAGCACCGCGGCGACGGCGTCGACGGCCCAACTGGCGAAGTACACCTGCGTGTCGGCGACCAGGCCGCTGCCCGGATCGACCCGCACCCCGTCCGTGGCGGCCGGGTCCCAGCGGCCCCAGCCGACGGGTCCGAAGAACCCGATGGTGTCGTTCTTGACGCAGAACCGCTGCCAGTAGTGGGCGACCAGTTCCTCGCGCTGCCGGGGCATGCTGGTGCGGCCGGCGGCGGTCGGCGTCCAGTTGAGGAACGGGGCGATGCCGGAGGCGAGGACCGGGCGGTTCTGCCAGGCCACGGCCGCCCGGAAGGCCGGCTGCCGGGCGATGTCCTGGAGGGTGTGCGAGGCCTCCACCTGGGCCCGGGCGAACAGTTCGGCGAACTCCTCCCAGCCGTCGCCGGCGAGCGGCTCGTCCGGCGCGAACTTGTCGGCGGCCTCGGCCAGCCCCGCCGGGGCCAGCCGCAGCACCCCGCGGGCCGGGAAGCCCGGCCCGCGCAGCGCGAACCGGTCCCACAGCCGCCAGCGGCCGCCGGGCACGAAGAGGTCGGTCACGGCCGGCCCCTCAGGCCCGGACGAAGTCGGCGTCGACGACGCCGGCGAGGTCCGCGGGAGTGGGGTAGGCGAAGACCAGGGCCACCGGGACCTCCACCCCGAGGGCCTCCTCCAGGCGGGCGGTGACCCGGAACGCGGTCAGCGAGTCGCCGCCCCACTCGTAGAAGTCGCTCTGCTCGTCGAGGTCGGCCACGCCGAGGGCCTCCCGGTAGACGGCGACGACCAGTTCGGTCAGGGCGGCCCCGGCCGGGCCGGCGAGCGGGTCGGTGATCGGGCCGGCGAGCGGGCCCGCGAGCGGGTCGGTGATCTGGTCGGCGGTCAGGTCGACGGTCGGGTCGGCGGCCGGGCTCTCGGTCATGGTCATGGCGTGTCTCCTTCGGAATGAGGGAAGAGGGGGAAGGCGTGGAAGGGGTGCAAGGGGTGGAAAGGGTGTCGGGAGGCGGAGGGCGGCGTGGGGCGCTCAGGGCCTGGTGAGGGCCGCGGCTGCCGCCGTCAGGGCCGCCGTGGTGTTGCCGCCGGACACGACGGCGACCGAGCGGCCGGTGCCGCGACCCGCGCGGATGGCCCCGGCCAGGGCTACGGCCCCGCTGGGCTCGGCCTCGAAGCCGCGGCGCCGCAACAGGGCGGCGGCGGCCAGGACCTCGGCGTCGGACACCGCGATCAGGTCGTCGACCCGGTCCCGGACGATTGGGTACGGCACCGCCCCCGGCTGCTGCCCGCGCAGCCCGTCCGCGACGGTGCTGCCGGGCGCCAGCCGCACGGGACGCCCCGCGGCCAGCGAGCGGGCGTAGCGCGGCGTACAGGCCGGCTCCACGCCCACCACCCGCACCGGGTGGCCGTCCGCGGCCAGGCACACCCCGGCCAGCAGCCCGCCCCCGCCGACCGGCACGTACACGGTGTCGGCGTCCGGAGCGTCCGCGAGGATCTCCAGCCCGACCGTGCCCTGTCCGGCGACCACGAGCTCGTGGTCGGAGGAGGGCACGAGGACCGCGCCGGTCTCCGCGGCCAGTTCCGCGGCCCGCAGGTCCCGCTCGGCGACTCCGCCCGGTACGCCGACCGTTCGCCCGCCGAGCGCCTGGATCAGAGCGGCCTTGGCGGGGTGGGCCCCACCGGCCAGCACCACGGTCACCTCGGCGCCCAGCGACGCGGCCAGCCGGGCCAGCGCGATGCCGTGGTTGCCGGAGGACCCGGCGACGATCCGGCGCGCCCCGAGGGCCAGGACGGCGTTCGCGGCGCCGCGCAGCTTGAACGAGCCGCCGTACTGGAGGTGTTCGGCCTTGAGCAGCAGCCGCCAGCCGGCCCGCCGGCGTCCGGTGGCGGGTAGGCCCGGCAGTAGTGGGGTGCGTCGGACGTGGCCGGCGATCCGTGCGGCGGCGGCCTCCACGTCGGCCCGGCCGGGCGTCGCGGGTGGTGCCGGGGGCGTCGCGGAAGCGGTGGTGGTGGCGGCGGTGGTCACGGTCGGCCTCCGGTCCGGGAGAGGGCGCGGCGGTCGGCCTTCCCGCCGCGGGTGGTGGGCAGCCGGTCCAGGCGGGCGAAGCGGCGCGGCATCAGGTGCGGGGGCAGCGTGCCGCCCAGGTGGGCGCGGAGCGCGGCGTCCGTGGTGTCCGCCAGGTCCCCCGTGAGGTGGGCGACGAGGAACACCCGCCCCTGCCCGTCGGTGTCGGAGGTGACGACCGCGCCCGTGACCCCGGGATGGGCCAGCAGCGCGCCCTCGACCTCGGCCGGGTCGACGCGGTAGCCGCGGATCTTGACCTGCCGGTCGGCGCGCCCGTGGAACTCCAGCCCCTGCGGACCGTGGCTCGCCAGGTCACCGGTCCGGTACAGCCGGGCCCCGGGCGGCCCGAGCGGGTCCGGTACGAAACGCTCGGCGGTGCGGGCCGGCAGCCCCCGGTAGCCGCGGGCCACCCCGGCCCCGCCGATGTACACCTCCCCGGCGGCCCCGTCGGGCACCGGCCGCAGGCCGGCGTCGAGGAGCCGTACGACGACCCCGTCGATCGGCGTGCCGACGACGTCGGCCAGGACGTCCGGCTGCCGGGCGGGCACGGCGTACCGGGTCGAGGTCATCGTGCACTCGGTCGGGCCGTACTGGTTGACCAGCGCACCCCCGATCAGATCCCGTCCGCCCGCGGCCAGGAACGGCCGCAGCGACTCGCCGCTGGACACCACCAGCCGCACCCCGGCGAGCAGCCCGGCCGGGTCCGGCTGCCCGGCCAGGAACGACAGGAAGGACGGGGTCACGCTGAGCAGCGCCGTCACCCCGTACGCCCGCACGGCGGTGCCGAACTCCTCTGGCCGCAGCAGCGCGGACCGCGGTAGGACCACCAGCCGGCCCCCCGCCAGGAGCGGGGCGAAGGTGTCGCGGACGGAGGCGTCGTAGCCGAGCGGGGCGACCTGGAGGGCCACGGTGTCCGGGCCGAGACCGTAGTCCCGGACCAGGAACCGCAGGTAGGAGTCCAGGCCGCGGTGCTCCACCAGCACGGCGCTCGGCTCGCCCGTGCTCCCGGAGGTGTGGCTCACGTACGCCAGCGCCCGCTCCCCGACCGGGCCACCGGGGCCACCGGGGTCGGCGGGGCCACCGGGGTCGGCGGGGCCACCGGGGCCAGCCGGCCGGGCCGGGTCGGCGGGCCCGGCCCCCGGCGCCGCGTCGAGCAGCACCGGTGGCCCCGGGACGGGCAGGTCCAGCCGCGCCGCCAGGGCCGGGGTGGTCAGCAGCAGCTCCGCGCCGCCGCTGCGGGCGAGCGCGGCCAGCCGGGCCGGGGGCTGCTCCGGGTCCAGGCCCAGGAACGCCGCCCCCGCCCGCACCACGGCGGCGGGGCCGACCACGGCGTCCGGACCGCGTTCCACCGCCACCGCGCACACCGTCTCCGGACCGGCCCCGCGGGCCCGCAACACCGCCGCCAGAGCGTCGATCCGGGCAGTCAGCTCCCCGTACGTCGTCTCGCCGTCCGGCGTGGTGACCGCGATCCGGCCGGGTGTGCGGGCGGCGTGCGCGGCGATGTCGTCGACGAAGGTCCGCATCACGCACCCGCCCCGCCGCCGAGCCCGCCGCCGGGGCCGCCGCCGAGCCCGGGGCCGGGGCCGGCCACCGTCTGGTCGACGGCGACGAACCGCAGCTCGGAGGTGTAGGCCCGGCCCTCGTCGTCGGTCAGCCAGGCCTGCTCCGGCGTGGGCAGCATCTCGCTGACCTTCAGCCGGGCGGCCGGGTTCCTGCGGGCCAGCCGGCGGACCGCCTTCGCCAGGATCGTCAGGTACACCGGGCTGTCGAAGTCGACGTAGAACGGCCGGGGTTCGGCCGGGGAGACGACGAACACGAACCGGGGCAGATCGTGCTCCCGCTGCCACTGCCGGGCCCGCACGTACCGGCTCGCCTCGGACTTCTCGCCGGAGAAGGCGAGTTCACCGGCCGGGAACGTCCACGTCTCGCGGGCCACCACCATCCGGTCGATGCTGATCCGCGGCGTGTGCCCGCCCTCGGGGCGCAGCGTGAAGCGGTCCATGACGCGCTGGGTGAGGGTGTTGGCGTACACGTCGAGCAGGTCGAACACGGCCCCGTCGGGCAGCACCGCGACCAGCGTGCCGTCCCGGTCCTCCACCGCCACGTCGGCGCAGAGCACCGTACGCGGCCGGTACGGGTCGCCGGTGTCGTCGACGAGGGAGACCGCGTAGTCCTGCGGCCGGTCCAGCGAGGGCCGGCTGCGCGCCGACCACTTCAGCGGCAGCTCCTTCGGCAGCATCGGCAGCAGCCGCGGCCCCGGGAAGTCGCGCGTGGTCTCCGCGATCAGCTCCGCGCGGTCGGGGTGCTGGTGGACGAAGAGCGAGGCGCCCATCGTGTTGAGCGCGCTGTGCATCTCACCGAGGACCAGCTCGAAGTCGCCCCGCGCCACCGCGTCCGCGTCCTCGGCGAGCAGCAGCACGTCCGGGCTGAACCAGCGGGCCAGCGACCATCCGTTGCCGGGCTCCTCGAACTCCTCCCGCACCCGCTCGGCGATCCGCGCCGAGGGCACCTGCACCCGGCGGGCACCGGTCCCTTCCGGTAGGTCGAGGATGCGCGCCCACTTGGCGCGCAGCTCGGCCTGGATGCCGTCCAGGTCGCGGTCCGCGTCCGGGTACGGGGACGGCAGCGAGCCCAGCCACATCTGTCCGAGGTCCACCCGGCCGCCGCCCGCGGCCAGCCGCTCGTACACGACGCGCAGGTGGCCGCGGACCCGGTCGGCGAACCGGTTCGTCAGCCAGCGCGCCGAGGTCAGGCACAGGGCGAGCGGGGTCAGCTCGTCCAGCAGGGACCGGCCCAGGGTGGCGGTCGCCGCCCGCCGGCAGTCGGAGTACACCAGCCCCCGGCACGGCGCCGTCCGCTCGCCCTTGGAGCGCTGGGCGCCGGTAGCGGTCAGCGCCGCGAAGTCCGCTTCCAGGGCGCCGATCGCCCCGGTCAGCGCCTCCACGTCGGTGCCCGCCGCCTGCACCGCGTCCCGGCCCCGCTCCAGCACGGCCAGCTTCTCCAGGGCCCGTTCGCGCAGCCGCCGGTCGCCGATCCGCTCCAGGACGGTGCGCAGCTCCCGCTCCGGGTGGGTGCCGGTCGGCACCTCCAGGCGCCAGTGCACCCACCGCTTGGCCAGCAGCCCCTCGACGGTCGCGGCGGCCTCGGCCGCGGGGATGCCGAGCGCCCGCGCGATCGCGCTCACCGGCCGGGTCCCGTCGCACAGGTCCAGGACGGCGCGGGCGGTCTCGCCCAGGGGCTGCGGCGGCCGGCCGGGCAGGTGCACGGCCCCGCCCTCGACCCGGACGAAGGACCTCCGGCGCGGCGGGATCCACGCCCGCAGCGCGGGGTCCGCGTTCAGTGACTTCGCGAGCGCGTCGACGGCCCAACCGGCGAAGTACACGCGGGAGTCGGCGAGGAAGCCCTCCCCGGGATCGACCCGCACCCCGTCCGTGGCGGCCGGGTCCCAGCGGCCCCAGCCGACGGGTCCGAAGAACCCGATGGTGTCGTTCTTGACGCAGAACCGCTGCCAGTAGTGGGCGACCAGTTCCTCGCGCTGCCGGGGCATGCTGGTGCGGCCGGCGGCGGTGGGCGTCCAGTTCAGGAACGGGGCGATGCCGGTCCGCAGCACGGCCGGGTTCTGCCAGGCCACGGCGGCCCGGAAGCGCGGCGAGGCCGCGATCCCCTGGAGCAGCCGGGCGGTGCGGACGGCACCCTCCTCGAAGGCCTCGGCGAAGGCGTCCCACTCCGGCCCGGCGAGCGGATCACCCGGCCCGAACTTGTCCGCGGCCAGGCCCAGCCCCGGCGGTGCCGTGCGCAGGACCCCCTCGGCGGGGAAGCCCGGGCCGCGGAGGGCGAAGTGCTCCCACAGCCGCCACCCGCCGGTGGGCAGGTACACGTTCTCCGGTGTGTCCGACATGGCGGAGCTCCTTCCAGCCCGAGGGGGTGGCCTGGCCGGTGGCGCCTGCCGCCCCCGGCACCTGCCGGAACCTCTCGGACGCCACCCCGGCTGCCCGGAACACTGCCGCCGCCCGCACCGCGGCCGCCAGGGAAGGAGCGGCAGCGCCGTCCGCCGGTCCTGCTGCGCGTTTGTCCCTATGGCAGGGACCGGACCGGGCGGCAGGGTGGGACCCGCTGACCGATCGAGTGCCAAGTGCGGGAGGACCGACTGCGATGAGTGACACCGACACCGACCAGGGCCGCTACCGGGTCGTGCACAACGACGAGGAGCAGTACTCGATCTGGCGGGCGGACCGCGAACTGCCGGCGGGCTGGCACGACGAGGGCACGGCCGGCACCCGGCAGGAGTGCCTGGACCACATCGGCCGCGTGTGGACCGACATGCGCCCGCTGAGCCTGCGCCGCAGCCTGGCCGGGGCGGCCGGCGCCTGACGGGGGACGCCGGCGCCTGACGGGGGACACGGACGCCGCCCGGTGTGGCTGAGGCGCGGGGGAACCGAGCCCCGCCGCCGGCGGCAAGGGGTCGGGCCGGCCGGACCGCTACGTCCGGCCCGCCCGACCCGCCCCGACGGGAGGGGCGGCGGATGCCGTCGCGTCGGCCGCAGCGACCGTGCACCGGGGCGGCCGCGTGCGGAGACGTTCCCCTACCCGTCCCGTCCGCCGTACCGGATGTGCGGCTCCGCCGCGTGGCGGGGCCCGCCCTTTGACCCCGGTGCGCCCGAGCGCCCCGCGGGACCGATCGCGCCCCGCGGGACCGATCGCGCCGCGCGGGACTGATCGTGCCGCGCGGGACCGATCGCGCCTCGCCGCGCGCCCCTGCGGCTACGCGCCGCCCGGCAGCGTCGCAAGGTAGTCGTCGAGTGTGTGGCTCGGCGTCCAGCCCTGGGCGCGGGCGCGGGTCAGGTCCAGCACCACGGTGTGGGCCAGTTGGTCCACCGCGTAGCGGCTCAGGAGCGGTTCGCCGCCGCGGGCCAGGGCCTCCGCGGCACGGGCGGCCGTACGGGCCAGGGCCGGCGGCAGGTGGCGGATGCGGGCCGTGATGCCGTGGGCGCGCAGCACCCGTCGTACGGTCGCGTCGCGCGCGTACGGCTGCGCGTCGGCCACGTTGTACGCACCCGGCGCCCAGCCGGTCGCCGCCAGCGCCGCGTCGGCCAGGTTCTCCACCGCCGTCAGGCCGAGCAGGACGTCCGGGCCCGGCAGGAACAGCGTCCCCGCCCGCACCCGGGACACGATGCGGGGCAGCAGGGTCGTGTCCCCGGGCCCGTAGACCGCCCGCGGCCGGAGCACCACCGCCCCGGCGGCGAGGGCCAGGGCCTCGCCCTCCGCCTTGGTCCGCCCGTACGCGTTCAGCTGGCCGGCGCGCGGATGGTCCTCGCCGACCAGGCTGCGGTCCGGGCGCGGGTCGTACACGCTCGCGCTGCTCACCCACACCACCGGCCTGCCGCCGGCAGCCCGCAGCAGCCGCTCGGTGCCGCCGACGTTGACGGCGTGCATCTCCGCCTCCGCCGGTGAACCGGGCGCCGGATCGCCGACCGCCGCCGCGCAGTGCACGACGAGGTCGACCCCGGTCAGGTCGGGGAGCTCCCGGGCGGCGTCCCAGAACCGGTGCTCCCCGACGGGACCGGGCCTGCGGCCCACGCACACCACCTCCGCCCCGCGGGCGGCGGCCGCCCGGGCCACGTGCCCGCCGCAGAAGCCGCTCGCCCCCGTGACCGCGATCCGGATCATGCGCCCGCCGCCTTCACGGTCAGGACCCGCCAGCCGGGCAGGGCCGCCCGCCGGTCCACGCGGGCCCGGACGACCTGCGGCCGGTACGGGGCCAGCGCCGCCAGGACGTCGGCCAGCTGGGCCCGGGCCAGCCGGGCACCGGGGCAGGCGTGCGGGCCGGCGCCGAACACCAGGTGGGCGTCGGCCGGAGCGGCCGGATCCAGGGCATCGGGGTCGCGCCGGTGCGCCGCGGCGGCGTGCCGGGCGACCAGCAGCAGCCGGTCGCCCCCGCGCACCGGGCAGCCGCCGACGCTGCCGTCCGCGGCGGCCACCCGCGGCAGCACCGGCGAAGCCGCGGTCACCCGCAGCAACTCGTCGGCCAGCCGGGGCAGCAGCGCCGGGTCGGCGGCCTGCTCCCACAGCCCGGCGTCGGCACACCAGGCCACGGCCCGGGGCAGCGCGGCAACCGTGGTGTTGACGGCAGCCACCGCCACCATCGCCCCCAGTGCCCCCTCCACACCCCGCCGGACCTCCCCGCCGGTGCCGATGCCGGCGCCGGTACCGGGACCCGCATCCACAGTGGGGCCCGCGCCCGAACCCGAACCTGCGCCCGAACCCGAACCCGAACCCGCGCCCGGGCCCCCGGCGGCGCCCGGGCCTGCGCCCGCACCCGTGCCCATGGCGGCACCCGCGCCCGGGACAGGGCCCGCGCCCACGGCGGCACCCGCGTACGGGCACGCGTCGGTGGCGGGGGCCCGGCCCGCATGCGTGGCGGGGCCGGGGTGCGTGCGCGTGGGCGTGCTCGTGCCCGTGACGATGGCCCGCCCCGCGGGCGAGCCCGTGGCCGGGCCGGAGCCGGCGGCCCTCCCCGCTGGGGCCGGCGGGGTGTGTCCGCCACCTGTCGTGGCTCCGCCTCCGCCCAGCAGGTCGCGCAGGGTACGGGCCGTGCGGGCGGCAGCGGCCGCCGCGCCCGGGCGGGGGAGGCCCGGCAGGTGGTCACGGACCGAGGCGGCCGCCGCGTCGGCGGCCGCGCGGGCCACCGCCACCGGTTCCGCGTCCGTGCCCAGGAGCTCGCAGACCACCGACCCGGACAGCTCCCGGGCCAGGGCCACCAGGTCCACCTCGCCTCCCGCGGCGAGCGGCGCGAGCCGCTGCTCCAGCAACGGCAGCCACCGCGCCCGCAGTTGCTCCACCCCGGCCGCGCCGAGCCCGTCGGCGAGGGAGCGCCGGTCCGCCCGGTGGCCGCCGCCCTCCTGGTCGAAGAGCACGCCCCCGCCGGGGGAGCCCGCCCCGGCCAGCGCGTCGCGCGCCGCGCCGCCGGTGGTGCCGGCGGCCGTGCGGTCGAGCGGGAGCCGGGTCAGGGCCTCCCGGTAGGCGGCCGCGTCGTGGACCAGCAGGGTCCGCCCGAGCCGGCGCACCCCGCGCCCGCCCCGCGTCGCGGCGAGGAGTCCGAACAGCAGCGGGTGGCTCCGCAGGTACACCCTCCGGTCCCGCCGCCGGGCCGCCGCCGCGTCCCCGCCGGCCACGCCGGTCCGCGCCGCCCGCGCGGCGGTCTCCGACGCGTCGGCCACCGTACCCGTACCCGTACCCGTACCCGTACCCGTACCCGTGCCCGTGCCCGTGCCCGTGCCCGTGGCCAGGCCTGCGCCTGTGCCCGGGCCTGCGTCCGGGCGGGTCGCAGGGCCGGTCATCGGGTGCCTCCGAGGCGGGAGGCGGCCAGCGCTGCGGCTGCCGCGCGGTCCGGCTTGCGGGACCGCCCGGACAGCGGGACCTCGGCGAACACGACCGCGTCGGGCCGGGCAGAGCCCATCCGCCGCAGCGGATCCGCCAGCGCGGCCCGCAGCTCCGGCTCGGCGGCCCCGTGCCGTGGCTGTACGACGGCCACGAGCCGTTCGTCGCCCGCCGCCTCCGCCGTCCCGCCGGCCGGGACCCCGACGAGCACGGCCAGCTCCACCCCCGGCACGTGCAGCGAGGGTTCGTACAGCCCCGGGTAGATGTTCTCGGCGCGGCGCAGCACCATGTCCTTCGTCCTTCCTTCCAGCACGATCCGTCCCGTCCCGTCCAGCCGGGCGCGGTCCCCCGTCCGCACCCACGGGTCGGGCTCCTCGCCCAGGTAGCGGTGCCGGGCCGCCGCCCCGGCCAGCAGCAGCTGCCCGTCCTCGTCCGTCTTCGCCGCCACGCCCGGCAGCGGGGCCCCGACCAGGTCGCCGGGTCCGTCGTACGCGGCCTTCTCCGCCGCCTCCACGGCGGCGGCCGGGAAGAGCTCGGTCAGTGCGTACACCCCCCAGGCCTGGTCGGCGCCCGCATCCCGTACGCGGGCCAGCAGTTCGGCGCCGGCCGGCGCCGAGCCCGTCCACACCCGGCCCCGGAACCGGGCGTCCTCCCGTAGCGCGTCGCGTAGTTGAGGGGGCGTCAGGTAGGTGTCGGCCGGCTCCAGGCGGTGCAGCTGCCGGGCCAGGACCCGCGGGGACCGGGCGGGCAGGGCGACCGGGGCGCCGCGGGTGAGCGCGGGTACGAGCACGAAGAAGGTGCCCCCGAGCACCGGCCGGCCGTCGTCACGGAGGCCCCCTGCCTCCCTTGCCTTCCCCGCCTCCCCGGCCCCCGTGAACAGGGCGCTCACCGTCTCCATCCCGGCGGCCAGGCTCGCCCGCGTGTGCACCACCGCCCGCGGCTTCGAGGTGGTCCCCGAGGTGAAGACGATCACCGCGTCGGCCTCGCCGGCCACGGCGGCTCCGCGGCCCGCCGCCCCGGCCGCCGGCCGGGGCGCCCGCAGGTCCAGCGCCGGCGCGCACCCCGGGAGCCGCCGCCCGACGGTGGCCACCGGCCCGCCGAGCGCGGCCAGGTCGGGCAGGGCGAGCCGGGCCCTGCGGGCCAGTGGCCGGGCCCACCCGGCGACGGCCTGCGCGGCCGCGTCGGCCACCACCAGCGAGGGCCGGGCCAGGGCCAGCCGGGCCCGCAGCACGTCGGGCCCGGCCCCGGGGTCGAGGACGGCCCCGCGCAGCCCGAGCCGCCACAGGGCCAGCAGCAGGGCCAGCGCCCGCGGCCCGGGCCGGACGGCGACGCCGACGGTGTCCCCGGCGCGCAGCCCCCGCGCGTGCAGGGCGGCGGCGTACGCGTCGGCCAGGTCGGCGAGTTCGCCGCAGCGGGCCCGCACCCGGGGCGCGCCCGTACGGGAGGCGGTCAGGACGGCCGGCCGCTCGGGGCGGCTGCGCAGGGCGTGGTCGAGTCGGTCGAGCATCAGCGGGGGTCGTCCGTTCCGTGCGGGCCGCTGCCCTGGTCGAGGTACCAGCGGGCGGTGCCGAGGATCCCGTACGCCCGCAGCCGGCGCGTGGAGTTCTCCACGACCATGGACCGGCAGCGGCTGATGCGGTCGGTGTGACGGCGTACGGCGTTCAGGAAGAGCCGGTCGGTGGGCGACGGGCGCCGCGGCATGCCGCCGACCGCCAGGTACAGGTCGGCGGTGATGGCCATGTTGTTCCCGGCGTGCATCCGGTACGGGGCCCGGAACTCGCCCCGCCGCACGTGCTGCGGCCGCAGCCGTCCGAACAGCGCCGCGAGGGAGACCAGGGCGGTGAACCCGGCCCGGCCGAGCGGCCCGTGCTCGTCCCGCCGGGCGGTGATCCGCCCGCACACCAGGCCCGGTCGGGCCGTCAGCGCCGCCCGCGCGGCCCCCGCCCAGCCGGGGCGGGGGATGCAGTCGGCGTCCGTACGGGCCAGCAGGGTCGCGCCCTGCCCGATCGCGTACCGGAAGCCGGTGTCCACGGCGGAGCCGACGCCCTTCTCCGGCTCCTCCAGCACCCGCACCGGGAACGGCGCGCCCGCCGCGAACTCCCGGGCGAGGTCCCCGGTACGGTCCGTGGAGGCGTTGTCGACGACCAGCAGCGTGAAGTCCCGGTCGCGCTGCGCGGCGAGCGCGGCGAGCGTGTCGGGCAGCCGGGCCTCCTCCTGGTGGGCGGGCAGCACCACCCACAGCGCGTGCCCGCCGCTCACGACTTCTCCCAGACCATCGTCATAATGCTGATGCCGCCGCCCAGCCCCACGCACAGCACCCGTTCTCCCGGGGCGAGTTCCGCGAACACCCGGTCCAGCTGGACGCCGATGCTCGCGCTCGCGATGTTCCCGAGCTCGGGCACCGTCACCACCAGCTTGCCGGCCGGCACCCCGGTCAGCTCCGCGAACCGCTCCAGGTACGGCACCGTCACCTGGTGCACCAGCACCTTCGCGACGCCGTCCCAGTCCAGGCCCGTGCGGTGCAGCGTCCGGTCGATGACCGCCGTGCCCACCTTCTCGAACACGCCCCGCAGTTCGTGCCCGTCACCGCGGAAGTAGGTGTACGCGTCCCCGCGCGGGTGCCGCGACCCGCCGCCCGGGATGCCGCCGACCTCCCAGTGCTCCGAGTGCGTCTCGGTGTCGACGTCGAGGATCCCGCCGCGCTCCACCGCTTCCACGACCACGGCCGCGCCCGCATCGCCGAAGGTGTACCCGGCGAAGCCTTCGCGTAGTTCGGCGAGGCTGCCCGGCGCGTACTGCACGGCCCGGCTCGGGGTCTCCCCGGTGACGACGAGGGCCCGCCGGGCCCGCCCGGCCAGGATCATCGCCCGGGCCAGGTCGACGCCGTTGATGAAGCTGTTGCAGGCGTTGGTGACGTCCAGCGCGTGGGCCCGCGTCCCGAGCTCCGCCTGCACGATGTGCGCGGTGGCCGGCTCGACCATGTCGCGGGACGCGGACGCGAACAGCAGCAGGTCGATGTCGGGCCCGGTGAGCCCGGCCGCGTCCAGTGCCCGGCGGGCCGCGCCCGCGGCGAGCGTCGACGCGTACACGTCGGGGCCGGCGACCCGGCGGGAGCGGATCCCGGTGGCCTGCGTCAGCAGCCTCGGCGGCAGCGCGAGTCCGCTGCGCCGCGCCACCTCCTGCTGGAGGGAGTCCGAGGACAGGATCTCCTCGGGCAGCATGCTGCCGACGGCGGTGATGCCGGCGGCGCGGGGCTGCGGTCCGTACGACTGAAGGAACATGCCCCCACGATGGCAAGGCGTCCGCGGCCCGGACCTGAGTACGGATGCTCAGATCGCACGCGCGTGCGCACCGCTTCGCCCTGAGTACCCCGGCCCGCTGATCACGTCCAACGGGAGGACAGGGGCGGCCGGTTTTCGTAGGGTGAAGGGGGCAGACCACGGGAGGGGCCGCATGGGCCAGTTGGCAACACGCCAGTTACCGCAACTGGCGCAGTACCGGACCGACGCGGTGACCCGCCACCTGTGCGCGGGCGCCCACCTCGACGAGGGCTTCGCCCGCGAGGCCGACACCGAGCTCACCGCAGACCGGCTGGGCGCCATCGGCCTCACCCTCGGCATCGACCTGATCGCACTCGCCCGCCACGCCCGCGCCGCGGTCCGCCGCATCGACGTCCGGGACCGGCTCCTGGCCTGGATCTGCGTCGGCTGCGTCTGGGCGGCCGTGCCGACCCTGCTGTACGCGGCGGTCGCCGGCCCGGCGGTCCTCGGCTACGCGGCCGGATCGGCGATCGTCCTCGGCTACGGCAGCGCCTGGTGGCTCGTCCACCGCGCCGAGAGCGAGGCCCGCCGGGCGGCGCTCGCCGTCGAGCACGGCTCCGACCGGGCCGCCGACCTCGCCCCGCCGGTCGAACCCGAGGCGGAGCAGCGGCTCCGGGAACAGAAGAAGGCCAACGTCGTCCCCTACACGGCGAGCGCCGAACGCACCAACCCCTTCGTCGGCAGCGGCTCGAAGCTCAAGGAGATGGTGTGGCAGCCCATCGACGTCAGCCGGCCCGCCGATGACCCGGCGGGCGGCGGCAAGCTCACCATCAAACCGTTCGACGCGATCGACCTGCACACCTTCGTCGCCCGCGAGATGGAGAACATCGCCGGCCTCAAGGGCCTGCGCGTCCGCAACCGGCTGTACGTGATCGGCAACCACGTCCCGTACGTCACCGAGCTGCTCCCGGACCCGCTGCGCATGCCCCGTTCCCAGATCCCCAAGCAGCTCGTCCAGGCGGGCCTGGTGCAGTCCGGCGCCGGCATGCGCACCTACCTCAGCCTGGAGCGCGCCGGCGAGGGCGGCCGCGCCATCGTCTCCATGCACCTGCGGGCCCGCCTCCAGCACCCGAGCCTCACCTGGGAGGTGTCCGCGTACGGGATCCCCCCGCTGCAGGGCCGCTTCGACCGGGTGAACCAGCTGCCGGTGACCGGGTTCGAGCGCTGGTGGAGCCTGGTCTCGTACGCGACCGGCGCGACCCTGTCCCTGCTGCTCGGCGCCCCCGGGCGGGTCTCGCGCCGGTCCTCGGAGCGGCGCCGGCGGGCCCGCACCCTGGAGAAGTGGCGCCGCGAGATCGACAAGCGGCACCTGCTGTACGACTACGGGGCCGTCGACAGCATCCGCGAACGGGTGTCCGACTGGAGGCAGTTGGGCTTCTCGGAGCGCACCGACTCGCAGGACTTCCTGCAGCGCCTCCAGCAGGGCGTGCTGATAGCGACCGAGCGGTTCCTGAAGGACCACAACGTCGACACCAGCTCCTACGACCAGGCGCAGCAGGTCATCAACACCCACACCTACAACTTCCAGGGCGACATCCACGGCCCGGGCAACTACGGCCCGGGCGGCACCATCAACGGCCCCGGGCCGGGCCCGGGCGGCCACCCGTAGGGCGGCGGCCAGGGCCCGTCGCACCCCTGAGCCCCTGACACCCGCAGCACGAGGAGAACAACCGCATGGGCGGCAACTACACCTTCAACGGCAACGTCAACGGCCCCGCCAACTTCGGGGACAACGGCGTCATCAACGTCGGGCAGCAGGACACCGCCGCCCAGACCCTCCACCTGGCGACCCAGCTCGCCCAGTGGCTCCGCGACCAGGGCGCAGCCCCGGCCCGCATCGAGGCGGCGGAGGTCCTGCGCGGCGAACTGGACCGCGCCGCGCAGGAGCGCCGCCCCGCCGAACCGGGCCTGATCCGCCGCTCCCTGGAGACCATCACCCTGGGCCTGGGCGCGGGCAGCAGCGGCTTCACCCTCGCCCAGGAGATCGGCCGCCTCGTCACCGGCGGCTGACTCCGCGCCCCCGGGGGCGGGCCCGGCCCGAACCCCGGTCCGGTCCGGACGGCCCGCTACGTCGACCGGACGACGGCGCGGGCACCGCCGAAGTCGAGTTCCAGGCCCGAGCGCAGCGGGACCGTCTGGCCCGGGTCGATGCGCTGGGTGGTGCCGTCCGCCCGGGTGCCCGTCCACGCGGTGGCCGACCGGTTCGCGAGGCCGAACCGGCCCGGCCTCTGCGGGTGTTCGGTCAGCTGCGCGACCAGCGTGGTGTCGCCGTAGTCGTGCCGGGCCGGCTCGGGGGCCAGGTGGTGCGCCTGCACCCGCGAGGACCGGTGCAGCAGGATGTGGTGCTCGGTGCGCGGCGGGGGAGTGGTGAGCACCAGCCGGGGCGGCAGCACCAGCGTGTTTCCGCAGCCCCAGCAGGTCCCGGGGGCGGCGGACCGCGGCTCGGTCATGTTCTGCCGCCCGCAGTGCGCGCACTCCACCACCGCGTCGTACACGGCCCGCAGGGTGTCCCGCCACTGGCCCTCCCGGACCCGGGCGGCCGGGTCGTGCAGGCCCGTGGTGAAGTTCTTCGTGAACAGGTCCCGCAGCGAGGCCGGGGCCGCCGCCCAGGTGGCCAGCACGGTCTGCTGCTCGGCCGGGTCGGGGGCGTTGGACCGGTCCTGCGGGTCGAAGACGAACAGCGGCTGCTTCCCGTACAGCTTGCGCTCGGCGGCCTCGTCCAGGCAGTGGATCGCCAGCTCCCGCCGCCCCTTGAGCGGGTGGTGGTTCATCAGCAGCATGAACAGCAGCACCGACAGGGAGTGCAGGTCGCTCTGCGTGCCGGGCGTGGCCCCCGGGTCGCCGCGCACCAGTTCGGGCGCCATGAACTCCATGGTCCCCGAGATGCCGGTGCTGTCGCCCTCCACCACCGCGTTGTCGTTGTCGCAGACCAGCACGTCCCCGGTGGCCGGATCGAAGAAGATGTTGCCCCAGGAGATGTCCCGGTACGCGATCCCCCGCGAGTGCAGCGCCTGGTACGCCTCCACCGTGTACAGGCAGGCCTTGAGCAGGGCCCGCGTCGAGGTGCGCAGCTGCCGCCGGAACAGCAGGGGCAGGCCCTTGAACCGGTCCGGCCGGATGTCCATCAGGTAACCGAAGCCGCCGCGCCCGTCGGCCACGAAGTCCAGGGGCCACAGGAAGCGGTCGTCGTCGAAGCCGCGGCCCACCAGCTGGCGGACGATGGCTTCCTGCGCGGGCGTCGCGCACGCCGGGTAGTACCACTTGAGGGCCTGGTCCCCGGCCGGGGTCCGGACCCGGTAGACCTCGCCCTGGCCGCCGGCGCCGAGCAGGTTGAAGACGTCCACGGCCATGCCGCCGTCGGTCGTCAGCCGGGTGCCGCTGTCGAGCATGCCGCTCATGTTCCACTCCCGTGCGGGTCTTCTGTCGTTGTGTCGGGGCCGGCGTCCGCCATTCCTCCTGCGGCCCCTTCCGCGGTGCCGTCGGCCGCCCCGGGGGACGGCGACGGCACCGGCGGTGCCGGTTCTGGTACGCCGTCGGCCGCCGCGGCCGTGTTCCAGGCGGCGACCAGCGTGGTGTCGTCGCCGGAGTGCTGCGAGGCCCGGCCCAGCCAGCCGGGCAGCACGGCCCGGACGGTGGCCGCCCCCTCCGCCGTCAGCCGGTCGTCCAGCCCGGCCATGAACTGCAGGAAGCCCCGGTCCGAGGCGAAGCTCTTGGACAGCCCGTCGGTGGAGACCGCGACCATCCGGGGCGTTCGGGAGGGGGCCGTGACCGGCGCCCAGTGGGTCCGTACCCGCAGCCAGGCCTCCGGGGTGCACAGCGACTCCGTCTCGTCGCCCAGGTCGGCCTCCACGGGGGCCAGCGGCACGCTCACCCGCCCGTCGTCCCCCACGACGGTCAGCTCGCCGTCGCCGAGCTGCCAGGCCGCGAAGACGCGGGGGGTGAGCACGGCGCCGACGAGGGTGCTGCCGTACAGCAGCAGCTTGTCCTCGTCGGTCAGGCCCGGCTCCTCGTGGGAGCTGGTCCGCGCCCAGTTGCCGAGTACCCGCTCCCGCCAGGCGGCGACGAGCTGGCGGGGGAAGGTGTGCTCCGCGTAGTGCATCAGCCAGGCCAGGCTCGGCGGCCGTTCGTCGCCCCGCGGCCGGGCGAGCGCCCCGAACTGCCGGGCCTGCTCGACGAACAGGTCCACCGCGAACCGGGACCCGAGGTGGCTGCGGGCGTGCACCGCCGACCCGTGGCCGTCGGCGACGGCCAGGATGAGCGGTTCCTCGTCCGTCCCGTACCCCAGGGCGTCGCAGTAGTCCTGGTTGCGGGTCTTGTTGACGCCCTGCACGCTCTGGCGGAGCGTCTCCCACCGCCGCCCGGGACCCGAGGGCGGGGGCGGCGTGGGCGGGACGGGAGGGACGGGTGGGACGGGGGGTGGCACGGGTGACACGGGGCCGCTCACCACACGTCGTCATCGTCGTCGTCGAGCACGGGCGGGGCGTACGGCGGCTGCTTGACCATGCCGTCCCCGGCGCCCGCCACCGGCTGGGAGGCGGCCTTGACCGCCGCCGTCGACGCCCAGCGGATCGCCGCCGCAAGCTGCTTGGGGCTGTTCGCGTCGAGCGGCTGGAGCTCCGGATTGCCGAGGAACTCCTGGAGCACGGTGCGGTCCGCGTCCGCGCCGATCGCGATGGCCACCCGTACGGCCTTGCGCCCCCACGGGGTGGCGTCCACCGCACGCAGTCCGGCCTTCCAGTCGTCCGTCGGCACCCCGTCGGAGACGAGGGCGAGGACCGGCTTGAGGGCGCGCTGCGGCATCGGCGGGGTGTCCAGCTCCCGCGCCACCAGCTGCAGGGCCTCGCCCAGGTTGGTCATGCCGTCGACCTGGACGTCCTGCCAGGTGAAGGTCTCCACCGGCACCGGGTCCTGGTGGTGCCAGCGCGCGGTCGTGGAGAACGTCATCGTCCGCAGCAGCAGCTGGGCCGCCGGATTGTCCTGCGCCACCGAGCGCATCTCCGGAACGGCCTCTCTGATCGCGTAGTTGAGCTGGCCGATCTTCTCGCCCTGCATCGAGTACGAGCAGTCGAGCAGCCAGATGAAGTGGACCGGCCGGTTCGCCATCGGCCCGCCGGGGATGTCACTCACTGCTGATCTCCTTCAACTCCCAAAGCCATTGGGGTACGTACTGCACGAGCGCCGCCAGCCCGGCGGCCGCCGTCATCGCGACCGCCACCACGAGCAGGGTCAGCATCAACCGCCGCCCCCGCACGATCTGCGGTGTCACCATGGGGTGTTGCTCCTTCCAGCGACCCTAGCCAGTCGCCCCGGCCCTCGTCACAGGCTTGATCGATTCGGTGTGCCGCGGTCGGCGGAACCGCGCGGTCGGGGCAGCCGCGCCAGCCGCGGGGGCAGACCCGGCGGCCGCCGCCCGCCGGGCGGGCCGCCCGGGCTTCCGGCGGGCCCGCGGACCCGCAGGCCCGTCCGCGACAGCAGCCACAGCACCGGTTCGGCCGCCCGCAGCTGCTCCGACTCCAAGGCCCCCGCCCCGGTGGCGGCGCGGGCGCTGACGGCCCAGAAGCGGGCCGCCGCGAAGTCGTGGCCCAGCGACCGCACCAGGTCGCCCAGCCCGATCTCCTCCAGCCAGGCGTCCACCGGCCCGTCCCCGGGCCGGGGCAGCGAGTCCAGCCGGTCCAGCACGTCCCGCTTGGTCACCACCGCCGCGACGCCCAGGCGCCGGCGCCGGCCGCCCAGCCCCTGCAGCTCGCCGGTGAAGCCCGCGTACGTCTCCACCGGGCCCAGGTCGGCGGGCCGGGCGGCCACCGCCAGCTCCCCGTCGCCCGCGCGCAGGGAGCGGCGCACCACGGGCGAGGCCAGCACGTCCGCCACCAGCAGCACCCCGTCGGCGTGCGCCAGGTACTGCTGGCGGCGGGTGGTGTCCGCGTCCCGCAGGGACTCGCCCATCGGGTCGTACACGTACAGCAGCCGCTGCCGCCGCAGCCGTCCGCGGCCCTTCCCGACCAGCAGCATCAGCGCGCGCGGCTGCCCGCCCTGGGTCTTCAGCGCCCAGCCCGCGGCGTCCACCTGCCGGCCGAGGGCCGTGGCCTCGTTCCGGTCGGCGGGGGAGGCGTACTCGACGGTCAGCCCGGACGTGCGCGTCCAGGCCCCCAGCCCGTCCAGCACGGCCGCCAGCAGCATCGTCTTCCCGGCGGAGGTGCCACCGACCAGCGGCAGGTGCACCACCCGCGTCGTGCCGACCGCCTTCGGCAACCCCTGGTCGCAGTGCGGGCAGCGCGCGGCGAGCTTGCTCCGCCCGGCCAGCGCGGTGGTGGGCAGGGCCCGCCCGCAGCGGCAGACGTGCCGCACCACTCCGTACCGGCCGGCCCGCAGCTCGCGGTGGGCCGCACGGCAGTCCGGGCAGACGTACACGGCCAGGGGGAACGGCCGGTAGCAGCCGGGGTACGGGCACTTCATGCGGATGCCCCGGACCAGCTTCCACAGCCGGTCCACGCCCCGCCCGGCCAGCACCCCGGCCAGCACGACCACCGTCACCAGCACCAGCTGCGCGGCGAACGCGACCGCGATCCCGGCCAGCAGCACCCATGCCAGCAGCGCCGACAGCACCGCGGCCAGCGCCATCCCGGGCGCGATCAGCCGCAGCACCAGGCGGCCGATCCAGTGCTCGGCCTCGTCCCCGGTGTAGCCGCTGCAGCCGCGCAGCAGCCGGTTACGGACCATCTCGTCCAGCCAGTGCCGGGTCAGCAGGTACCACACCATCTCGACGGCGGCCCGCCCGGCCCCCGCCGTGTCGACCCACATCTGCAGGGCCCAGTAGGCGAGCTTCGCCGGCTCCGCCCCGGGGGGCGGGGCACCGATCCGCGGGTCGGGGGTGCCGGGGGTGCGGGGCCCGAACGCGGACGCGGCGGCCTGCAGCGCCAGGCCCAGGAACCGCCAGAGCCCGTAGCCGAGGCACACCGCCACCCCGATGACCGCGGTGGCGTACAACAGGATCTGCAGGCCCAGTTCGGGACTCACGGCAGCAGCCCGTCCTTCCCGTCGCCGACCTTCCCGTACCCGCCCCTTGCGTCGCCGCCCCCTCCGTCGCCGGCACGGCCAGCCGTGCCTGGCGGGACGGGCGGGACGGCCGGGCTGCCGGGCACGACGGGCCCGCCGCCCCCGCCGCGGCGCGGCGGATCGGCGGGCGCGCCGTCCCGGCCGCCGCCCTTGGCGGCGCGCCGCGCCCCCCGGCCCGCCCCGGTGAAGCGGTCCCGCAGCCGCCCGAAGGCGCCCGGCCGCTGCCAGCCGCGGAACTCCTGCGCCCAGCGCCCGCCGAGGCGGCCCAGCGCCTCCTCCAGGGCCGCGAGCTCGCCCGGCGGCAGACCCCGTACGACCGGCCGCATCACCCCGTCCAGGAGGTCCGTACGGGCCTCCTGCCACACCGGACCCGCCTGTGGCTGCGAGGACCAGGTCGCGAAGCACTCGGCCGCGTAGCGGGGATCGAGGCGGAGCCGGTCCATGACCCGCGGCTCGCGGGCGGCCCGCCGGTAGGCGGCCAGCAGCGCCGCGTCATTGCTCTCGATCAGGGCCCGCAGCTCGCTCTCGGGCCGGCCCTCGGGCGCCAGCAGCCGCGCCGCCACCGCCCCGTAGCCGTGGTCCCGGGCGGAGGGCGACGGCTTCAGCGTCCCCAGGTCCAGGGCCTGCCGCACCCAGCCCGGCCCGGCCGCACCCGCGCGCAGGTTCCCGGCCAGCTCCAGCATCAGCAGCGACGGTCGCAGCGCGGAAGGGAGTTCGGCCGTGAAGTGCCGCAGCAGCTCCGGGGCCAGCTCCTCCGCCGCCCGGTCCTCGGCCGGGGCGTCCACCGCCGCCCGCGCGAGCAGCTCCCAGGTGCCGGCCTCCCGATGGGGCCCGGGGCCCGTCGCCGTGAGCACCAGCCACGCCTCGTGCGCGCCCGGCGTCCCCTCGGGCCACACCAGCCGCATCGCGGTCCGCAGCACCAGGGGCTCCGCCTCCAGCGGGACACCGGCGGCCTGCACCAGGTCGGTCAGCGCCCGCACCCGGTCCCCGCCCGGCTCCGGCCCCCGCGCGCACATCCGCAGGTGCGGCAGGGCGTCGGTCGCCGCCAGCCGCAGCGGGGTCCGGGCGAACACCCGCGCCGCCGCGGCCGGATCGCCGGCCGCGAGCCCGTCCAGCCGGTCCAGGACGAGCGCCCGCAGGCCCGGCATCCCGTCCAGCGCGGACCGCACCGGCTCCCCGTACGTGCCCTCCGGGTCGGCGATCAGGGCCCGCGCCAGATGCCGGGCCACCTCCGGCAGTACGTCGGCGCTGTCGATCCCGAGCTCGGCACCGACCCGCAGCAGGCCCACCCGGTCCGCCGGCCCGCGCTGCGGGTCCGTCAGCGCCGCCCGCAGCTCCGGCTCCAACTCCGCGCCGAGCCGCAGCCGGACGGCGCCGCCCAGCAGCCCGGCCGGCGGGGCGGCGCCGCCGGAGCGCACCGCCCGGGCCAGGGCGACCGCAGCGAGCGGCTCGGTCACCGCCACCGGGGCCCACCCGGCCAGGGCCGCCAGGAGCCGCCCGCACGCGGCGGCCTCGGCGGCCTCGGCCTGCGCGTCCCCTTCGCCGTCGTACCCGATCCCGTCCGCCGGGCGGCCCAGGGCCGCGGCCAGCGCGTGGAGCCGTCCGCCGTCCAGCGCCTCCCGGTGCCCGGCCGCCCAGTCGGCCGCCGCCGCCCGGCCTGCACGGTCCAGCGGGACCTCGGCCGCGAGGGCGAGCGCGGCCAACGGCCCGGCCGCGTGCGGCTCGGTGGACAGCCGCCGGACCTCGGCGAACAGCTCCTGCCGGCCCGCCCGCCAGACCCGCGCGGCGGTCTGCGCCCACGCGTCGGGGGCCGGGGCGGGGGCAGCGGCCCGGGTGGCGTCGTACACCCGGTAGCGGTGCTCCTGCCCGGCCAGGCCGGGCCCGTCGTCCGGCAGCACGCCGATGATCTGCTGTCGGGCCAGCTGCGGCCGCCGGGTGTACGTGGTGAAGGTCAGCCACTGGCCGCGCTGGTGCGGCAGCACACTGCACGCCAGCATGATCCAGCGGGCCGCGGCCTCGCTGTCCGGCTCCACCACCACGATCTGCGGGGCCGCGGCTTCCTCGCCGAGTCGGCGCACGTCCGCGAAGAACCCGGCGAGCCACGGCCCCCGAGCGGCCACGAACGCCGCCAGCGCCTCCCGGTCCAGCGGCCCCGGCACGGGGACCGAGGCCAGCGGCGGCAGCGGCGCCCCGGGCGGCGGGCTCTCGTCGGCCCACTGCGGGGAGCCCCAGGACGTGATCGGCAGCGGCCCCTCGGCCGGCCGGTCCGGCCCGGCCGGCTGCGGCAGGTGCACGGCGTGCGCGTGGAAGTTGCCCCAGCGGCCGCTGTAGTCGGCGCCCGTGTACACGGAGCGGGCCAGAAGCCGGCTGCCGTCGGCGAGCACGTTCAGGCTCAACGCCTGCGGGAACGCGCGCAGCTGCTCCGGGCCCGGGCGGGCCGGGGCGTCCCGGGGCGGCTCGTACCCGATCAGCTGCTCGGCCTCCCGCAGCAGCGATACGGGCACCCCCGGGCTGACCGCCGTGAACCGGAAGCCCGAGCCGTCCGGTCCGGGCGGCGCCGAGGTGTAGTGCAGTTGCGCGAGGCTCACGCTGCTCCTCCCGGTCCCGTACGCCGGCTGCTGCCGCTGCCGCTGCCGCTGCCGCTGCCGCCGCCCGCCGCGCTGCTGCCCGCCGCACTGTCGGCCGCCGCTCTGCCGGCTGGGGTGCTGCCGGCCGGGGTGCGCCGCAGCAGCCCGCCCAGCCCCAGCAGCCACAGCAGCGGGTCCTCCACGCGCAGCGGCTGCGGACCCGACTTCGGGGCGTCGGACGGGGACTCCGCGGACGGCGGGGAGCCCAGTGCCGAGATCCCGAACAGCGACAGCTGCGCGAAGTCCCGCTCCAACTGCCGGAACAGCGCCCCCGAGTCCCAGCTGTCGAGCAGGCCCCGCATCTCCTCGTGCACGGCCAGCCGGTCCTCGTCGTCCAGCACGCCGCCCGCGTGATCGGCGTTGCGGCGCAGCGGGGAATGCGGACCCACCAGCGAGAACAGGGAGTCGGTCTTGGTCACGGCGACCGCCACCGGGGTGGTGACCCGGCCCCGGCTGCTGCCGCGGCCGTGGGCGCGCAGCTGCGCCGCGAGGTCGGCCGCGATCTGCTGGGGCGGGGTCTCCACGGTCGGCAGCGGCAGCCCGGAGTCCACGGGCAGCTGGTCCCGTACGGCCCGCATCTGCAGCGGGTCCACGAGCAGGACGATCCCGTCGGCCGCGGCCAGGTAGTGGGTGTAGCGGTCCATGGCCTCGGCGCTGCCGAGGTCCTCGCCGGCCGCGTCGAAGAAGACAAGCGCGGTGTGCCGGCTGCCGTCGCCGAGCAGCCGGCGGCGCAGCGGCAGGCTCAGCCGGTACAGCAGCGGGTCGTTGAAGCCGAGCGCCGCGGGTCGGGTCGCCTCCGGCAGCCGCAGCCGGTCGTACAGGTCCTCGGCCATCTCCCGGTCGCGGCGCTGGGTCTCGCCGCCCATCGCGGTGATCGACGCTCCGTACGCCCGGCCGACGCGGTTGCGCAGCTCGTTGATCAGGACGGAGACGTACGTGCTCTTGCCGGACGCCTTCGGGCCCAGCAGGGCGATGATCCGGGTGTCCTGGTCGCAGTAGTCGCTGGGGAAGTCGCTGTGGCAGCGCAGGCAGACCCGGACCGGGGTGGACACCCCGCAGTGGGGGCAGTCCGCGCGGGAACCGCCGCCGACGCCGAGGCGGCCGGCGAGGCCGCGCGGCCCGGGGAAGACCGGGCCGCGCAGGGTGAGCGCGGGCGGCACGCTCGGACCCATGAACTCGGCCCACACGGTGTCCAGTTCGGCGGTGCATGGTTTGCCCCCGCGCACCCCGGTCGCGGACATCTGGCAGCGGAAGGGCAGCCGGGCGGCGGAGGAGCGGTCGAAGCAGTAGGGGCAGACGACGGAGGTCATGTCAGCGGACCACCAGGGAGGTGAGGGAGGGCTCGTCGAGCCGGACGGAGGCGGCACGGCCGCCGAGGAGGAAACCGCGCACGGCATAGGGGCCGGCGGCGGGCGGCTGGGGGACGATCTGGCGCTCCACGGTCAAGGCGGCGGCGAGCTCGCTGCCGGTCACGCGGCACAACTCGACGCCGTCGGCGGGCCGGTGGGGCCGGGCGGTGCCGCCGCCCGCGCCGGCGACGAGGACGAAGTCGGGCAGGCCGGCCCCGGGGTCGCCGCCGGGCGCGAGCAGGGTGACGCGGAGCACGCAGGGACCGCGGCGCAGCATCCGCCGCTGCCCGGGCAGCACCCGGTAGGCGATGGCGACGTCGGCGGGCAGGAGGACCTGCCCGGCGTCGCCCGGGGCGGCCACCGTCGCGAGGGAGCTGCGGGGGGCGGCGTACGCGGTGATCCGGACGGCGTCGGGCCCGACCGGCAGCTCCAGCCCCTCGCGCAGGAACACGGCCCGCACGACGGGGTGTTCGGTGGACTCGCCGCTGCCCGCTCCGGGGGCGGCGGCGACGACGACCCGGCCCGCGTCCTCGGGCCAGTCGAAGGCGATGCGGGCGCGGCCGGCGGCGGTCCGGTGGGCCGTGAGCCCGGCCACCGGCCGCGGGGCCTCGACGGCGGTGCTCGGCCCGGCCAGGGCGCGCTCGCCGAGCACGGCCACGGCGGTGACGGTGGCCAGCGTGCCCGGTGGCGGATCCGCGGCCCCGGCCGCGTCCACCCAGGGCAGCGCCGGCGGCAGCCCGGCGGCCGCGAGTTCGGCCCCCTCGGCGGGGGCGTCGCCGCGCCACTGCACGATCCGTACGTCGGCCCCCTCGGCCCCCGTCCAGGAGAGCTGCAGCCCGCCGCCGTCCCGAGCCCGCGCAGCGAGGCTCCGCACGGGCTCCGGCCACGCGTGCACGCTGACCTCCCCCTCGGTCCCGAGTGACAGCACCTCGCCCCGGGGCCCCGCGTACCGCGCCCGAACCCGCACGGCGTACGGCCCGGGCGCCACTGAGTCGACCCGCACCCCTTCCCTGCCGGCGCCCGCGTCCGCGCCGGGACGGGCGCCGTCGCCGGCCGGCGGGTCGGCTACGGGGGACGCGCCTGCCGTGCCCGCGTTGCCCGTGCCGAACGCGTCTGCCCCGACCGAAGCGGTCCGGTGCCCCGCGTCCTGCAGCGCGTGGCCCCCCGGGTCGTGGACGACGGCCCCGGCTGCGGTGAAGCCGGGTATGAGGGACCCGTGCGGCACGGGCCGGCCGTCGGGCCTGGTCACGGTCACCTCGACGCCGACCGCCCCGGCGGGGCGTAACCAGGAGGCCTCGATCCGGGCGCGCCCGTCGGCGAGGACCAGCTCCGCCACCTCGGGCGCCACCAGCAGCACCGCACTGACCAACGGCCCCGCCTCCCCGGCCGCTGTGGCCGCGGGCCCGGTCCGGCCATCGGTCGGTGTCCCCGACGCCGTTGCGGCGGAGGCTCGGGCGCCGGCCGGGCCGCCGTCCGTTCGGGAGGCGGGGATCGCACCGCCGGCCGTGGTGGCGCCGTGCGCCGCGCCTCCGGCCGTGGCGGCGCCCCGGGCGGCGGAACCCCGGTCGGGCGTCGGGGCGGCGGTGTCCGGCGGTGTGCCGGTGGCGGTTCGGGTCGGCGGGATGTCACGGGGGAGGGCCACGTAGCGGACCTGGCGGCCCAGGGGGGCGTCGGGGTCGGTGACCGGGCCGGTCGCCAGGTCCCCCGGGATCTCCGTCAGCGGTACCGTGAGCGGCTCGCCGCGGGTCAGCCTGACGACCCGCCAGGACGCCGCCCCCTCCGTCTCCGTCGGCCCCGGCGCCGTGGCCGGGCCCTGTGTCGCGGCCGGTCCGGCGGATCCGGACGCGGCCGGTTCGTCTGCGGCCGGCAGGCTGCGCAGTTCGACGCACGTCGGGGTGAGGGTGGCCGTCAGGCGGCCGTGCGTCGGGGCGTGGGTGCGGACCAGTCCGCGAACGGCGCGCGGGCAGTCCCAGGCCAGCCGGGCGGCCTGACCGTAGCGGGCCGCGGCCTCCTCCCGTTCCCCGCGGTCCTCGTGGTCGCGGGCTTCGTCCAACAGGGCGTCCGCGCCCCGGACCCGCGCGGCGATCCCGGCGAGCCGGTCCGCCAGCGGCCGGTCACCGCCGGCCGGCGGGAGCGCGGCCGCGCACAGGGCGGCGGCCCGGATCCGGCCCTGGGCCCAGGCGTCCTCCAGGCCCTCCGCCGCCGCCCGCCCCGCCGCGTCCAGCCGGGCCCGCCCGGCCGCAGCCTGCGCCAGGGCCGCCGCCTCCGCGGGGTCGACCCCGAGGGCGGTGGCCGTCTCCGCCCGGTCCCCGCGGGGGTGGTCGTGCAGCAGCTGCACCAGCTGGTACAGCAGGATCCGGCGCAACGCGGCGGGATCCCGCTCCTGTATCCCGGCGAGCCGCTCGACCAGCGCCGCCCCCCGGGCCCCGGCGCGGGCCGCCACCGGCCCCCGCAGGGCGGCCGCTCCCACATGGTGCCGCCGCCCCGGCCCTTCGACGGCGAAGATCCCGTCGAGCACCCGCAGCCGCCCGCCGGGCGGGACCAGTAACTCGCCCAAGTGGCCGATACCCAGGCCCTGTTGCGCGGCGACGAGCTCCCCGTACCGTTCCACCAGCGGGGCGACCGGCAGGCCGGTGAGCGCCCGCGACAGCCCGAGGGCATGCCCGAAGCCGGCCCCCGTGCCCGTCCCCGTCATGCCCCCGTGCCCCCTGTGCCCCCCGTGACGTGTGTCCGGAAGTCATTCCAGCAGATCCGGGCGGCCGCCGGGAGGACTTTTGCGTTCTCCCGCCGTACCGCGGGACGTCACGGGCTGCTCTCCGGGCGGTACCCCGGGCCCGCTGTCCTTGGGGCGCCCCTCGGATCCCCGTCACCTCCCTGTCCCGTTTCCCCTCACCCGCAGAGGTCGTCACACGGGGCACCACCAGACCATCCAGGACGTCGAGCACGTCGTCGTCCTGATGGAGGGAAACCGTTCCTTGGACGGTTGCAAAGTCCCGGAGCAGGATTCGGGGCCGTCTGACCAGCAGGAAGCCCCGCCCATGCGCCCGGGAGGGCACACGGACGGGGCCGTTGTGGAGTGGTCCGCTCAGTGCTCGCGCCGCCGGACCGGGTGACGAGTGGCCGCGTTGCGCCACCACCACAAGCCCCGGCAGGCAGGCAGCGAGAGACCGAAGAACTCCCCGCACCGCGCGCACCACGGCAACCCGCTCTCGGGGTCGGTGGGGCACTCGGCGTCACAGCGGGGGCACTTCGTCACGGGACCCACTCTCACGCACTCAGGTCGTACTCTCCGGCTTTGACGGCGGCCGTCAGGTCGGCCCACTCGGCGGACGTGTACGTGACGACCATGTCCGGTCGGCTGCTGTCGCGCAAGGCGACGACGCCGGGGACGTTGGTCGCGACCTCGGGGCAGTTGTTCACCCTCGGGTCACGGCACGCGGCCGTCCTGACGAACTCGAACTCGGGCGTTCCAGTGGACATGGGGTACTCCTCTCGGAGGACGTAACGGGGAAACGGTCCCCGCGCCGTTCGTGCACCCGTCCCGTCGTGCGTGTCGGCGTTCGGCACAGAAGGGGGCGGGAACCCGGGCGGCCCGACCTCGGGCCGCGATCGCAGCGACAGCAGCAGTCCACGCGACGGTGCTGAGGGGCACCAGCTCCGGCGCCGGCTAACAAGCGCGCGGGCGGTCTGCGGGGGAGCCTCGCAGGGGTCACGCGGTCCGCCGGAACTTCCTGGCGCACTCGCGGTGCCGGTAGACGACGGTGGACGGGCCGGACTGGCGTTCCACGGTTCCCCGTCGGCAGGGCTCAAGGGCTCCGATCGGCTTGCTGCACTCAGGGCATGTCTCCCCGGTCGGCGCGAACGTCATGTACTCGTCCCTGCGTGCGTCCGTGTCCGCGGTCGTCCTGATCATCCTCGCTGTCTCCTCGTCTGTCCCGGCAACTCCGGCCGTCCGGCGTGCTCACTCAAGGCAACCGCACGACCACGCACGGAGGTACCGTTGCAAGCGCGCCAGGACTTAAGACCTTTAAGCGGGGGTGGACGGCCGGTGACCAGTCGAGAGCCGAACCGAGGACTTGAGCGGCTGTACCGCGAGACAGGATGGACGCTCCGTCAGTTCTCCCGAGAGATCAACAAGCTGGGAACCGGGCGAGGAACACCCCTCAAGTACCGCGAACCATCGGTGCACCAGTGGCTCAAGGGGCACATGCCCAAAGAGGACGTGCGCCCGCTGATCCTGGAAGCGCTGGCCAGGAGATTGGGCCGCCCCGTCACGAACAGCGAGGCGGGTTTCCCGCCACCTTCCGCTGAAGAGTCCGGCCCGCTGCCCGGCACGGTTGAAGGGCTGTTGGACCTGGGGAGGCAGGACATGGACTCTTCGCGTCGAAGCATGCTCGGAGTAGGCCTGTTCGCCGTCGCCCTCACCGTACCCAATTGGCCTGACGTGGTCGGCCGAATGGAAGCCGTCCACAAAGGCGGGACGCGACGCATCGGGATGTCCGACGTTCAATCGGTCATCGCCATGACCGAACGCCTCTCGGACATCGACGACCAGTTCGGCGGACGGACAGCGCGCCCGATGGCTGCCGCCTATCTCGTCAACACGGTTGCCCCCTGTCTACGCGCTGACGCTCGGGACAATGTCCGCAAATCCATGATGGCCGCTGCGTCCGACCTCTCGTACCTCACGGGCTACATGGCCGTCGACGAGGGCGTACACGCAATGGCGCAGCGCTATTACCTGAAGGCGCTCGAACTTGCCGGGGCGTCCGAGGACCACCTCACGTACTGCACCACGCTGCGGGGAATGAGCGTCCAGGCGGTGGACCTGGGGCACGGTACCGAAGCTTTGAGACTCGCCGACGCTGCCGCCGCCGCGTCCCCGCACGCCGGTCCCAGAATGCGCGCGTTCCTCACCGGACAGCAGGCGCACGCCGCAGCACAAGAGGGCAATGGGCGTATGGCCCTGCAGCGCATGAAGGAAGCCGAAGTCGCCATGGACAAAGCCGAGTCACAGTACAGGACGTTCGGGTCCTACAACCCTTCCTCGCTGGCGTATCACGTGGGACAGGTCCGTTACGAACTGGGCGACGTGCCGGGCTCCATCGAGTCGCTTGAAGAGTCGGACCGGCTGCGCCCCGGCACGTTCAGGCGGACGAGCATTCGCTACCTGTCCCTGCTCGCCGAGCGGCAACTGGAGGTCGGGCACCTGGAGGTGGCGTGCGAGACGTGGGGGCGAGTCCTGGAGATGTACCCACTCGTTCAGTCCGGCCAGTGCGACCGGAGCATCACCGCCATGCACAGCCGCATTCGCCCGTATCTGAAGAATCGCACAGCGCGGGAACTGTACGAACGTGCTCGACTCGTCACACCGACGAACCTGCTGCCCCGCTGAACGCGAAACAGCCCATACCGGAAGGGTCGTGCCATCCGGGCCGACAGTGCCGGTTCGTAGATCCGGGCGGCCGCCGGGAGGACTTTTGCGTTCTCCCGCCGTACCGCGGGACGTCACGGGCTGCTCTCCGGGCGGTACCCCGGGCCCGCTGTCCTTGGGGCGCCCCTCGGATCCCCGTCACCTCCCTGTCCCGTTTCCCCTCACCCGCAGAGGTCGTCACCCCATGGCCGAAGTCAACCGCCGCAGGTTCTTGCAGATCGCCGGCGGAACCGCCGCCCTGGCGATGCTGAACGAGAGCATCGCGCGGGCAGCCGCCATCCCGGCGCAGGGCACCACCGGTACCGTCCAGGACATCGAGCACATCGTCGTGCTGATGCAGGAGAATCGTTCCTTCGACCACTACTTCGGCGCCATGAAGGGCGTCCGCGGCTTCGGGGACCCCCGCCCCGTCCTCCTGGACAACGGCAAGTCCGTCTTCCACCAGTCCAACGGCACGAAGGACATTCTGCCCTTCCACCCGGACGTGCCGGACCTCGGCATGCAGTTCCTGGAGGGCCTGAACCACGACTGGGCCGGCGGCCACCAGGCGTACAACAACGGCAAGTACGACAAGTGGGTCCCGGCGAAGACCGCCACCACCATGGCGTACATGACCCGGAACGACATCCCGTTCCACTACGCCCTCGCCGACGCGTTCACCGTCTGCGACGCCTACCACTGCTCCTTCATCGGCGCCACCGACCCCAACCGCTACTACATGTGGACCGGTTACACGGGCAACGACGGCACCGGCGGCGGCCCCGTCCTCGGCAACCAGGAGGCCGGCTACGGTTGGAAGACCTACCCCGAGCGCCTGGAGGCCGCCGGGATCTCCTGGAAGATCTACCAGGACATCGGCGACGGCCTGAACGCGGCCGGCTCGTGGGGCTGGATCAACGACGCCTTCCGCGGGAACTACGGCGACAACTCACTGCTCTACTTCCACTCCTTCCGCAACGCCCAGCCCGGCAGCCCCCTGTACGAGAAGGCCCGCACGGGCACCAACGCCAAGGCCGGCGAAGGCTACTTCGACCGGCTGCGCGCGGACGTGGCCAACGGCACCCTGCCGCAGGTCTCCTGGATCGCGGCCCCCGAGGCGTTCAGCGAGCACTCGAACTGGCCGACGAACTTCGGCGCCTGGTACATCTCGCAGGTCCTGGACGCGCTGACCGCGAACCCGGCGGTGTGGGCGAAGACCGCCCTGTTCATCACCTACGACGAGAACGACGGCTTCTTCGACCACGTCGTCCCGCCGTACCCGCCCGCGTCCTCCGCGTGGGGCCTGTCCACGGCGGACGTCAAGGGGGACCTGTACGCGGGCGGCGGCGGCTACGCGGCCGGCCCGTACGGGCTCGGCCCGCGCGTCCCGATGATCGTGGTCTCACCGTGGAGCAAGGGCGGCTACGTCTGCTCCGAGACCTTCGACCACACCTCGCTGATCCGGTTCATGGAGAAGCGGTTCGGCGTGCAGGAGCCCAACATCTCCCCGTGGCGCCGCGCGGTGTGCGGTGACCTGACCTCGGCCTTCGACTTCACCCGGGCCGACGCCGCGCCCGCCGCGCTCCCGTCCACGGCCGGGTACGTGCCGCCGGACAAGAACCGCCACCCCTCCTACCACCCGGTGCCGCCGGCGGCCGGCGCCCTGCCGCGGCAGGAGGCCGGCGCCAAGCCGACCCGCGCCCTGGGCTACGCCCCGTACGTGGACGGCCGGGCCACCGTGTCCACCGGCAAGTTCACCCTGACGTTCGCCTCCGGTCCCACCCTGGGCGCCCACTTCCACAGCACCTCGGGCAACCGCACCGACGGGCCGTGGCCCTACACGGTGGAGGCGGGCAAGACGCTCTCCGACACCTGGTCGACGAGCAGCTCCACCGGCAACACGGTCGACCTCACGGTCTGGGGCCCCAACGGTTTCCTGCGGACGTGGAAGGGCCCGGCGAAGAAGGCGGGCCCCGAGGCCACGGCCCGCCACGACGCCGCCACCGGCAACCTGAACCTGACCCTGACCAATTCCGGCACGGCCGCCGTCAACCTCACGGTGACCAACGCCTACGACACCGCGGCGACCCGGACCCTTCGGGTCGCGGCCGGCGCCACCGTCACCCACACGGTGGATCTGCTGGCCTCGTCCCGCTGGTACGACGTCAAGATCGTCTCGGACCGCGACAGCACGTTCCTGCGCCGCTTCGCGGGCCACGTGGAAACGGGCGCCCCGGGCGTCTCGGACCCGGCGCTCAAGACCGTCTGACCCGGTCCGGCGCACCGCGCAGCAACCGCCGCTCCAGGACCGGCAGGTCCCCGGGGCGGCGGTCGCGGGCGTGCGCCAGCAAAGGGTCCGTCGGGGGCCTCGCCCCGGGCCATCGCCCCCGCGCACTCCTGCAAGGAGGCGGGAGCCGCCCGCACCCGGCGGGCCCGGTGCCGGGCCGGCATCCCGTGGGCTGCGGCGGGTCGAGGAGCTGGGCCAGTTCCTCCGCGCCCGTGTTCGGCGGTCCGCACGCCGCTGACGCGGACGCGCACCGCACGGGACATCGGCTTAAAAAAATTGGGGGTGATGCCAGGCATCCCCACGGCCGCACCCACCAGCGGCCGGACCCCCTCTGGGAGCGCGGACGGCCGGCGACGGCAGCGGTGCGGTGTGGGCGCGGGAACGGTGGGCAGTACGTACGGCGTCGGTTTCCGCCACCTCCGCCACCGAGGGAGAACGCATGGCCATCGCCCACCGCAGGATCGGCACCGGACCGCTGCGCGCCATCGTGCTGCACGACTGGTTCGGCACCTCCGCCAACTGGGGTTCCGTGCTGGACTTCTTCGACCCGGACGGCTTCTCGTACGCCTTCCCGGACTACCGCGGCTACGGCGACCGCCGGGACGTCCCCGGCCGCTACCACCTCGCCGAGATCGCCGACGACGTCCTCGCCCTCGCCGACGAACTCGGCTGGGACACCTTCTCCCTCATCGGCCACTCCATGGGCGGCAAGGCCATCCAGCAGGTCCTGGTCCGTGCCCCCGAGCGGGTCGAGAAGCTGATCGGCATCAACCCGGTCCCGGCCGGCCCGTACGAGATGGACGACGCCACCCACGCCCTCTTCCACGGCGCCGCCGCCAGCCCGGAGAACCGGCGCGTCATCCTCGACCTGGTCACCGGCCACCGCGCGAGCCGCCACTGGCTGGACCGCATGGTCGCGCACTCCGTCGCCGTCTCCCGCCCCGAGGCCTTCGCCGCCTACCTGTCGAGCTGGCAGTCGCTGGACCTGTCCGCCGCGGTCAAGGGCAGCACCGTCCCGGTGCTGGTCCTCGCGGGGGAGTACGACCTCGCGCTGAGCCCCGATGTGATGCACGCCACCTGGAAGGTCGCGTACCCGAACTGCCGGGTCCTCCCGCTCCCCGGGGCCGGCCACTACCCGCCGCACGAGACGCCGGTGGCCTTCGTCACAGCGGTCGAGGACTTCCTCCGCTCCGACCGGCAGGAGGAGGGCGGCGCGTAGCCGAAAACGCCCGTAGGGGCACGAGGTGCGAAGACCTCGTGCCCCTACGGGACCGGAAGGGTGAGTGACGGGACTCGAACCCGCGGCCACCTGGACCACAACCAGGTGCTCTACCAACTGAGCTACACCCACCACGAAGGGCGGCGGACCACCCGTTCGATGTGCACGCACAGCATAGCCGATCAGACGGGCGGTCCTGCGACGCGTTATCCGGCGGCGACGCGCTCCCCGGCGGCGACGCGCTCCGCAGCGGCGACGCGCTCCCCCGCGGCGTGTGCGACGGCCGCGGCCGCGAGGGCCCGCACGATCGGGTGCGGACGGCTCCCGTCGCCGTGCAGCTCCGGCTGGAACAGCGTCGCCAGGAAGAACGGGTGGCCCGGCAGCTCCGCGATCCGCGGCTGCCCGTCCTCGTCGTGCCCCGACAGGCGCAGGCCGTGTGCGGTGAGGGCCGGCAGGTACCGCGGCTCGGGCCCGTAGTTGCAGTGGTACCGCTCGGTCGTCCGCTCCGCGCCGAGCACGGACTCGGCGAGCGAGCCCGGCTCCACCCGTACGACACCCTCGTGCCCGACGAGCGAACAGGCCAGCGGGGTGATCAGCAGGTCCTCGGCGTCGGCGGCCGGGTCGTTCTCGGCGTGCGCGATGCCGGACAGCCCGCAGACCGCGCGGGCGTACTCCAGCAGGGCGTGCTGGAAGCCGCCGCAGGTCCCGAGGAACGGAACGCCCTCCTCCCGCGCCACCCTGACCGCCGCCAGCGCCCCGGCCTCGCTGGCGTACGGGCTGCCGGGCAGCACCCAGACCGCGTCGAAGCGGGCCAGGGCCCCGGAGGCCGCCTCGGCCCCGGCCTCGGCGGTGGGGATCCAGTACGCGTCCAGGACCAGCCCGTCGCGGGAGGCGAGGGCGTCGAGGAGGAGCGGGATCCGGTTGTGGGACGTCACGTGCGGGGAGCGGTCGCCGACGAGGGCGATCCGGGCGGCGGGCGCGCTCGGCCCGGTCTGCGTGCCGGCGGCGGTGCCGGTGGTCGTGTGGCTCATGCCGATCATCCTGGGGCGGCCCCCCACTTCAGCGCCAACGATTGTTCCTGCACTGTCGATAAGCAAAGCTGATGGGCAAAGCTGGTGGCCATGGATCCGCACCTCCTGCGCACCTTCGTCACCGTGGCCCGACTGGCCTCCTTCTCCGCCGCCGCCCGCGAGCTCGGCTACACCCAGTCCGCCGTGTCCCAGCACATCGCCGCCCTGGAGGGCGACCTCCGCACCGAGCTGCTCACCCGGCGCCCCGTCGCCCCCACCCCCGCCGGGCTGCGGCTGCTGGAACACGCCGCCCCGCTGCTGCTCCGGCTCGACGCGGCCCGGGCCGACGTGCTCCGGCTGGCCGCGGCCCCGCCCGGCCGGGTCGCCCTCGCCGCGTCGCCGCTCGCCGTCGGGCCGCGGCTGCTCGCCGCCCTGCCGGCCACCGGGGTCGAGCTGCGGGTCGTACCGCCCGATCAGGTGCCGGCCGCCGTCGCCACCGGCGGCTGCGACCTCGGGCTCGTCGACGGCCTCGCCGCCGCCAGCGACCCGCTGCGGCTCCCCGACGTGGCCCCGCTGACCGTCACCGGCATCGGCGAGGAGCCGCTCGCCGTCCTCCTCCCCGCCGGCCACCCCTTCGCCCGCCGGGCCGCCCTCCGCCTGGACGACCTCGCCGACGCGCGCTGGCTCGACGCCCCGCACGCCGGCCTCGCACCGCCCGCCGCCGTCCGCACCGCCCCGGCCCTGCGCTACGACGGCACCGACCTGCACGCCCTGTGCGCCCTGGCCGCGGCCGGGCACGGCCTGGTCCTCCTGCCCCACCGGGTGGCCGTCGCCGCCGCGGCGGGCGTGGCCGTACCCCTGGCCGACCCCCGCCTGGTCCACCGCACGGAGCTCCTCACCCCCCGCACGCCCACGCCCGCGGCCGCCGCCCTCTCCGCCCGGCTCGCCGCCCCGGACCCCCTAGGCTGACCCGCGTGAGCGGAATAGACGTGGTCAACGGTGCGGTCGGCGCCGTCTTCGGGCTCGTCCTCGGGAGCCTCTTCCAGCAGCCGATCGAGGACGCGTGGCACCGGTTCAGGCGCCGATCGGCAGGCAGGGTACGGAGCATGACGTTCCGCCAGGACGGCGACCGGGCCGCCTGGTCGGCGTTCGCCCTCGGTCCGCTGCGCACCTCCGCCCTGATCGTGGAGGGCGACGGACGGCACCCGATCGCCCCGTCGGCCGTCCACGTCCAGGTCCTCGACCAAGAGGTCGTCCTGCCCGAGGAGATGACCCCCTGGCGCGACGAGGTCGCGGAACAGGAGAGCGCCAGGGACGGCGGCGGCGCCTGGAACGGCCCCCGCTACGCGGTCGACGGGGTGTCCGTCTCCCGCAGCCCCCTGGAAGAGCAGCCGGAGGTCCGCCTGCGGCTGCGCCCCACCGACTACTTCACCTTCCTGGCCGCCCAGCAGCTCGACCGCAGGCTGCCCGACGGCACCACCCCGCGCGGCCGCTACCTGGACCCCGGCGACCCCCTCGCCGCACCCGCCTTCCTGCAGTGCAGCTTCGGCGTGAACGTCGCCGTGGTCACCGCCGACCACCTCCTGGTCGTCAGCCACCGGGCGGACAGCGTCCGGACAGGCACCGGCCTGTGGAACTCCTCCGTGAACGAAGGGCTTTCGCGGCACCTCGACTCCGCCGGCCGCAGCGCCCCCGACCTGCACGAGGTGGCGCGGCGCGGCATGCGCGAGGAACTCTCCCTGGAGCCCCACGAGTACACGCTGAGCCTGCTGGCCTTCGTGCTCGACGTGGAACGGCGGCAGTGGAGCGCCCATTTCCACGCCCAGCTGGGCGAGTTGACCGGCCAGGGGCTGCAGGAGCGGATGTCCCGCGGGGTCGCCGACCGGTGGGAGCACCAGAGCACCGACCTGGTCCCCTTCCGCCCCGCCGATGTCGTCCGGTACCTGCTCCGGCCGGACCGGATCCACCACTGGACGCCCACCGCCCCCGCCCTGTTCCACCTCGCACTGGTCCACGCGTACGGGCGGGGCCCGGTCGAGCGGGCGGAGGACCGGGCCGTACGCCGCCTCGGCGCGCGCTGAGACCCGGTCCCCGCCGAGCAGCGGGGTCCCACGGTGCTACGGCGCCAGCAGGACGGCCGACTCCGCCGGGACGTGGACGCGGCCCTCCGGATCCGGGTGGTCGACCGGACCCCAGGACGCCAGCACCCGGACCCCGTTGCGGCCCAGGGCGATCACCGCCGGCACGGGGGCGAGGTTCACCACCACCCGTACGTCGCCCCGCCGGAAGGTGATCCAGCGCCGCTCCTCGTCGTACGCCACGCGCACCGCCGCCAGGTCCGGGTCGCGCAGGTCCGGGTGGCTGCGGCGCAACCCGACCAGGGTCCGGTACCAGGCCAGCAGTCGCGCGTGCGGATCGCGCTCCGGCTCGGCCCAGTGCAGGCACGACCGGTCCCGGGTGGCCGGGTCCTGCGGGTCCGGGACCTCTCCGGCCCGCCAGCCGTGGGCCGCGAACTCCCGGCGCCGGCCCGTGCGGACCGCCTCGGCGAGCTCCGGGTCCGGGTGGTCGGTGAAGTACTGCCACGGCGTGCCGGCGCCCCACTCCTCGCCCATGAACAGCATCGGCACGAACGGCCCGGCCAGGACCAGTGCAGCCGCGCACGCCAGCAGCCCGGGGGAGAGGGAGGCGGCGAGCCGGTCGCCCTGTGCCCGGTTGCCGATCTGGTCGTGGGTCTGGCTGTAGCCGAGGAAGCGGTGCGCGGGGGTCCGCCGGCGGTCCACCGGCCGGCCGTGGGTGCGGCCCCGGAACGCCGACCAGGTCCCGTCGTGGAAGAAGGCCCGGGTCAGGGTCTTCGCCACGGCGGCGAGCGGCGCCTCGGCGAAGTCGGCGTAGTACGCCTGCGACTCGCCGGTCAGCGCACAGTGCACGGCGTGGTGGAAGTCGTCGTTCCACTGGGCGTGCAGGCCCTGTCCGCCCGCGGCGCGCGGGGCGGTGGTCCGCGGGTCGCACCGGTCGGACTCGGCGATCAGGAACAGCGGCCGGCCGGTCTCGGAGGCGAGCGCGTCCACCGCCGCCGCCAGCTCCTCCAGGAACGTCAGCGCCCGCCCGTCGGCCAGCGCGTGCACCGCGTCCAGGCGCAGCCCGTCGATCCGGTAGTCGCGCAGCCAGGCGAGGGCGCTGCCGATGAAGTACGCGCGGACCTCGTCCGAGCCGGGCGCGTCCAGGTTCACCGCCGCACCCCAGGGGGTGTGGTGGGTGTCCGTGAAGTACGGGCCGAAGGCCGGCAGGTGGTTGCCGGACGGCCCCAGGTGGTTGTGGACCACGTCCAGCACCACCCCGAGACCGGCCGTGTGCGCCGCGTCCACGAACCGGGCGAGCCCCGCCGGGCCGCCGTACGGCTCGTGCACCGCCCACGGCGCGACCCCGTCGTACCCCCAGCCGTGCCGGCCGGGGAACGGGCAGACCGGCATCAGCTCGACGTGCGTGACACCGAGCGAGACCAGGTGGCCGAGGCGGGCGGCGGCCGCGTCGAAGGTGCCCTCGGGGGTGAAGGTGCCGATGTGCAGCTCGTACAGGACCGCGTCCTGCAGCCGGACGCCGGGCGCCGGCGCCTGCGGCGCCAGCCGCTCGACGGCCACGACGGCCGACGGTCCGTCCGGCCCGTCCGGCAGCCGCCGTCCGCGCGGATCGGGCCGTACGGCCGGGTCGTCGCCCAGCAGGAACCCGTACCGGTCCCCGTCGGCGGCCGGGGCCTCGACGACCCACCAGCCGTCCCGCTCCGGATCGCGCAGCATGTCGTACGCGGTCCAGGCCGCGGCCCCTCCTGCGGCCGTCCCTGTGGCTGTGGCCGTGGCCGTGCCTGCGGCTGCAGCTGTGGCTGTGGCTGCGGCGGGCGCGAGCCGCAGGGCGACCCGGTCTGTCAGCGGTGCCCACACCTCGAACTGCACGGGCGGCTCCCTCGTCTGCGGCGGTACCGGAACGTGAGCTTTGCCATGTGTCGTACCCATCATCACCGGTGGCCGGAGCAGTTCTGGACACTCCGGCCCTGACGGGCCGACAATCACCCTGTGACGTCGAGTTTCGAGTTCCCCGCCTATCCCGCGCCGCGTCTTTCCGACGCGGAGCGCGACCTCGCCCTGGGCAAGCTCCGTGAGGGAGCCGCCCTCGGCAAGCTGTCCCACGACACCTTCCTGCGCCGGATGGAGCTCGCCCTCGTCGCCCGCCGCTCCGAGGAGCTCGCCGTCCTCGTCGCCGATCTCGACGGCCGGGACAAGGAAGCCGCGTGGACCCACCGGCTGTTCGGCTGGGTGGGACGGGTCTCCGCCGTGTCCGCCGGGGTCCGGCGCGCCTGGACCGCGGAACGGCTGCCGAAGCTGCTGCTGCCGCACCCGGGCGCCCAGCCCCTGCGGATCGGCCGCGACCCGGGCAACGGGCTCCGCCTCACCGACGAGACCGTCTCCCGGGTGCACGCCGAACTCGGCATGCGCGACGGGATGTGGGTCCTGACCGACCTCGGCTCCTCGAACGGCACCACCGTCAACGGCCGCAGGGTGACCGGCTCCATCGTGGTCCGCGACGGCGACCAGGTCGGATTCGGCCGCATGTCTTTCCGCCTGTCGTCAGGCTAAGCCCCGTCGCCGGCTGCCCCTCCGCCCCCGCAGACGCACACCCGGCCTGCGGCGAAGGACCTTCGGTCACCACCTCCGTGTCCGAGGATGGGGTGCATGGATCACAAGCCCGTCGTGCGTCCCGCGCGTCCCGAAGACCTGCCCCGCCTCGTCGAGCTCGTCCACGAGCACATCGCGTACGAGAGGTCCGCGCCCCGGCCCCCGGGACTCGCCGGCCGGCTCGGCCCCCAGCTGTTCGCCGAGGACGCCCGGGCCTGGGTGCTGCTGGTCGAGGACCCGGACGGCAGGGTCGTCGGATACGCCGCCTGCTCGGCCGAGTTCACCTTCTGGGACGCCCGCCACTACCTTCACCTGGACTGCCTCTACCTCGCCGAGGAGGCCCGCGGACACGGCCTCGGCGCCGCGTTGATGGACGGTGTGGCCGCGCTCGCGCGCGAACGCGGCCTCGACGAGGTGCAGTGGCAGACGCCCGACTGGAACGAGGGCGCGATCCGGTTCTACGACCGGCTCGGCGCCCGCGGCCTCGCCAAGCGCCGCTACTCGCTGCCCGTACCGCCCGCCGCGGGCGCGGGCGGGGCGGCGGGGGGGGGGGGGGCGCGGGGGGGGGGGGGGGGGTGTGGGGGGGGGGGGGGGGC
>NZ_JBHXTC010000025.1:0-13082 GCF_042677605.1 Streptomyces sp. NPDC127106 | reverse complement strand
CCTAATCTATCGCGCCCGCTCCCTGCCTTACCCCGCGCCGGGCGCCCCGCGCCCCCCGCCCCGGCCCCACCCCCCGCCGCCCCCGGCCCGCGGGGGCCCCCGCCGCCGCTAAGGGCTGACGGAGCCGGCGGCGGCGAGGCGGTCGTAGGCGGCGAGCACGGTGCGGGTCTGGTGCTCGACCTGGTCGGCGACCGGGACCCAGCGGGCGTGGAACCGGGCCGCGAACTCCGCGCACCAACCGGCGACGAGCCGGTCCAGGTCGGGCGCGGCCGGATGGCCCTGGACGTGCAGCACCCGCAACAGCATCGCGGCGGCACGCAGGGACAGCCGCCGCCCGAAGGCGTCGATGCTGCCGATACGGGCGGTCGAGGCCTCGGCGGGGGCTCCGGCGCCCGTCCACTCGGCGGTGATCCCGGGGATCAGGCCGAGCGTCCAGTCGACCGCGCGCAGCAGGGAGGCGGCGCCCGGGTCCGTGTCCGGCACCACGTCGGCCGCCCGGTCCCGTACCGCGGAGACCAGCGAGGCGTCCGCGGCGAGCCGGTGCGCCAGGTAGCGCAGCGCGCCGCGCGGGTCGGGGTGCGGGGCCGGGTCGTCGACCAGGTCGGAGGCCCACATCGGGACTTCCACGATGGCGGTGGTGCCGGCGTAGCGGTGGGTGCGGTACCAGGTGCTGAGCCGGGTGTCCTCCGGGTGGAACGCCCCGGCGGTGTCGTGACCCCGCGGGGGCATCACGAAGATCCCGGGCCCGGGGGACGGCCAGCCGACCGCGTCCGAGGCCCCGGTCTCCACGGGGATGCGCAGCTCGGCCGCCGACTTGGCGAACGGCTCGGCGAGGCCGGGTATGTCCCGCGTGAGTTGGACCCAGGAGCCGCCGAGGTCGGTGCCGTGCAGGGAGACCTGGAGCACCGGCCGCAGCTCGTCGATGAGGGCGGTCAGCGCCAGCGTTTCGGGCGGCAGCCGGTCCGGGGGCAGTAAAGACGGGGCCCACTCGGGCTGTTCGGGGCCGGGCGGCCGGAAGAAGTTCCGGTGGTAGTCGAGCAGGGAGTCCGGGTGCGGGGTGCGGTGCAGGGCGGCGCCGTCGGGATCGGCGCACAGGAGGAAGTGCCAGCCCCCGCCGGTACGCGCGGCGGGGTCGCCGGCGAGGCGGCGGGCCAGGGCGAGGGCGGTGGCGCCGCCGACGGGCTCGTTGGCGTGCGCGCCGGCGACGACGAGCACGCAGCGGTCCTGTAGCCCGCCCGTGCCGGCGGCAGCTTCGGCCGGGGGAGATCCGGCCGAGGGGGCTCCGGCCGAGGGGGCTCCGGCCGAGGGGGCTCCGGCCGAGGTGGTCCCGCCCCAGGGGGCTCCGGTCGAGGTGGTCCCGCCCGAGGCAGCTCCGGCCGGGGCAGCTTCGTCCGCGGCGGTCCCGTCTGCGGCGGCCCGGTCCGCGGCGGCGCCGTCCGCGGCCACGGACAGGAGCCAGAGGGGTTCCCCGCCCCGGGAGCGGCCGGCCTGGCGCAGCCGGACCCGGCGGGGGTGTTCGTCCGCCAGTGCCCGGGCGGCCAGCGCGAGTTCGCGCGGTGTGGGGTAGCGCATGTCACGGAGGTGGGTCACGTCTGATGCAATGCCCGCCGCGCACGCCCCCTACTGCTCCGCGCGCCCCACACTTCCCGAGATGCCCTGGCCAATGCCTCGTCCCCCGGGCGACTGCTGCTGGTGCAGCCCGCGGCCGGCCAGGGTCAGGAACACCTCGCCCACCGCCTCCGACAGCGTCGGGTGGGCGTGGACGTGGCGGGCCACGTCGGACGGTTCCGCGTCCCAGCCCACGATCAGCTGGCTCTCCGCGATCATCTCCGACACGTGCGGTCCCACCAGGTGCACGCCCAGCACCCGCCCGCCCCGCTCCGCGACCACCTTCACCACCCCGCCCCGCCCGTGCACCATCCCCTTGGCGACGGCCGTCAGCGGCATCGAGCCCACCACCACGTCGTACGCCAGGTCGCGGGCCTGCGCCTCCGTCAGCCCCACGGCGGCCGTCTGCGGCGCCGAGTACGTCACCCTCGGCACCGCCGCGTAGTCCACCGGTGCGCTCGGCACCCCCGCCAGGGTCTCCGCCACCAGCAGCCCCTCCGCGAACGAGGCGTGGGCCAGCCCGGGCGAGGGCGGCGGTAGCAGGTCCCCGACCACGTGGATCCCCGGCACTGCGGTCTCCAGCCGGGACCAGTCGGCGGGCGCCACGAACCCCCGCCCGTCCGCGGCCAGTCCCGCGGCCGCCAGGTCCAGCCCGTCGGTCACCGGCACCCGGCCCACGGCGATCAGCAGCCGCTCCGCCGACACCTCCTCGACGTCCCCGCGGGGACCGCGTAAGGCGGCCCGCACGCCCCCGCCCGCGGGCCGTTCGACCCCCTCCAGCCGCGCCCCGGTCCGTACGTCGATGCCGCGCCCCCGCAGCCCCCGCGCCAGATGTCGGGACACGTCCGCGTCCTCCAGCGGAACGAGCCGTTCCGCAGCCTCCACCAGCGTCACCTCCGCCCCCATCGAGCGGTGGAACGAGGCGTACTCCACGCCGATCGCCCCACCGCCCAGCACCAGCACCGAGCCGGGCAGGCCCGGCGCGAACAGCGCGTCGTCGCTGGTGACGACCGTGTGCCCGTCGGGCTCCAGCCCCGGCAGGACGCGCGGCCGCGACCCGGTGGCCAGGACGACGCCCCGCCCGGCCGTGAAATCCCGCCCGTCCGACGTCCGTACGGAGCGCGGGCCGGTCAGCCGGGCCGAGCCGGGCACCAGGCGCACCCCGGCCTGCCGCAGGTGCCCCTCCACCCCGCGGTGGTTGCGGGCGACGATGTCGTCCCGGGTGGTGGTCAGGACCCGCCAGTCCACCCCCTCCACGGTCGCCCGGACCCCCCAGCGCTCGCGCGCCTCGGCCACCCCGTCGACGAGCTCGGCCGCGTGCAGCATGGCCTTGCTCGGTATGCACCCGCGGTGCAGGCAGGTTCCCCCGACCTTGTCGCGCTCCACGAGGACGACATCCAGGCCCAGGGCCGCGGCGCGTAGGGCGGTGGAGTACCCGCCGGTGCCGCCCCCGATCACGATCGCATCTGCGGTGTTCATGTCCTCAACCCTGCCGCCGGGCCCCGCCTGCGGTCCAAGGCAATGATCTTCTCGGTCCCATGCAGGATGCTTATGCTTCGTGTTCATGAGCCTGCGTCAGATGGAGTACTTCCTCACCGTCGTGGAGGAGTCCTCGTTCACCCGGGCCGCCGACGCCCTGCACGTCACCCAGCCCGCCCTCTCCCACCAGATCAAGGCCTTGGAGCGGTCGGTCGGCGGCGCCCTGCTGGAGCGCATGCCGCGCGGGGTCCGCCTCACCCCCATGGGCCGCGCCTTCCTGCCGCACGCCCAGCTCGCCGTCCGCAGCGCCCGCCAGGCCCGGCGCGCCGCCCGCGCCGCGGCCGGAGCCGCCGGCGGCGAACTCCACATCGCCACCGTCCACTCCGTCGCCGTCGGCTTGCTCCCGGCCGTCGCCGCCCGCTGGCGCAGCCGCCACCCCGGCGTCCAGCTCGTGCTGCGCGAGTACGCGTCCACGGCAGCCCTGGAGGAACAGCTGGACCGCGGCGTCGCCGACCTCGCCGTGGGGCCCGAGCCCAAGGAGTGGACCGGTCCCGTCCTCCCGGCCGGCCGGGAGGAGCTGGTGCTCGTCGTCCCCATCGACGACCCGCTGGCCGGCCGCGGATCCGTACGCCTGGCCGAACTCGCCGACCGCGACTGGATCCGCTGCGCCATGGAACCGGTCGTGCACGGCGAGCCGTTCCTCGACTGGGCGTGCGGCAAGGTCGGCTTCACCCCGCGCACCGCGCTGCGCACCGAGCACACCTCCACCGCCGTCCGCATGGCCGCCGCCGGCACCGGGGTGGCCATGGCCCCCGCCCACACGGCCCGGGGCGCCCTCGGCGAGGACTGCGCGCTGCTCTCCTTCGACCCGCCGTGGCACCGGCCCCTCGCCGTCTTCTCCCGCGTGCCGCTCACGGGCGCGGCGGAGGCCTTCGCCGGGCTACTCGCCGTCCCGCCCAGGGCCGGTGCTCCCTCCGCTCCCGCCACCCCCGTCCCGTAGCAGGACCGCCACCGGCCGCGCCGCCAGCAGCTCCGCCAGCCGCACCCCGCCCTCGTACGACGCCGCCCCCGGCCCGTGGGGCAGCGGCGGCAGTACGGGCCTCCACCGCCCCGGCGGCAGGGGCAGGACCGTGTCCCGCCACCCCCCGGCCCGGGCCAGCCGGAGCGAGAGCCGGGTCGCCACCGCCACCAGGCCTCCCGGGCGGGCGAAGGCCAGGCAGTGCTCCGCCGCCGGCCCGCGGGCAGCCAGCCCCGCGTACCCGGTGAACACCCCTGGCCGGTCCCGCCGCAGCCGCAGCAGGGCGGCCGTGAGCCGGAGCTTCTCCTCCGCCACCCCCTCCGGCGCGGCCCCCGTGTCGAGCCGGGCCAGCGCCTCGCGGGGGAACCGGGCAGGGCGCCGGTTGTCCGGGTCCACCAGCGCCCGGTACTCCGTCTCGGCGCCCTGGTAGACCTCCGGGATCCCGGGCATCGCCAGGTGCAGCAGCGCCGCTCCGAGGAGGTTGGCGCGGGCCGCCTCCGCGAGGGCCTGCGGGAGCTCCGCCCCCTGCGCCCCCTGTGCCCCGGCGGGGACGTACCCGGCGACCGAGGCCTCGTACGCCGGGTCCTGCTCGGTCCAGCTGGTCCGCAGGGCGGCCTCGCGCGCCGCCTTGAGCAGCGCCTGCGCGAGCCGTTCCGCGCCGTCCGGGACCCCGCCGAGGCCGAGTGCCGACTGCCGGGCCACCCAGGCCAGCTGCGGGTCGCCCGCGGCGCCGTCCGCCCCGGGAGCCCCGTCCGCCCCGGTCGCGTCGTCCATCAGCTCAGGCGCCTGCGACAGGGCCGCGATCCGGGCCCGGACGTCCGCGCTGCGCTTGGTGTCGTGCGTGGACAGCACCGTCCCCGAGCCCGGCCAGTCCCGCTCCAGCGCGGCGCAGTACGCGTGGAAGCCGTCCGGGTCCACCGCCGGCCGCCCCGGATCCCCGCCGACCTCCGTGGCCGACAGCAGCGGGGCGTACCGGTAGAAGGCCCGGTCCTCCAGCGCCTTGGCGCGCAGCGCCGCCGAGGTCTGCGCGAAGCGCGCCGCGAACGCCGGATTCTCCCGCACGAGGTCCCGTACGTCGGCCACCGCCCCCGACCCTGCCCGTCGGGAGGCCTCCGCCAGCGCCCCCGGATCCAGCTCCTCGCCGTCGGGGTACGGCCGGTAGACGGGGTAGGCGATCAGCAGCTCGCGCACGGCCGGCGCCGCATCCGGCCCGGCCGCCCGCTCCAGCGCCCCCAGTTCGGCGGCCAGGTCGCCGGTCAGGACCTCCCGCGCACACGCCCGGGCCGTCTCCTCCCAGCCGGGCAGGCCCGTGCACGCCCGGTAGCGGCGGTCCAGCTCGGCCGCGCCGGCCGGGTCGGTGAACACCCCGTCCACCCGCCGCAGCGCGTCGTACCCGGTGGTCCCCGCCACCGGCCAGCCGGCCGGCAGCCGCTCCTGCCCGGCCAGGATCTTCTCCACCACCACCCAGCAGCCGTCCCCCACCGCCGAGCGCAGCCGCCGCAGGTACGCCCCGGGGTCCGCGAGCCCGTCCACGTGGTCGATCCGCAGCCCGGCGGCCACCCCGTCGCGCACCAGCTCCAGCAGCTTCGCGTGCGTCGCTTCGAACACCTCCGGGTCCTCCACCCGGAGGCCGATGAGCTGCGAGATCGTGAAGAAGCGGCGGTAGTTGAGCCCGGTGCGGGCCTCCCGCCAGCAGGCCGGCCGGTACCACTGGACGGCCAGCAGCTCCGGCACCGGCAGCCCCTCGGTCCCGGCGCGCAGCGGGAACTCCCACGCGTCACCGACCCGCAGCAGCCCCCCGTCGACCGTGCACGCGGCCGGGTCGAGCGGCTCGCCGAGCACCGGCAGCAGCAGCTGCCCGCCGCCCGCGTCCCAGTCGATGTCGAACCAGCGTGCGTACGGGGTCCACGGCCCCTCCCGCAGGACCTCCCACAGGGGCCGGTTCAGCCGCAGCGGCGAGGGCACCGCCATGTGGTTCGGCACGATGTCCAGCACCAGGCCCAGCCCGTGCTCCCCGGCCGCGGCGGCCAGCCCGCGCAGCCCGCGCTCCCCGCCGAGCTCCTCCCGCACCCGGGAGTGGTCGGTGACGTCGTACCCGTGGGCCGAACCGGGAACCGCCTCCAGGACGGGGGACAGGTGCAGATGGGAGACCCCGAGCGAGGCGAGGTACGGCACGGTCTTCTCGGCGGCGGCGAACGGGAACTCCGGGCACAGCTGGAGGCGGTACGTCGAAGAAGGTGACGAAGACGACGAAGGTGTCGCCCCGGTGTCAGCCGTCGGAATGCCAGATGCTGATGTGAGGTGAGTATGACGCCGGCTCATAAGAACGTACGTACCCGCCTCACCGGATTCCGTGCCATGACCCCATGCATTCGGGTGACTGCACCCGGTTAGCGTTGCCAGGGTGGTTGGAACCATCGCTACCTATCGAAGAGTCATCGCCCTCACCGGGCCCCTCCTCCCGCTCGTCTCCTTTCTCGCCCGGCTGCCCGTCGCGATGACGCAGTTCGGGAGCGTGCTGCTGGTCGCCGAGACCAGCGGCTCCCTCGCCACCGCCGGCGTGGTCGGCGCGGCCCTCTCCGCCGGCCAGGTCCTGTGCGGGCCCCTCCTGGGCCGGCTCGCCGACCGGCACGGGCAGCGGCCCGTCGTCCTGACCGCCGCCGCGGTCAACGCCGTCGCCACCGCCGCCCTGGTCGCCGGAGCCCTCGGCGGCCTGGCCACCGCCCCGCTCGCCGTGGTCGGCGCCGTCACCGGTGCTTCCGTCCCCCTGGTCGGACCCCTCGCCCGGACCCGCTCCGTGGCGCTCGCCCACCGCTCCGGGGCCGGCGAGGGAGTGGTCGGCGCCGTCCACTCCCTCGAGGGCACCCTGGACGAGGTCTCGTTCGTCCTCGGCCCGGCCCTCGTCGGGCTCGCCGCGCTCGCGGCCCACCCCGCGCTCGCGCTCGGCCTCGCCGCCGCCCTCGCCGCCGTCTTCGGGACCGCCTTCGCGCTGCACCCGACGGCGACCGCGACGAGGACGGCGACCGCGGCCGCTGCCGGGGCGCCCGCCGTGCGGCGGCCCGGCGGGCAGGTGCGGCATCCGGGTGTCGTGCACGCCGTCCGCGGATCGCTCCTGCTCCAGGGCGCCATGTTCGGCGCCTGCCAGGCCGGCATCGCCGCCCTCACCGCCCGCCTGGGCGTCCCCGGCCAGGCCGGCATCGTCTACGCCGCCATGGGCGTCGCCAGCGCCGCCGTCGGCCTCGCGCTCGGCGCGCTGCCCGCCCGGTTCGGGCTGATGCTGCGCTGGCGCGCCGCCACCGGGGCCGCCCTCCTGCTGTCCGCGCCGCTGCTGTTCACCCACACCCTGGCCCCGCTGTACGCGGTCGTCATCGTGCTCGGCGCCGCCTACGCCCCCCACCTGATCACCGCGTTCGCGCTCACCGAGCGGGCCGTCGAGCCCGCCCGGCTCGCCGAGGCCACCGCCTACGCCGCCAGTGCGCTCGTGGCCGGGCAGGCGCTGGCCCTGGCCGTCTCGGGCCGGCTCGCCGAGGCGTACGGGCCCGCCGGCGCCTTCGGGGTCGCCGTGGGTGCGGCCGCGGCGGCCCTGCTGCTCGCCCTGGGCACGAGGGTCCCGGCCGCCCGCGCGCACTCCGCCGGCCGGGCCTCCGTCCCGGCGCAGCAGGCCACGTCACCGCGGACCGCAGCACAGCAGGCCACGTCACAGCAGGCCACGTCACCGCGGACCGCAGCACAGCAGACCGCGGCACCGCAGGCCGTGTCCCCCCGGGACGCCTCGCCCCAGGCCGTCTGAGCGCGGCGGCCCCGGCCCGCCCTCACTCCGGCCGCTGGAGCACGACCAGCGAGCGGCCCGTCAGCGTCACCCGGTCCCCGGCCGCGTACTGCGGCCCGGTGCCGGGTGGCGGCACCTCCGGCCGCGCCGTGTCCACGACCAGCCGCCACTGTGCCCCGTGCCCGGCCGGGACCGTGAACTCCTGGGACTCCGCACCGGCGTTGAACATCAGCAGGAACGAGTCGTCGGTGATCCGTTCCCCCCGCGCCCCCGGCTCGGAGATGGCCTCCCCGTTCAGGAACACCGTCAGCGCCCGCGCGTGCTGGGCCTGCCAGTCGCGGGCCCGCATCGGCTCCCCGTACGGGGTGAACCACGCGATGTCCGAGAGCTCGTCGTGGGTGCCCTCGACCGGCCGCCCGTGGAAGAAGCGCCGCCGCCGGAAGACCGGGTGGTCCCGGCGCAGCCACACCATCCTGCGCGTGAACTCCAGCAGCGAGGGCGCCGGTTTGCCCGGCTCCGGCCATTCCAGCCACGACAGCTCGTTGTCCTGGCAGTACGCGTTGTTGTTGCCGTTCTGGCTGCGGGCGAACTCGTCGCCGTGGCTGAGCATCGGCACCCCCTGCGCCAGCATCAGCGTGGCGGTGAAATTGCGCATCTGCCGCTCGCGCAGCTGGAGGACCTCCGGGTCCTCGGTCGGGCCCTCCACCCCGCAGTTCCAGGACCGGTTGTGGGGTTCGCCGTCCCGATTGCCCTCCCGGTTCGCCTCGTTGTGCTTCTCGTCGTACGAGACGAGGTCGTGCAGCGTGAAACCGTCGTGGCAGGTGTGGAAGTTGATGGAGGCGATGGGGCGCCGGCCGTCGTCCTGGTAGAGGTCCGAGGAGCCGGTCAGCCGGCTCGCGAAATCGGCGAGGGTCCTCGGCTGTCCGCGCCACAAGTCCCGTACGGTGTCGCGGTACTTGCCGTTCCACTCGGTCCACAGCGGCGGGAAGTTCCCCACCTGGTAGCCGCCCTCGCCCAGGTCCCAGGGCTCCGCGATCAGCTTCACCTGGCTGACGACCGGGTCCTGCTGGACCAGGTCGAAGAACGACGACAGCCGGTCCACCTCGTGGAACTGCCGGGCCAGGGTGGCGGCCAGGTCGAAGCGGAACCCGTCCACGTGCATCTCGGTGACCCAGTAGCGCAGCGAGTCCATGATGAGCTGGAGGACGTGCGGGGAGCGCATGAGCAGCGAGTTCCCGGTCCCGGTGGTGTCCGTGTAGTGCCGGGGGTCATCCGCCAGCCGGTAGTAGGAGGCGTTGTCGAGGCCCCGGAAGGACAGTGTCGGGCCCAGGTGGTTGCCCTCGGCCGTGTGGTTGTAGACCACGTCCAGGATCACCTCGATGCCGGCCTCGTGCAGGGCCCGGACCGCCGACTTGAACTCCAGCACCTGCTGGCCGCGGTCGCCCGAGGCGTAGCCGTTGTGCGGGGCGAAGTAGCCGATCGTGTTGTAGCCCCAGTAGTTGGTCAGCCCGTCGTCGACCAGCCGGTGGTCGTGGACGTACTGGTGCACCGGCATCAGTTCCAGCGCGGTCACCCCGAGCTTCGTCAGGTGCCCGATGACCGCCGGGTGCGCGAGGGCCCCGTACGTGCCGCGCAGCTCCTCCGGGAGCTCCGGATGGCGCATGGTCAGCCCTTTGACGTGGGCCTCGTACAGCACCGTCCGGTGGTACTCGTGGCGCGGCGGGCGGTCGTTGGCCCAGTCGAAGTACGGGTTCACGACGACCGAACTCATGGTGCGCGGGGCTGAGTCGAGGTCGTTGCGGGAGTCGGGCCGGCCGAAGTGGTAGCCGTACACCTCCTCGCCCCAGTCGATGCTCCCGGCGATCGCCCGTGCGTACGGGTCGAGGAGGAGTTTGGCCGGATTGCAGCGCTGGCCGCGCTCGGGCTCGTACGGGCCGTGGGCGCGGAACCCGTAGCGCTGGCCCGGCATGACGCCCGGCAGGTAGGCGTGCCGGACGAAGGCGTCGGTCTCGCGCAGTTCGACGGCCGTCTCCGAGCCGTCCTCGTGGAGCAGGCACAGCTCGATGCGCCGGGCGGCCTCGGAGTAGACCGCGAAATTGGTGCCCGCACCGTCGTAGGTGGCGCCGAGCGGATACGCGTGTCCCGGCCAGACCTGCATGGACAACGACTCTTCTCCCGTCTTCGCCTCGGCGTCGGGCGGATGGTTCGCGGTCGGCGGGACGCCGATCCGTGCCATGGGCAGGATCTTCCCCGAAAGAGGGGCCGTACGCGGGGACTTGGGGTACTCCTGCCGGGTGACCCGGTGTGCCGATATGCGGGTCAGCGGACTGTGTGCGCATCCGATAATGGGTCAACAGATCACCTGTGTACGGTCCATCGGGTCGCATCGGGCTGCACCGGGCGCCGACCTCGGAGTACCCTTCCGTGATCACTGGAGACGGGCGTCCAGAACGCAGAAGGCGGTGCACGGGTGAGCTCGGGAGGTCTGGAGCTTCCCCCTGGTGACGGCGGTCACGAGGGTGGCTCGGCGGACGCCCCAGGAGGCGCACCCGGGGGTGCGTCCGGCGGGGTTCCGGAAGGGGCCGGGGGCGGCGGGGCAGGGGGAACCGGCGGATCCGGCGGGACCGGCGGGGTGCCGGTGCCGGGCGGCGCGGTCTCCCTCGCGACACCGGAGGCCGGCGCGGTACGGGCCGGCGCCGAGCTGGACTGGGGCGCGGACGCGTGGACCGAGGTCCGCACCCGGGCCCAGCGCGCGGGCCGGGCGTACATCTGGCTGAATCTGATCGAACAGCGGTTGCGCTCGGTGGTCGGCGCGGTCCTGCGGCCGATCTACGAACCCGTGCACGGCGAGGACGACTGGGTCGTCGCCGCCGCCGGGCCCGCCGGCCAGGAGTGGGTGCAGCGGGCCGTCGCGGTGCGCGAGGTCAGCCGCCGCAAGGGCTACCTGCTCGACCCCGCCGACGACAACGTCCTCAGCTTCCTGACCCTGCCCCAGCTGCGGGAGCTGATGGTCCAGCACTGGCCGTGCTTCGAGCCGTACTTCGACGACCGCCGCGAGATCGAACTCGCCCTGGACGAGCTGGAGGTCACCCGCAACGTCGTCTCCCGCAACCGGGCGCTGTCCCGGGCCGTGCTGGAACAGGCCGAGCGCGCCTCGGCCCGGCTCCTGGAGGTGCTCGGCGGGGGTGCCGGCTCGCCGTCGGCGGACCGGCTGCCGATCGACGCGGTCGAGGACCTGGTCGGCGACCGGTACGCGGACGTGGTCTCCGTCCACCCCGACCGGGTCCGGCTCCAGCGGCAGCTCCCGGCCGAGGACCTGTTCGGCGGGGCGCGGCGGCTCGACGCCATCGGGATAGGGCTCAACCTGCTCGTCCAGAACTACTCCGGCCGAAGACTCGTCCGGCTCACCGAGGCCGGCTGCCGGGTCCGGCTGCTGTTCCTGAACCCGGCCAGCAGCGCCGTCAAGCGGCGCGAACGGGAGCTCGGGCTGCGCAAGGGCGAGCTGAGCCGGTCGGTGGAGATGAACATCCTCCACGTACGGCGGGTCCGGGCCGGGCTGCGGGACCCCTCGCGGTTCGAGATCCACGTCTTCGACGAGACCCCGCGCTTCACCGCCTACCTGGTGGAGGGGGAGAACTCCGGCATCGCGGTGGTGCAGTCGTACCTGCGGCGGGCGCGGGGCATGGAGGCCCCGGTGCTCGTCCTGCGGGGCGGCGGGGCGAAGGCCGCTGTCTCGCCGCGTGATGTGGAACACGGACTTTTCCCCACGTACCGGGAGGAATTCGAGTCCATCTGGCAGGACTCCCGCCCGGTGTCGTGACTGTCAGTGGCCCGTGGCAGGCTGAAAGTCGTTGGTCGGGGGTTGGTGTTCGCCGGCCGACGGTTGATGGCTGACGGCTGACGAACGGGTCCGGGCCGGGGACTGACGGCCCCGGACGATACGGGGGAGGGGCGCGTGATGGGGAACGGGCACGCAGGAGCGGGGGTCACGCGATGACTTGGATCAGCGGGCCCTTGGTGGCCTTCGACCTCGAGACCACGGGTACGGACGTCGAGACCGACCGCATCGTCACCGCGGCGGTCGTCCGGCTGGAGCCGGACGGCGCCGTCTCGGCGGAGCGGACCTGGCTGCTCGACCCCGGGGTGGCGATACCCGAGCAGGCCTCGGCCATCCACGGCATCTCGACGGGTCATGCCCGCGAGCACGGGGTTCCGGCTCCGTCCGGGGTCGAGGAGATCACGCAGGCCGTCTCCGCGGTCCTGCGCGCGGGCACGCCCCTGGTCGTGATGAACGCGCGCTACGACCTGTCCTTGCTGGACCGCGAGTGCCGGCGGTACGGGCTGCGGTCGATCGGGGAGCGACTGGGCATCGAGCCCTCGCCCGTCATCGACCCGCTGGTGATAGACAAGCACGTCGACCGGTACCGGAAGGGCAAGCGGGCCCTCCATGCGCTGTGCGCGCACTACGGCGTGTCGCTGGAGGACGCGCACGACGCGCGGGCGGACGCGGTGGCCGCCGCCCGTGTGGTGCGGCGGATGGGCGAGAAGCACCGGCCCGTCGGGACGATGTCCCTCACCGACCTGCACGACCTCCAGGTGCGTGCGGCGGCCGCCCAGTCGGCCTCGCTCCAGGCGTACCTGCGCCGGACCACGGATCCCGCGGCCGTCGTCGAGTCGTCCTGGCCGGTCATCCCGCGCAGCCGGTGACCCGGAACGGCCCGTGCCCGACCCGGGCCGGGCGGGTCCGTCGTCAGGCGGCGCCGTACTCGATGTGCAGGTCTTGGTCGCGGGGGCCGCAGTGCAGGCGTTGGCGGTAGCGGCTGTCCGGGAAGGCGGCCGCCCGGGCGGGGCCGTTGCGGGCGAGGTCGGCGAAGAGGCCGGCGGTCCTGCGGAAGGTGCGGGCGCTGCCGGTCAGGAACAGGGTGTCGCGGTGCACGTGCTGGCGGAACACCTCCCGGTACGCCCAGTCGTGGCGGTCCATCCGCTCCGCGCGGTCGGCCTCCGTATCCGGGAGGTCCAGCGTGCGCGGGCGTCCCGGGCCGAGGCGACCGCGGAGTTCCTTCCAGCGCGAACACCGTGAACGGGTCAGGGCCCAGGCGGGCCTGGTGGCGGATGACCGGATGATGCCGGCGCAAGCCCCGTCCTTCAGGGCGGGGTAAGCCGGAACGGCCCGCAGAGCGAAGCTACAGCGGGCGGCGCTGCTGCTCG
>NZ_JBHXTC010000024.1:110477-114518 GCF_042677605.1 Streptomyces sp. NPDC127106 | reverse complement strand
GCCGCGTACACGACGGGCCACATCCGCTCCAGGAACCGGTCGTCGCCCCGGGGCCCGGATTGGTGGCACACGCCCACGGGCACCGACGCGCCGAACAATGTGTCCCCCCCCCGCGCCCGCGGCGCGCCCGCCCCCCCCCGTCTCGGGGTCCCTCGGCGTCAGGCGCCCGGGGTGCCTGCCAGCGGCATCGAGGCGGCCACCAGCCGGCCGGCGGCGGCCGCGCGGTCGAGCGCCTCGCGCAGCAGGTCCTCGCGGGGCTGCTGGCCGATGGAGCCGACCGGGGCGGCGTACACGAGGACGCGCTGGTTCTTGTTGACGGCGGCCCGCCAGCCCTCGGTGACCGACAGGGCCTGGTGCGCCTGCCACCAGGCGACCGGCTTGCCACCCTTGGGGTCCGGCTGGAGCACGGCGTGCAGCTGGCCCGCGGCGAGCAGCACCGACCAGCCGGCGAGCGGGGACGGCACCTCGCCGGTGTCGGTGACGAAGTGGAAGCCCTGCTCGATGAGGAGCGGCAGGAAGTCGTCGCCGGGCCCGTCGCTGCCCGGGCGGGCGATCGGCGCGGTCGGCTCGACGACGAGCGCGGGGTGCAGTTCGCCGCCGATCAGGACCAGGCCGCTGGTGATGCCGAGGACCGCCTGGCCGCCGGGCACGCTCTGCGGCACGGAGCCGGCGGGCGCGGGGGCGGCGGCCTCCGGGGCGGGGCTGTCACCGGTGATGCTGCGGACGGCGCCCTGCAGCTGCTCCTCGGAGACGTTCACGACCTGGGAGGGGATGCAGCCGGCGTGGGCGAAGGCGAGGACGGCGGTCTCCTCGCCCACGAACAGCACGGTGCTGGTGCGGTCGGTCTGCGGGTCCCCGGGGGTGCGGCAGGAGGTGCAGTCGTAACTGCGCGGTGCGTCGTCGCCGGTGAGCAGCCTCTCGGCTTCTTCGTCACCGATCTCGGCACGTACCTCATCACTGACGTCGAGCATGCGGGGCACGGGATGGCTCCTCGGACTAGGCGAGCAGGGGCGGGCCGAGCGGTTCCCGGCCTGCCGGATCAACGGGGGAGCGGCGGCCGGGGTCACGCGGTCGGAGGGAACGGAATCGAACCCGCCCCCCGGAGGGGTGAACGGTCGGACAACGGCGTTGTTTTCGGGTCAACTGTTGCCGCTTTGTGCGCAGTTGCTGGTCGGAGCTGCGCGTTTGGGTGGGGCTGCCACCGGGCTCCAGGGGGCTGCGGTCGGCCTGCCGCGGCTCCGCCGACCGGGTGGGCTTCGGACGAGGTGCGGGACCGTCCGCGTGGCGCGGCGGGTGCGGGGCCGCGGGCTGCGTAGCGTGACGCGATGCCCGACCCCCGGATCCGGCGGGCCGCTTCGGCGGCTGCGGCCGCTGCCGCGCTGGCTCTCGTCCTCGTACTCCCGTCGGGAGCCGGCGCGGCCCCTCCACCTCCGGCGCCCGGGCCCGCGGGGGCGGCGCACCCGGGCTCGACCGGGACCGTCGGCAGCGGGCCGGCGGACTGCGGGCCGGGCGCGCAGTGGCCCTGGGACTGTGTGGCCGACTGCGAGAGCAGCGGGCGCTGGGCGATCAACACCGGCAACGGCTTCTACGGCGGGCTGCAGTTCCACCAGTCGACCTGGGAGGAGTACGGGGGCCTGGCGTTCGCGGCGCGGGCCGATCTGGCCGGCCGGGAGCAGCAGATCCTGGTGGCGGAGGAGGTGGTGGCCCGGCAGGGCTGGGAGGCCTGGCCGGTGTGCGCGAAGCGGTACGGGCTGGCGGGCCGGGGACACGTGGTGCGGGCCGGGGACACGCTCGACGGGATCGCCCGCCGGCGGGGCGTGCAGGGCGGCTGGCCGGCCCTGTACGAGGCGAACCGGACGCTGATCGGCCCGGAGCCGCAGGCGATCGCCCCCGGCATGCTCCTGACCCTGCCTCCGCCGCCCCCGTCCCTGCCCCTGCCCGCGAAGCCGGTGGCGCCGCCCCTGCGGCCGTCTGCCCCGTCCCCGCGGCCGTCTGCCCCGCCACTGAAGCCGTCCGCCCCGTCCCCGCAGTCGGCGCGTCCGGCCAAGCCCGTGGCACCGAGCCCGACTTCGTCGCAGTGGTTCCCGGGCCGGTGGGCGGCCCGGAGCGGGGCGGGGGCGGGCTGGTCGGCTGCGGAGGGCCCGTTCCCCGGCTTCGCCGCCGAAGGCCCGCCCGCGGCGCGGTTCGCGCAGGGGCACCCGGAGGCGGGCGGACGCCTCCGGCCGCCGCCCTGATCGGCGGGCACGACGGCGGGCACGACGGCGGCGCCGGCACCCACCCGGCGGGCGGCCGGTACGTCCGTCCGGGGCGCGTCTGCCCGAGCCCGCGTCGCAGGTCGGTGGTTGCCGGCGCCGCCGCACCTCACTCGTCCGTGTGCCGAACGGTCCCCGTGGTGCCGGGAGGCAGTGGACGGCGCGCGGCCTGCCGCCGGTGACCGCCACCCCGGCCCGAACGTCGAGCGGCCGCGCCGGCCCGTCGGCGGCCCGCCGCCCGACGGCGGGCGCGGGGTCGTCCGGGGTGTGGGGCGAGGGGAGGCGGCCGCGCACTGCTTCGGCGCGCCCCTGCTGCGTCACCGCCCGCGGCCGGCGGTGGGCGGGCGGGCCGGGGGCCGCCGGCGCTGGCACACTGCTCGGCATGCTGGAGACCTCCGCACGACTGCTGCGCCTGCTGTCCCTGTTGCAAGCCCACCGCGAATGGACCGGGGCCGACCTCGCGGAGCGCCTCGGCGTGACCCCGCGGACGGTACGGCGCGACGTGGAACGGCTGCGGGAGCTCGGCTATCCCGTGAACGCCACCCCCGGGACCGGCGGCGGCTACCAGCTGGGCGCCGGGGCCGAGTTGCCGCCGCTGCTGCTCGACGACGACGAGGCGGTGGCCGTCGCGGTGGGGCTGCGCACCGCCGCCGGGAACGGGGTCGAGGGGATCGGCGAGGCCTCCGTACGGGCGCTGGCCAAGCTGGAGCAGGTCCTGCCGGGCAGGCTGCGGCGGCGGGTGTCGGCCATCGACGAGTTCACCGTACCGATGCTGCGCGCGCCGGAGCGCAGCGCCGTCGACCCCTCCGTGCTGGCCGAGTTGGCCGCCGCGTGCCGGGACGGCGAGCGGCTGCGCTTCGCGTACCGGGACCACGGGGGCGGCGCCTCGCGGCGGGTGGTGGAGCCTCACCGGCTGGTGTGCACCGAGCGGCGCTGGTACCTGGTGGCCTGGGATGTGGAGCGGGAGGACTGGCGGACCTTCCGCGCCGACCGGATCGAGCCCAGACCGCCGCACGGTCCGCGGTTCGCCCGGCGCCCGGCTCCCGCGGAGGACCTCGCCGCGTACGTGTCGCAGGGCGTGGCGCAGGCCGCGTACGCCGCGCGTGCGGTGCTGCGGCTGGGGATGCCGGCCGAGGACGCGGCGCGGCTGATCGGGCCGAGCGACGGGGCCCTGGAACCGGTCGACGACAAGAGCTGTCTGCTGCGCACCGGGGCCGTGAGCCTCGACGTGCTCGTCATCCACGTCATGCTGCTCGGCTGCGAGTTCGAGGTGGTGGAGCCGCCGGAGCTGACCGATCGGATCCGGGCGGCCCGGGACCTCCTCGGGCGGGCGGTGGACCGGGCGGGCGAGAGCGCGGCCGCACAGAAGGGGCAATGAAACGGGGCAGCCCCCCGGTGGCCGTGCGCCGGCGGATCCGGGGCAATCGGCCCACGGAATTAGGGCGTTGTCGAACGGAATGCGAATGGGATCGGGCAGCGGTCCGGGTCCGGTTCCGCGGCGCTTCCCGGGCGGTGCCGCGGCGGGTCGGACGGGGCCCGGAAATGGAATGCGGGAAGGGGAGTTGTACACGGCTTGCGTACGACTTCCGGAGAAGTCGGCGGTACCGGAGAACTGTCGACATTCCGTGACAGAAGCGTGACCCGGTACGGACGAACCTACGGGCGCACGGCTGACGTTCGGGAGAATCGGACGGGGTATGGGGGGGGGGGGGGGGGGGGCGCCCCCCCCCCCCCCCGCGGGGGGGGGGGGGGGGCGCGCCCGGGGGGGGGGGCGCGCCCCCCCCGGGGG